>NZ_JBFRCK010000053.1:0-24405 GCF_040965775.1 Paraburkholderia sp. BR10954
AACGTCCTGGAGCCCGAACTCGACCAGAACTGACAAGGAAAACTACAATCGACACCGCGCAACGCCCCAACCCCGCCGAATCGGTCACGTTCCCGAAATCGGCGGTCACGTTCGCCGAAATCCGCAACTCGCCAATGCCCCGGTACATAGTCGAGTTGCTCGGAAACGTCCTCGCCGAGGTCGCCAAGTGCGCCGCCACATTGCGGACAGCACGCGTCGTCGGGCTGATGAACAACGTCTTCGCGCGGCAGGTGTTCCGGAAGTGGCTTGCGTCCCGTCGGCTTGCCGGCTTCAGGGCGGGTCCGAGTCGGTGCGTCGACTGTCGCAGCGCCATCGTCAGCCTGTAGATCTTCGAGACGCAACTCCAGTTGCTCGATCTGGCGATCAATCTTCTCCGACTTGCGCCCGAACTGCATGCGCTGAAGCTTCGCAATCCACAGCTTCAGGTGATCGATCTCGAGCGCCCGGTCGGAGAGAGTCTTCCTAAGCGTCGTGACAGTGTCGCGCAGATCCGTGAGCTCGCCTTCGTGCACACGCAACGCCGCCTCACGCGCGAGCAAGAGAGCCTTCAAGGCCTCGATATCGTCCGGAAGGGTAGCGTCACTGGATGCCATGCAGGCAGTTTACGCGCGTGCATTGCGCTACGCGTGCGTTGTCACATACGTTTACAAAGCGCTGGAGGGGCGGCCTGCATCGACGGGCTGTCGCCAGTCGAATCCTTCGAGCAGAAGGCCTAGTTGAGCGCTGGTCAGCGAAACAACACCGCCATCAGCACGAGGCCACGCAAAGCGCCCACGCTCCAGACGTTTGGCGAACAGGCATAGGCCGCCGTCGCGCCAGTACAGGCATTTGATGAGGTCGCCACGTTTGCCCCGGAACACAAAGATGTGGCCAGAGAATGGATCCTTCGCCAGCACGGTCTGCACCTTCGCGGCCAGGCCGTCGAAGCCGCAGCGCATATCCGTAAATCCGGCGGCAACCCAGATGCGCGTGTTTGCGAGCGGACCAATCATCGGCTCAGGCACTGGATCACCACACGCAGCGTGTCGGGATCGACGCTCCCTTCAACGTGTACGTCGCCTCGTGGCAACTGGATACGTATCTTGCCGGGCGTCGGTGCAGCAGGCAGAGGTGCTGCCAGTTCGGCGACCCCGCCGTCGCTGGCCTCATTCACGGTGACTGGCAGCAACGCGCATTCGCGACCGTTCACGCCAAGTCGCCCATCGAGGTACTGCTTGCGCCAGTCGAACAGCTGATTCGCGTTCAATTCGTGACTGCGTGCAATTTCTGCCACCGAACGTCCACTGGATAACGCCTCTTCGACGATCTGGCGTTTCTCGTCCACGGTACGCCGGCGATACTTCCGGGCGACTTTGACTTCGGAGAATTCAGTCACTGTGTCCATGATTCCTTTGTGGACACAGTCACATTTGTGCCCCGGGAAAGCATGGCTTCGCCTTCATCAGCCGTCTATACGGTCAGGGTCGGACGGTTACGTAACCACCGAGTTGAACGAGTCTGATCACGTTGCGCACGAGTGCGCGGCCGGGCGTTCTGAGCCGTGTCGTGGAAGGCGCGTCCAGGCAGTTCAATTTCCGTGCGACGAACGTTACCAACTCCGGAACTAGCAACACGGTTGAAGGTGGATCTCAATAGGTTGGCGGCTTTTGCTTCATGCTTATTCTAGCCGCCCAAGCACATCAAAAAGCTCTTCCGTAGCTCACGACGGCTACAGTCGTCACTTACCTTCTCGAGAATTACGGTGAAGCTGGAATTACCGCGATCACTGCAATGTTTATCAGTCGGGTAAAACTGTCTGCAACGGAACGGGATGAAGCCCTCTTGGGTCAACTGGGCCATGAGAATCAGGAAACTGGGTGGCGTAAATACCCAGGCGTGGACGTCGAAGTATTTGCCATCCTTGGCGCCATAGACGTACTCCATGTGACTGTCGGTGGCTAGAGGAGGTTGTACAGAGCCATAGCCATCGACAATCTCCTCCGGCGTGACGGACAACTCACTGGCCCACTTCATGTTAATCAAGGATGCCTGTGAATGATGATCATATACACTTCGTACGTCAGGCACGATGGCATCATTGAGGTAGGCAGACACGACATCTGATGGCCGACTCTCATGACGCAGGAAGTCGAACGTCATGCGCCGATCGGGCAGAGAGAGGGCCAGCAATCCTCCTGTGTGCAATGTTTCTGCCGCCTCGCGTAACCAACGAACAGGATTAGGGACGTGCTCCATCACTTGCGATGCGACAAGGTAGTCCAATGGGCTATCTGCTCGCAGTGTGTCGGCAAGATTGTTGTTGACCATCGGCCTGTCGACTGGTGCGATGTTGGTCAGGGTTGGATATTTCTTCTGCAACCCCTCTGTATCCAGATGATCAACGTAAAGAATATCCGCCTCATCCTTCGAGAGAAGCGGGATATCCAAGGGGCCAATCTCTGCACCCCTACCATTGGAAATTGGCAGCAGGCCAGTGAGCTTCTGTTTGTATGACAGGCTAGAGGCCGGATCCGGATAAGGGCGCGCTGCCGGAACGCCTGGCTCCGGGGGGGTATGCCCATACGCCTCAAAGTAAGCCTGCCGATACTGTAATACTGAGGCATCGCGGCTGATATATTCTGCAATCCGAGCGATCTCAGCCGCGCGATCACTTCCTCGAGACTTTTCGACATCGATGACACTTCTCAAGCGATCTAGCTCTGCTATCGCAGCGTCTCTTTCGGCGATGGCTGCGTCCCTTTGGGACGCAACAAAGTCTCTCTGAAAAAACGGACGGCGCACCAGCGGAATCCGGTATAGCAAACCAGGCCGTAGTTTTGGTGATGCATTCGACATAATTCCGCTCTCCTCAGTCATTCTCTCGGGGCAATCAGATTGTTACCTTTGCCCTGAACTCTGAAATACGTTGGCGCGCATGGCGGCGATGAGCGGTGATTTGCTCTCAAACCACACGTATGCCGGCGCGAGATTGCTCGGTTGTCCGATGGTCAATTGAATTCCGGTCGTGTGGGGTCAGTTTCGCATCGGCGCTAACATCCAAGGTTGTCTTGTCCAATGCCGACTGGGCCATCATCGCAAAGAGCATCTGAGCGCTCATTGGGAGCGGGTCGCGTACTTCAGCGTATGTGCGATCCGACCGTGGTGGAAGAGTGTGGCTCGCGGACCCGTATCAGTTGCACTTATCTTGAGTTTGATACTGGCGATCGTAGGAGTCGCGTGCAAACGGCTCGCACAGCGGACTTGAGTCTCGCCGGCTCCTGAGTGAGACGACTAGCATACTTCGGCGGATGGGTAGCTTCAGATGCCATTCGCTGCCAGCTTGCGACACTCTTTTCAGTGTCGGCCTCAGGCCGTAGTGACACGAAAAATTCAATGGTGTTGACTTCAGTGTCAAAGAATCGATCGCATGCAAACTCGACCAGTCCGAGCGAGCACAGCTGTGCCATAAGGTTCGCAAATGAACGGGGCGTAAATACCCAGCAATGCGCATCATGGTACGTGCTATTCTCGGCTGCGTCCCGCGCCATCGCCATTGCCGGTTCGAAAGTGTTGGGACGCTTGACGTTACTTTCGTTTAGCTCGCCGCGCCATGCGGCTAAAGGATCAACTTGGGTCGCGTTCAGATAGTAGTCAAGGATTGCACGGGGCTTGGGCACGCGGGCCTTTGAGATGTACGAATCAAGAACGTCGCTGAGTTCGGTTTCTCGCCGCAGAAAATCGAACGTAAAGCGTTTGTCCGGAATAGCGAGCCGCACCTGTCCGTTGGACTTGAGCGCAGACCGAAGTTCGCGTAGCCACGTGATCAGGTCAGGGACATGCTCGATCACATGAGACGCGACGATGAAATCCACCGGTCGCTTCAATGTCTCCAATAGGGTTTGCTTACCCCATATGGCGTCCGTTTCGACGATCCTGTCGACCTCGACGGAAGGATTCCCCGCGTAGTGTTTTCTAAGGCTCGCCGCGTCGGCGTAGTCGACGTAAATAACGTCACATTCCTCTTTGGTGACCAGAGGATTGCATAGTGCACCGATTTCGGCCCCGATTGACGAAGACAGGTCTATGCCGGAGACCATCTTTTCTCTACGATTCAAAGGCATTCTCCTTTACAGGAATCAGCTTGCACCGGGAAACAATCTGTAAGGGTACACCTGATTTGCGCGCTGCGCCACGACGGAGTCCCTCTCGGCATTGCCGGCTTCTCTTGGCCGCCTTCAACTAACACCTCCCGCGCTTCTTCGCCCACTCATCCAGCGCCTGAACGATCTTCCGATGCCGTGTCGGCCGAGTGGTCTAAAGTGCGGTCGTTGATCAGCGGTCGGCTCTTGTCCGGGACGACGCTTTCCTCTGGCCGCGCTACTACTTCCCACTGAGTTCAAGGAGTTTGGCAAGCGTCAAACCGCAGCCGTCTTGACGATCAGAACATACCCGTGAGAGCCTCCGATTCACGAGCACGAGATCGAAGGCACCGGGATCGAAGCTCCAGCCAAAGCACCTGCGAAAATGGTCGTGCTCCTCATGCGTCGGATCGCTGATAGCTTCGAGGAAGTGGGCATCTCCGGGCGCTCCCCCAACGTCTTCCGGCGGACGCGCAATTTGCCCGTCCACGCACAACGGCCGGCTCATGTCTGGATCATGCACGAGAGCCTTCTCGACATCGATGCCATGCTGCCAGTTGTCGCCGCAGTCGTAGATGAATGAATTCAGCCCGCCCAGCGCCTTCGCCAGCGCGACCGTGCTTCATTGAGCATCGGCAGCTCGCTCTGGAAGTCCGAATCAGCCGGCTCACCATAGTTGTCTTCGCCGAAGGCGAACTCGTCCAGGTGCAGGCCTTCCTGATCACGCTGGTTCGAGGTGACCCACGCGAAGATATCGACCCCGCACAGATCCTCATGCGCGAGCGCGATAACCGCAACGGTTTGACCCGGACGCGAGGGCAAGGAGGGTGTGGCTTTCCGGATGCACCCTTCAAATGGAAACGCAAGGTCCTCGTCGAGGTAGCAATATCATCCCGCCGAACGCTCTTCTTCGTTATACGCATCGACGACCACTTCTATCTCGCGCGATGTTCACGCTCCGCGATGAGTTTAGTCCGGGTCAAGATGTTGCACGGCGATCGAGGGTGTTTTCGAGTTCAGACCAACGAGGGTGCCGACCCGCTCGCTCAGGTTGGCGACACGCGAATTTTCGAATCTCCGCGGGATAGGTGGCTGCCGAAGCGCTTGCGACGACGGAGAAGCTGTATCCGTACCAAGTCGCCGAGTGCGTGATTCGCGAGCATCTGGCGCGCATGGGGCGCGACCCGACGGTCGACCAGCAAAGGCATCTAGGTTATTACAGGGTGACGTGGTCTATCGCTTGGCCGGAACCTAAGGTTGCGATCATCATCCCCACCAAGGGTAAAGTCGACTTGCCATGTATGGTTGTCAACTCCATTCTTGGAAAGACCGCGTACCGTACTCATGCCGCGAACTTCTGGCCTGAAGCAGGGCAGCATGTCAAAGAGTTCAACCGGCAGACTTATCCGGCATAGTTTTCCGGAGTTAGTGACGATAACTCTAGGTTTGCAATCCGTATCGCTGCCATTTGAGAATAAATGCCTTCTGATGCTACGGTTTAGGATGACCTGCTCGCTACTTTCCAAGAGAATTGTGTTGCGCTAGACTAGGTCTGCAATGCTTTCCCGTTTACCAATCTGTCATACAGCTAAGGGTAACGAGTGCATGAAAGCTATCATTCTCGCAGGTGGGCTCGGAACTCGGATCAGTGAAGAGTCGCATTTGAAGCCAAAGCCGATGATCGAAATCGGTGGCAAGCCGATTCTCTGGCACATCATGAAAATCTACTCGCACTACGGAATCCAGGATTTCGTGATTTGTCTTGGATACAAGGGCTATGTAATCAAAGAGTATTTTGCGAATTACTTTCTGCATACTTCGGACGTAACGTTCGATATTGCGACGAACTCGATGGAGGTTCATCATCGTTATGCCGAGCCGTGGCGTGTAACATTGGTCGATACAGGGCTGGAAACATTGACCGGTGGTCGACTAAAGCGGGTACGCAATTACGTCAATGGGGAAGCATTTTGCTTTACCTATGGCGACGGCGTGGCAAATATCGACTTGCGGAGGTTGCTGTCATTTCATAGAGAGAGCCGCAAGATGGCGACCGTTACCGCCGTTCAGCCGCCAGGCCGTTACGGTGCGATTGAGATCGAAGGCGATACGGTCTCGAACTTTCAGGAAAAACCTGCCGGCGACAATGCCTGGATCAATGGCGGTTTCTTCGTTCTCGAGCCCAAAGTATTCGACTATATCGAAGGCGATCATATCAGTTGGGAAGCCGAACCACTTCAGCAGCTTGTTCACGACCGGCAACTTGGCGCGTACCATCATCGCGGCTTTTGGCAGCCAATGGATACGCTGCGCGACAAGAATTATCTTGAGGAACTCTGGCGTACGACACCGCCTTGGCGGGTGTGGTCGTGAACCTGTTCGATAGTGCGTATCGCGGCCGGCGGGTGCTGCTGACGGGACACACGGGATTCAAGGGGAGTTGGTTGGCGCTGTGGCTGTCCCGCCTTGGAGCAAACGTCACCGGTACCTCTCTGGCTCCGGCCACGACGCCTAGCCACTGGGATCTGCTGAAGACCAGCATCGAGGATCAACGCATCGACATCCGGGACGAGGAGGGGATGTCCCGCCTCGTGAAGGAAGTCCAGCCTGAATTTGTCTTTCACCTGGCAGCGCAATCGTTGGTTCGGCACTCGTATTCCGCCCCTGTCGAGACATGGGCGTCCAATGTTATGGGCACCTGTCACCTGCTCGAAGCTTGCAGGCAGACGCCGAGCGTACGTGCGATCATTGTCGTTACGACGGACAAGTGCTATGAAAATAGGGAGTGGATTTGGGGGTATCGAGAAAACGACCCACTCGGTGGACGCGATCCGTATAGCGCGTCAAAGGCTGGCACGGAGATGGTCGCAGCAAGCTACCGAGCCTCTTACTTCTCCGAGCCCGGAGCGCCGTTGCTTGCAACTGCACGTGCCGGGAATGTGATTGGCGGAGGTGACTGGTCACAAGGCCGGCTGCTTCCGGACCTGGTTAGGGCTATTGAAAGAGGCGCTTCACTCGAGATTCGTTCGCCCAATGCGACGCGCCCATGGCAGCACGTTCTGGAATCGTTGGCCGGCTATCTAACACTCGGGCAGCGGTTACTTGAGGGTGAGGGAAAATTCGCCGACGCGTGGAACTTCGGCCCCGATCCGCTCGGCAATTGCCGCGTGTCAGATGTGCTGACGAAGCTGAATCACTACTGGCCGCAGGCGAAGTGGCATTTGACCGACCAGCCTCAGCCACATGAAGCTGGCCTGCTTTCTCTTGACAGCACGAAGGCTGCGACTTTGCTCGACTGGCGTCCTGTGTGGCAACTCGATGACGCGCTGCGCCACACTGCGGACTGGTACCACGCATGGATTGCATCAAAGGATGTCATCAGCGACCGGCAGCTCGACCGTTACATCGAAGATGCTGCGCACGTTGGCGCTTCATGGTGCAACAAATGAATATTGCTTCGACACCTCTAAGCGGCGTGGTGATAGTCCAAACGAAGCAGATCGAGGATGAACGTGGCGTATTTCGACGCCTGTTCTGCGATAGAGAACTGCAAACGATCGTCGGTCAGCGAAAAGTAGTTCAAATCAACCAGTCGAGAACAAAGCATGTCGGTGCAGTTCGCGGCATGCATTTCCAGCGATCGCCTCATGCAGAAGTGAAGTTCATAAGATGCTTGCGAGGCCGTGTATGGGACGTGGCTGTGGATCTGCGTAAGGATTCGCCAACATTCCTGCGCTGGCATGCCGAGATTCTTTCGCCAGAAAATGCCCACATGTTGGTAATTCCTGAAGGGTGCGCGCATGGGTTCCAGGTTCTCGAGTCCGACAGCGAACTACTTTACCTGCACACCGCGCATTACGAACCTTCTGCCGAAGGTGGTGTACGTCACGACGACCCGCTTGTCGGGATCGAATGGCCGCTCGAAATCAGGCAGCTATCGCAACGAGATCAGTCATACCCGCTTCTAACGCCGAATTTCCACGGGATAACTGTATGAAGTGCCGTCACTGTAACGCGCATCTCCAACATGTATTTCTCGATCTATCTTTTGCGCCGCCCTCGAATGCATATCTCGCTGAAGCTGATCTTCGTGCTCCGGAGAAATATTTTCCACTGAAGCTTTTTGTCTGTGACCAGTGCTGGCTAGTTCAAACAGAGGACTACGTATGCGCAGACGAATTGTTCAGGTCAGACTATGCTTACTTTTCCTCGGTTTCTCAGAGTTGGCTTGAACATGCGAGGCAGTATGTGGAGTCGATCACTGCGCTGCTGAACCTTGGTCAGGACAGTTCTGTTATCGAAGTAGCATCAAATGACGGTTACCTTCTTCGAAACTTCGTAAAAGCCTCGATTCCTTGCCTTGGCATCGAGCCGACGGCGAGTACTGCTGATGCTGCCGAAAAACTTGGGATTCCCGTGCTGCGGAAATTCTTTGGTGAAGCGCTCGCGCGACAACTGGCGGCCGAGAATAGACAGGCGGATTTGATCATCGGTAATAACGTGTTCGCACACGTGCCTTCCATCAACGACTTTGCGGCCGGGCTAAAAGCGGCACTCAAGCCGAACGGAACGATTACCCTAGAATTTCCGCACTTGATGCGCCTCATCGAGCATACGCAGTTCGATACTGTCTATCACGAGCACTTCTCTTACCTCTCTCTGAATGCGGTCAGACGCATCTTTGAGCGCGCAGGGCTACGAGTGTGGCGCGTCGATGAATTGTCGACGCACGGCGGAAGTCTTCGCGTTTACGGATGCCACGCGAATGACCTGAGAGCCGAAGAGACATCTGTGAGAAAGGTCATTGGTGAGGAGGAACGGTTAGGGCTGACGCAGATAAATACGTATAGCGCCTTTCAGGCACGCGCGGACGAAGTCAAGAATGGATTGCTGCGTTTTCTGCTCGAACAGAGGCGACTGGGCAGGAAAGTCGCTGCCTACGGCGCTGCGGCAAAGGGCAACACGTTACTCAACTATGCGGGCGTCAAGCCTGATCTATTGCCGTACGTGTGCGACGCTGCTTCTTCGAAGCAAGGCAAATATCTTCCGGGGAGCCACATCCCCGTGCTCCATCCTGATGTGCTGAAAGATGACCGACCAGACATTGTACTTATCTTGCCGTGGAATATAGCGCACGAAGTTACGCGTCAGCTTGCGCAGATATCCGAATGGGGAGGGAAGTTCGCTGTGGCGGTCCCCTCCGTGCGGATACTGTAAGTGACGATGCCGACAAGTCGCTGAAGCTGACCACGTCGGTAACGAAACATAACGCGCGCTAGAATTCGATCGGCCTAACCGGCTAAATTAATGATTTTCTGAAACTTGCGAGCATCGCCCCAGAAGGCCATGGGCTCGTGGCTTGGGTAAGGGTAGTAGCCGAAATTCAGTTCTATTCGCGCACTCCTGCTTTCTATTCGTTGCTCGACCAGCTTGCGTACTGAGATAGGGATACCGCTGCACACGTTCGTTATGCCGTCGCATTCAGCATGCTCGACAACCCGGGCTAGTCCACTAGCTACTTGCTCCACATGCATATAGTCGCGTAACTGTTCCCCACCGGACATATTAAAGACAGGATCGCCATTGTCTATCGCGTGGTCAAGTTGCGCGAGCAGACTTGTGGAGGTTTGACCCGGGCCGTACATATAAAAGAGCCGAGCCCATTGCAGTACGAATGATTGTCTCTCGCGCAAGCACTCAAGAAATTTGCGTAAAGTATCTTTGGCAAGAGAATAGGCATTTGCCGGACGCGCCTCCAGATTCTCGGTCAGACAACCATCGCGCATCCCGTACTCGAAACATGTGCCGGTGATCAGGATCTGTGGCACACCCGCTTCGATGCACGCCTTGAGAAAGCGATACGAGGCCGGCAGATTTTCTTCGAAGTGAAAAAGCTCCTTGTAATTGGGCAAGCCGGGCCAAGCCAAATGGATCAGCGCGTCGTGCATTCCGACTTCGGCGGCCGCGTTGGCGGAAGAATTAAGCTCGAATTGAATTGTACGAATGCCGGGCCAACTCAAGGCGTTCACCTTTGCCGGATCACGCGCGAGCACGCTGATTTCGTGGCCCCGTTGCACGAGTTCAGCTACCAGGTGGCGGCCAATAAAGCCCGTGGCGCCTGTCAATGCGATTTTCATTGAGTGGTGCTCCTCACAAATTGAAATCGATGTAGGACCCCATGCACTCGATCTCTTGCGTTCTTCTTCGTCCAGCGTTGCCGATGGTCTCATTCTCTTCATCATACCGCGCTCGAGCATCGCCATTCTGGCTGAAGTGGCAGTGGTTCACCTTGCGCGAGGCCCAGAGACCGGTTACGATCAATCAGCCTCGCAGAGCTTCCACTTATTGAAAGCGAAACGGTGTTCAAACATCTTGCGCCACCTCTCCCATTGGATAGCGAAAATAGTGATGCGTCGCGCATTGCGGTTTTTTACCTGATGCGCGTGGACGAGGGCCACCTGGAGATGGTGCACCGCTTCGTTGGCGCCTATCGGAAGTTGCCTCCCGGGGTGGCGCATCGGCTGGTCATCATCTTCAAGGGTTTCGCCTCGGACGAGGCGATGAACGTGGCCAGGGAGGTGTTCGCAGGCCTGCCCTTCGAAGAAGCACATACGTCTGATGATGCCTTCGACCTCGGCGCCTATCGGGACGCGGTGAGTCGTGTGGATTGCGGCCGGGTCGTTTTTTTAAATGCGAGTAGCGAACCGCTTTCGTCAAACTGGCTCGCGAAGCTCAATGCGGCGCTGAGCTTGCCTGGGATCGGCATCGCCGGCGCGACTGGTTCGTTCGAGGGGGGTGTCGGCGGATGCGAGTTCCCCAACGTGCATGTGCGCACCAACGCTTTTCATGATGTCTGCGCCCCTGCCCGGGAAATCCAGGGGGATTTGAGAATCGTCAGCAAGCGGGGCGCGCATGACCTGGCCCGAACGTAAGGCATCCTATGACGCTACCTGGGGAAGCGCCAGAACGCCCGGCCGGCCGTTCTGGGATTCCCGGGACTGAAACCTTTCATGATTGAGGCCCTTCATGAGCGAGAGCAACCCCGTCGCGGAGTCCGAACTTTACGACGAAGAATATTACAAGCGTGGTTGCGGACCGATCCCATATGATCGGTCGGTCGCGCACTGGGGCGAATTCTTCGGCAAGATCGCGGACGAACTGATCCGGACTTTCCGCGTGCGTCGCGTGTTCGATGCGGGATGCGCCAAGGGGTTTCTCGTCGAGGCGCTGTGGGAAAGGGGGGTGAGCGCCTTTGGTCGGGACGTCTCGCGCTATGCGATTTCCGAAGTCCGTGCAGATGTCCGGAAGTTCTGCTCGGTTGGCAGTCTGACCGAGGCGATTCAGGACTCCTACGACCTCATCACCTGTATCGAGGTGCTCGAGCACATGCCCGAGGACGAGGCGCTCCTCGCAATCGCGAATATGACGGCCGCCGCGGACATCGTCGTCTTTTCCTCTTCGCCTTCCGATTTCGACGAGCCTACGCATGTCAATGTCCGGCCGACGATTTACTGGATGCGCGCTTTCGCGAAGCACTGCTTCGTTCCCCTGATCGAGACGACGCTGTTCTCGATCACGCCCTATGCGCTTGCATTTCAACGGCGAGACGAGGCGCCGACCGATGACTACCTCTTCGCCTGCGCGGAGGTGGTCCGGTTTCGCATTAAACAGGGCGAAGAGGCAACACGGATCCATGAGCTGTCTGTCGCTCTGAACGAGCGGGCGGCGGAAGTCACCCGCCAGCGGGAGACTGCTGAGCGTGAGCTCGCGAATTTGAGGGCGCAAAGCGAGCGCGCCGAACAGGAAGCCGCCCGGGACAGGGAGGCTGCTGAGCGTGAGCTGGCGAATTTGAGGGCGCAAAGCGAGCGCCTCGAACAGGACCAGGCCGCCACGGAAGCCACGCTTGCGTGCGTAACGGCCGAACGGGATGCCGTGACCTCCAGCATCACCGCTGTTTCGGAACGCGCAGCCCGACTCCAGGCATTCGTCGCGGGACAGATCGACGTCAACGCGCATTATCTCGGTCTAGTGAATCTGATTCAATATTCGAGGAGTTGGCGCGCGTACCGGAAGATTCTGCGCATTCTGAACCGCTTTCACCTTGCTCGAGCTTCTGAACAGCTGATCGGCAATCTTTTGGGGCTCGCCAAAGCCGGACGTCTGCTGGGTTTCGACCGGGAATTCTACCTTGAGCAATATCCGGAAATTGCCCGCGCAGGCGTCGATCCGTTGCAGCACTATCTCGTCCAAGGAAGGGCAGAGGGCCGGGTTCCTTCCCGAGTGTTTCTGGAGGATGTTCATGGACGAACGCAACATCGACCGCAGCCCATCGAAGGGACGTGCTCTCCGCTCTTCGATGCGGCACGCCAGAACCTTCCTGATAATTTCGATCGCAATTTCTATCTCAAGACCTACCCCGACGTTTTGCAAGCAGGGGTCGATCCTCTCGAACACTATCTGAGGTACGGCCGCGGGGAAGGTCGGCTTCCGAATGAAACCGCGAAAGGATTGGACCATCTTTTTGTCCTCCACGATTTCTGTGATCCGACCAATTTCGAGCCAGGTGAGCGCACTTTCGACCAGCAGTTCCTCGTCACTGTTTTGACGCCGACGTACAACACTGCTCCGCGTTATTTGTATGAACTGTTTCAGACGCTCCTGAACCAGAAGTATGGCAACTGGGAGTGGATTATCGTCGATGATGGTTCTTCCGATCCTACGACGATCGCGACTCTTTCGGTTTTGGCGTCTCGCGATGAGCGCGTCCGGGTTCACAAGGCGGCGGTGAATTCCGGCATCTCTGCGGCGTCAAACAAGGCGCTTTCGCTTTCGTCAGGTACGCACATTGCGCTCGTCGACCACGACGACCTGATCGCGCGGGATGCATTTCTGTCACTGTATGAGGCTTGGAAGTGCGCCCCCTCGACGGATCTCTTCTACACGGACGAATGCAAACTGCTTCCCGACGGGTCGCTCGACTGGTTTTGGACAAAGCCCGACTGGTCGCCCGCCTATCTCGAAAATACGATGTGCATAGGGCATTTGTCAGCCTATCGGGCCGATTTTCTGAGGGATCTCGGAGGATTTCGATCCGACTACGATGGAACGCAGGATTTTGACCTTGCCCTCAGAGCTTCCCTGAGAAAACCCTCTGTCGTGCATCTGCCGTGTTTCGCGTATTTGTGGCGGGTCATACCGGGATCCGCCGCGCTCGATCTTGAACAAAAGCCCTACGCCATAGAGAGGCAGGGCAAAGCCGTGTTGGACTACGCAAGGCACAAGCATCGCGACGCGCGCGTGATTCGGGGGTGGGGCGCTGGATATTGGCGGATCATTTATCCGCTTCCAAAGCCGACTCCGCTTTTGTCCTTTGTTATTCCCACCGGCGGCGGTTCGCGCATGGTGAGAGGGCGACGCGTCGACCTGATCGTCAATTGCATAGCCAGTTTTGTGCGCACCGGATTTTATCCGAACGCGGAGTATGTCGTTGTCCATAATGGAAATTTGACAAAAAAGCAGCTTGAAGCTTTAAAAGAATTCGAAAATATACGACTTGTTCACTACGATAAAGAGGCATTTAATTTTTCGGAAAAGCTAAACATCGGTGTGAGCGCCGCAGCGGGCGAGTATATTTGTCCGTTGAACGATGATGTGGAAGCGATAACCGCCGGGGGGGGTGAACAACTTGTCGGTTACTTAAGCGCGAATCCCAATGTTGGCTGTATCGGACCGAAATGCCTCCGCGAAGACGATACGATCCAGCAAAATGGAGTAGTTCTACTGGACAACATTGGTCCTGCTCATTCGGGTGACGGGATGGGCAGGGACTTTGGGGGGCACCATGAGATGCTGCGTTGCCGGCGAGAAGTTTTTTGCATCGGCGGGGCCATCATGTTCCTGCGGAAGGAACTCTATGAGACCTTGGGCGGCTTCGACGAAAAACTGCCCCTCAATTATAACGATGTCGATTTCGGCGTTCGGCTGCGCGAGCGCGGTTATAGCTGTGTCGTGGACCCAAGCATTGAAGTCTATCATTTCGAGGGTGCGACCAAGATCGGGACCAACGCGGTCGAACAGGAGCGGTTCTTTCTCAAACATCCCGGTGTGCGTGACCCCTACTTCAGCAGGTGGTTCGACCCCGGTAACCCCAACTTCAGGCAGAAACTGCGTTCGGAAACGCACAAACTTGCGTTCGGCGCTTGGCTCGATCGCCATATTGCGGCCCGTGCTGCGAACTACAGCACCCGTGGTCTACATAAATTGTCGGTGTGCGTATCGGTATACGACCAGCCTAAGCGACTACTCGAAGAGATGTATAAGTCGGTCGTCATGCAGACCTATGCCAACTGGGAACTTGTCATTGTCGACAACGGCTCATCGAATGCGGAAACGCTTCGGTGGTTGGAGTATGTGCGTGCCGAGGCAATTGCGACGGTCTTTCGGATTGACTCTAATGCCGGAATTAGTGGCGCAAACAGAAAGCTGCTGGACACGCTAACCGGTGACTACCTGGTCGCGCTCGATGCCGACGACTTCCTGAGCGTCGACGCGCTTCAGATCCTGGCGTCAGCAATCGAGGCCAATCCGCACAAGAAACTGTTCTATACTGACGAATACAAATCAGATATGCATTCGACCCGGTTTAGTCCGTTCTTCAAACCGGATTTTGACCCGATTTTGCTGATGAATTGTTGCTATCCCGCGCATTTGATGGCGATGGAGGCAACTTTCCTACGGCAGGTTGGTGCCTATTCGGACGACGAGGCTACATGGTGTCATGACTACGACACTTTGACGCGCGCGCTTGCCATCGGGGAAGAGCCTGTTCATGTTCGAGAGCTAACCTACGCGTGGCGCATTAATCCGGGCTCGACTGCCTCGGCTGAGACGAGCGCCAAGCCGGGTACAACCCGCGCGCAGAAATTCGTGCTGGAGCGCATGCTCGCGAATCGCGCTCTTGACGGAAGTGTGATGGTCACGCCGAACACCATCGAATCCAGTAGCGGAATGTGGCGCCTCAAGGCCCTTCATGCGGTCCCGAACGTTGAAGTTTTCGGCACGGACGCGGTGTGGGGACCCGGCGGGGCTGGCGTGGATGGCCTGGTCGCGGCAGCGAACGGTCGTGGCCTCGAGTGGGTAGCCGTCGTGAATCAGCCGAATGACCCGGATGCGTTGATGGAATTGTCCGCGATCGCCCTTTTCGATCCCAGAATTCTGGCGGTCAGCGGTCTTTTGCTAGGCAATGATGGGACTATCCGCTGGTCGGGGGGCGTGTTTTTGCCGGACGGGCGGGTTCTCGACCCTTACTACAAACTGGCCTTGGCCGCTGGGGGGGACCACGCACGGCTCTGGTGCCAACGCTGCGTCGATTTTGCGGCTCCGGCTAATGTGTTAATCCGGGCCTCGGTATTGAGAGAGATTGGCGAGAACCGGTCTTGCGCGAGCGCGGAGGAGCTTATGTTGGAAATCGGCCGGCTGGCCCATGAAAACGAAAAGCTCGTAGCCGTGACTCCGCATCTGGTGGGGCAATCCGATGTAGCCTTGCCGATAGACCGGGCCAGACGGGTGAAGTCATGGCCCCGTGTGACGGGGGGGAGCCGCTGGTACGACGGCAGGCTTGAGTATGATCGCCCTTACAAGATGCCAGGCCTGGCGTGAGCGCGTGGTCTTCTGCTGGTAGGGCCGAGTTTGTCCTATCGCAGGCATGAAACCATCGGCTTCGGCCTGTTGGCTTTAGAAGCGCTAACAGAATGAGTGTGTCGCCAGCAGGTGATGCGAGCGACAACTTTCATGAACGCCTCGTGTCCGACTGTGAGGCGTTCGAACCGGATGCGCAGGCGCCTGAAGTTGTGTAGCCGCGCGAAGGTGCGCTCGACGACCCACTGGGTCTTGCCGCGACCACTGCCGTTCGGTTCACCGCGACGGGCGATCTGCGTAGCAATGCCGGCAGCGTGCAGTCGCTTGCGATATTGATCGTGGTCGAAACCGCGGTCGGACTACAGGTCGAGGGGCGTCGACAGCGGCCGCCCTTGCTTGCGACGAACGGGCGGGATGGCTTCAATCAGTGGCGGCCGTTGGATGACGTCGTTGCGGTTGGCGCCCGTGATTGGGCGGACCCTACAGAACCCTGTCTATCCTCAGATGGCAGCTAGCGAGCGTTGCATTGACGTCGCTGCGCCAGTCAATGTGATGATCCGCGTCGAGCTGGCCCAGTTCCTATCCCCTCTTGACCAACCTTTTAACGCGAGAAACGATTTTGCCACACGCACTCTTCGTGTCTTGATTTCGGTGCGACTGCACATGGTCATACAGCCGCTGGTCAGCCTCGACATACCGTTCAAGCGTCCTGCGCATTGCGATATCTCGCAAATCCACGGGTGGGCGCCGGAATTCGTTGACATTTAGCCTGTAAATCTTCTCGGGAAAGGGAATGTTCAGTAGATCAAAAACGGCTTGCATGTCTTCCGACATACTCTCGCAAAGGCCGAGAAAATGCAGATTTCCCAATCGTGAGATCGCTAGCTGCGCCAAAGCGCGAGAGCTCATGGGCTGCACCATTCCGCGCTTGAAGGAGACTAATTCTGCCTGAAGGTTTCGAACCCGTAGGTCCGAAGTATCGGATAACTCGCGCAGATACCGGTCGACTTCCGTTGCGCTGCCAAAATCCACGTCTTTCAGCGCCAGGACGGCCTGCTGGACGGAAGTCGGGAGAAGGCGGAATTCATCGGCATTCCTGGGATCGTTATAACGATCGATCCAGGACAAGTGAGAGACGATCTGCTTCAACGGGTTCCGAAGAAACGTGAATTTAAAAAAATCACCGGCAATGTCACCAAGGTAGACGTGCCCTGAGACAAATTGCTTGTCCTCGAATTGCTTGTCCGTAATGAAATTGCTGAACGCAAGACAATGGTCTTCACCTAGCGCGCGCTGAAAAGCGTCGACGATTGCGGTCCCGCCGGTCTTTGGGATGTGCATGAAGGCAATCTTCGCCGATTGGGTCGCTGTCATTGTAAGTCTCGGATTATCTGGGGATCGACGAGGTATGCTTGTCTCGCGAAGTAAGCGGCTCGTGCCGGCCGTTATAGACGGTGGCTGAAGGAGACATCAAAGTGATGCCCATCATTTTCGATCTGACGGGCACCACTTTGACACAGTCTGCAGAGAAGAAGCCGGGTTTGGGCGATGACAAATGGAATGAACGCCCCCACCCACCGAGCGGGACGCGTCGAAGGAGGCGGACCCTCACGGGCCGACGGCATCAGGGTGCCAAGATGGAAGATCATTGATGGTCTTCACAGGCAAACCGGAGGAATGGAATGAGCGCCTCCCACCCGTGAGCGGTTGGAGTTGAAGCCAGAAAGGTGGATCCTCACCGAGTGCCCACAAAGGAAGATCATAGAGATTTTCCAAATCCAGTCCGGAGGACCCTCATGCAGCTTACGTCCGTTGGAATCGACATTGCAAAGAACGTCATGCAGATGCACTACGTGGATGGGGAGACCGGCGAGGTTGTGAACAAGCCGATCAAACGTGCGCAGTTCCTCGAGTATTTCGCGAATCGTGCGCCGTGCCTGACCGGGATGGAGGCTTGCAGCGGTGCGCATCACTGGGCACGGCAACTCACCAAGATGGGCCATCGGGTAAAGCTGATGCCGGCGGAGTTCGTGAAAGCGTTCAACATTCGCAATAAGAACGATGCGGCAGACGCGCGGGCGATCTGGCTAGCGGTGCAGCAACCGAGCAAGCCTGTCGCGGTAAAGACAGAGATGCAGCAGGCGATGCTGGCGCTACACCGGACGCGCGAACGACTGGTGGCGTTCCGCACGATGCAGATCAACGGCCTGCGCGGATTGCTGACCGAATACGGCGAAGTCATGGGCAAGGGACGGGCTGCGATAACGAAGGCGATTCCGGAAGTACTTGCACGGGTCGCGGATCGATTGCCCGCGGTCCTCATCGATACCTTGCGCGAGCAGTGGAACCGTGTAGCGGAGCTGGACGAACAAATTGCCCGTATCGAGCGGCGGATGCGGGAATGGAAGAAAGACGATCGCGCGGTGACGGTGATCAGCGAGATTCCGGGCGTGGGATTGCTGACAGCGACGGCAGCCGTCGCAATGATGGGCGACGTGAAGGCATTTAGATCCGGTCGCGAATTCGCCGCGTGGGTCGGGTTGGTACCGAAGCAAACCGGGTCGGGCGGCAAGGTAAACCTGCACGGGATCAGTAAGCTCGGCGATACGTATCTGCGCACGCTGTTGATTCACGGTGCGCGCAGCGTGTTGACCAATGCAAAGGAGCCCGGCCCGTGGGTCGAGCAACTGAAGAAGCGGCGCCCGTGGAACGTGGTGATCGTCGCGTTGGCGAACAAGATGGCGCGAACGATCTGGGCAGTACTGGCTCACGATCGACCGTACCAGAAAGGATACGTGAGCGCGAAACCGGCATGACCGGTTAGCACCCACAGAAAGGGAACGTTTAACACAGGGTGAACGCTGAAGGTTGCGCAGGCAACGTATGTGATGACACGACAGGTCGGACCGAGACTTGCTAAACCTGGATTTGGGGCAGAGCTTCGAGCTCGCCGGAGGAATGAGGCGCAAGTCAGCGGATTTCATAGTTCGCTGGCCTGTGGGCCCAGTGATGGCCGGCGAATGCTATCACAAGTCCCGAATTGCTACTCGTTCTTACCGACGCAGGCGCAAGAACATCGGCAATTTGTTCGGCGCCCGGTTGAATTTGACGGCGATCTGCTATGATCACGAACTCTGAAAGGTTTGGTAAGAATCGCCGTGGAGACCCAATGCGCCGTGTTGCAGCCTAACGAAAACCAATATAAGTCCTTGTTTTCAAAAGTAAGATTCGCTGTAAACAATCCCCGCGCTACGGCTCGAATCGTCAGGCGCAAGCTCCGGCCGCGCACTGCGACGACAATTTCGACCGCCGTGGTTGGGAATCAGATGACGATGACGGCTGCAGAACAGTCATTTGTCGCCTTTGTGCGTGGAAGAATCGACCGAGAGGGGTATTGGCAAAAATATCCCGACGTTCGCGCGGCCGGCCTCGACCCAGTTCAGCACTGGATTGACCACGGCGTGTTCGAAGGTCGTTGGTTTGCGCCCCGGATGTCCGCCATCGTTGGAGAGGCCGCCGATCAACTTCTCACGCGACCTTGGAAAAGTTTCGAATGGCTTGGGACGAGCGTGGCGATCGTATCGACGCGACTTTCCGACCTGACCGCCGCGACAGACATTGAATTCATCAAGTACGTCGAGGACCATTTCGATGGTGCTGCGTACTTAGACCGCTACCCGGACGTCAAAGCGTCGCATAATGATCCGTTGGAGCATTGGCTGCAATATGGGCTATACGAAGGGCGATTCTTCGCGCCCGGAGTGATGGCAAGGCTCGACGCCAAAGCGGCACAGGTTGTCGGCGACCAATGGCGCAAGTTCAAGTGGCTCGGGAGAGACGTTGCTTTTCGCATACGTCAATTCCGCGAGAGCCATTTGAGGCAAATTGAAGAGCAGGCCCGACATGACGGAGCGATCTTCGCGCCCGGACATTTAGCAATTCCCTTTCTTCCTGAATTCGGTGGTCTTGATCTGCTGGCTCGGGATGGCATAGATGTGCCCTCGGTCTTTCGCTCTATAGAGCGGCATCCCGAGATGATCGTGGTTACACCCTTTTTGTGCGCTGGCGGCGCCGAAAAATACGCCGCGGACCTGGTTCAAGGATTCGCGGACAATACTGGCGGACGGGCGCTCGTTATCGTTACCGACCAAGGCGAACGAGACGCGAAGGGCTGGCACGAAATGAGCATCCTTGAGCCGTTCGCTCGCCATCAAGTTTTGTTCTGGAGGGACGTGTGCGCTGGCTACCATAGTCACATGGTCCTTGGGCGGTTCATCAACGCTCTGAGACCAGCATTTTTGCTGGTCAATAACAGTCGCGTTGGTCTTGACGCAGTGGCAATGTACGGGCGTGGCATATCACAGAACACCTCAATTTTTTGCACGTTTTTTAGTCCCGGCGTGAAGGGTCTTGGCGTGCCGCATGGAGTTCGGTTTCCAATTCGCACGCTCCCATTCTCAAGGGCGCTGACCGACAACCTGCCTATGGCCGAGTTGTTGTCGCGCCAATGGGCAGGTCTGTCGCCGCACGGCGTAACCGTGCTTCCGCCACACGTCGGCACGGCCAGCGAAGCGCTATTTCAAGAAAGAGTTGAAAAGCGACGCGAGCGCATCCGAGAGGGTGGCCGATCAAGAAGATGGGTCTGGATTTCGCGGATAGAAGCATTCAAGGGAACGAAGGTGCTCGCAGAGCTGGCGAAGAACGCTACTGCCGACGAATTTCATATGTACGGGCCGATGCAAGAACAGCTGGGCCAATTAGGCTTGGACTTGCCCAACGTTTCCTACAGAGGGTTGCTATCGAACGTTCTGGCATCAGACTTTCGGGAATACGACGGGTTTGTCTTTACAAGCCTGTTTGAGGGAATGCCCAACGTTGTGCTGGAGATGAGTCAACACGCGATACCCATGGTCTTGGCAAACGTCGGCGGCTTGGCGTCCACGCTAAGCGATGAAGCCGCTTTGTTCGTCGATCATCACGAAGATGCGACAATCACTGCGCGCCGATTTGCTGATGCTATGTGCAAGCTGAGCGAAATGGCGGAGTTAGATACAGTCGCGATGGTGACGCAAGCGTATCGGCAAGTACGAGCAGCGCATGGCTCCGAAGCCTATGCGCAGAACACGAAGAAATTGTTCAACTCGGAGACAGCCTGTGTTTGACGTTACAGCGACGATTGTCTTTCACCATGAATATGCCTATGCCATACCGGCCTTGGCAAGCATGCGGGATCTCGTTGAAAGTGCTCGACAGACGGGTCTCAAAGTCGAGGCGAGAGCCATTCTCGACAGACCAGACGACCGTACCTTGCGCCTCGTACGGGAGCGCGGCGCATGGCTGGACGGGTGCGAGAGCGTCGATTTCGGCGATTTAGGACTTACCCGAAACGCGGGTGTTCGGCTCGCCAAGGGTGATTATCTAGCTTTTCTAGACGGCGACGATTTATGGGGTGCCGATTGGATCAAGCTGGCGCACCGGGCGGCCGTAGTGAGTGCAGATCCGAACGGAACTATCTGGCATCCCGAGATGCTTTACTACTTCCACGAGTCGGACTTTGACAGTCATTCGATGACATCCATTCCTCATCCCGCCGCGCGCTCTTTTCACTTTTTTCATGGATCGAGTGAAGAAGCTCCGTTTGATGATAGGTTGTTATTCATTAACAACGTGTGGTCGGCGAACGTTTTCGCGCATCGTTCGGTGTATGAAAGGTATCCGTACGAGGCTGTCAACAAGCAGACGGGCTTCGGCGTGGAAGATTGGTCTTGGAATTTGCAGACGATCTCCCAAGGCCTGCGCCACCTCGTGGTGAGCGACACCGTTCATTTGATACGTGTCAAGCAACAAGGATCACTTGGGCAACAAAATATGGCTGAGGGCTTGCTCCCTCATTTAAGGGACGACGTCAGACCGTCTCTGGGCATTTGAGCCGGCCGCCTGCGACCAGCCCCGAGAGTGCCCGGGCCAATCCAGGTATAAATAGGGAAACGCGGAACTCTTCGTCAAATTGACCTAAGAAAAATAAAATTAGCGACCACGACGGTCACGATTTCGTCGAGCAAAGGACAACTTCGGTCGAGGCAGAATGATCGAATCGTGCGTTGCCACCCGCGGGACGGGCGCAGCCCGCACCCGGGCATTCCTCCCTTCGCGCTTAGCATTGGGAGAAACTGTTTTAGCAACGAAAGTCGAGCTGCCTTGCAATGATGCATCAACGGCCGATGCCGCAACGCAGCGTCAAACAGCCCTCGCGATCTATGCTAGTCCCTACAGTGGAATTCAGTTCACGCAATGATTTTTAATCGCTCTATGCCCGCTAATCAGCATATTGGCTCCCTTGACGGGTTACGGACATTGGCTGTCGCATGCGTCGTGCTTACGCATTATGCGGGGGGTGATTCTGTCTTTAGACGCATGGGAATTGATTGGGCCGTAACGGGCGTGCACATCTTCTTTGCATTGAGCGGATTTCTTATCACCAAACTTCTGGTCGAAAAGTACTTTGTTGCTCAATCGTTCTGGCGGGGGATCACGGCATTCTGGATCGCACGCGTCTTCCGCATCCTGCCGCTCGCATACATAGCGCTCAGCGTAGTTGCTCTGTGCTCGGTATCCCCGCTTCCCCGTGAGTTCTACCTATACAACCTGACGTTCACATCGAACATCTTCACAGCAAAAACAGGTGACTGGCTTCCGCATACTGGGCACTTCTGGTCCCTCGCTGTCGAAATGCAGTTCTACGTTCTTTACCCGGTGTTGGTTTGGCTATTTCGTCCGCGGCTGCTTCTTTCACTCTCCGTGCTGATAGCTGCCCTGTTCATCCTCCAGCATTTTCCCATCGCACCTGCTACTTACGTCGCTCCAATGTTTCTTCTGCCGGCGCGCGCGGACGCATTTCTTTGGGGGGCCTTGGTCTTCGCCATCAGCAACCTGCGTTCATTTGCTGGAATCGTTCGATCGGGGATGATCGTTGCCGCAGTTTGCTACTACGGACAAACGCTCGGGGCGCACTTCTTGGGGTGGCCGGTCCTTTTGCCAGAAATGAGCATCGGTAATATTGTATTCGCGAGTCTAGTCGGCTTGGCGCTGCTTCCGGGTACTCTTACGCAGCGCATCTTGTCGAACAAAGTCTTGGTGCATTTCGGGACGATTAGCTATGGGATTTACGTTTGGCACCCCATTATGTGGCTGATGCGTAGTTGGATAAACGATGTCGCGCATGGGATCCTCTATATCGATCACGTTCCCATCGTTTTGGTTTTGGTTGCTATGACAATCGGTTTTTCGGAAATAAGCTGGTTGCTATTCGAGAAACGAGTAAACGGGTTCGGTCAGAAGTTGGCGAAGCGGGCCCTGGCGACAGATGAGCGCTTGACGCCAAGTTATGCGGAGGTGAAAGTAAAGTTCTAGCGCGCAGTGGTGCAACCGAGCGACATTGCTACGGCTGCTGCTCTCCATCCTCCAATTCGATGATGGCGCCGAGCTCGCGGCCGAGCGCATGCAACTGCTCGACGTTGGTGACCGGGCCGCGCATGAGTTGCAGATTGGTCATGCCATACATCAGGACATCAAAACCCATTTCGCGCTTGTCCTCGTCCGACAGGTACTTGTGGAACTGACGGCCGGTAGCCACGCCGAACATGCGGGCCATCTGGGCGTTCGTAAAGGACAGTTGCACTTTGAGGAGCCGAAGCCCTTGCGTCGGAGGTGCCTTGTATTGCATCAACGGGCGATCCAAGAGGGCGCGCGTAGCGCCATTGGCCGCGAAGCCGTGGTGTTCGATACGCCAATACGCCAAAGCTTCTTTTGAAAACGTCATACCGCAGAACTTGAATAGCCGACGGTAGCCGGATATAGGCGATTGTGCCAACAAGTCGTAACTTACCGTGACTGACGACAGTCCCGAATTGAGGAGATAGTCACGAAAGGCTTGGTTCTCTGATACCCATCTTGTCATCGTTTCATCGACATCGCACGACGCGCGACGCTTGGACGATTCATAGTAACCGCGTGGATCCTTGACGACCAAAATGACACGCGCCTCCCAGCCCGCTTGCTTGTCGAAGACCTTGATCCAGTCAATCACCTTGCAGGTGTCGACAATTACACGCTTGCCAGTTCGATGCAATGCTCAAGAACAGCGCTTTTAAGGTAAGCGCCCGGTCATCCCATCTTGAGTCACCGTGAAAGTCTTGGGAGCATCGTGTTCACTTAAATAGGTGGACACGTGAACACTATTGAAGAAGCAGCGGCGCCTGGCCGTCGACGACGCCGGCGCTACAGCGTCGAGTTCAAGGCTCAGGTAGTAGCAGCTTGCCAAAGGCCCGGGGTATCGCTCGCGGCCATCGCATTGCACCACAAGCTGAACGCGAATCTGCTTCGACGTTGGGTCGAGCAGGCCGAAACGAACGATTGTGTGCTGGTGGCGCGTAGCGACATGGCAGCGCCACTGGTAGCGACGCCAGCACCGGAATTTGTACCGTTGCCTCTTGAGACGCGAAATGCGGATTTCGGCGAACGTGACCGCCGATTTCGGGAACGTGACCGATTCGGCGGGGTTGGGGCGTTGCGCGGTGTCGATTGTAGTTTTCCTTGTCAGTTCTGGTCGAGTTCGGGCTCCAGGACGTTG
>NZ_JBFRCK010000054.1:0-22571 GCF_040965775.1 Paraburkholderia sp. BR10954
ACGTCCTGGAGCCCGAACTCGACCAGAACTGACAAGGAAAACTACAATCGACACCGCGCAACGCCCCAACCCCGCCGAATCGGTCACGTTCCCGAAATCGGCGGTCACGTTCGCCGAAATCCGCAACAGCGGCCTGCCGTTGCGCTGTGCGCGTCGCCATTCGTCGTTCACGTGCTCCTCGAAGGTGCGGCGGTTGTTCAGGCCGGTCAGCCCGTCCGTGCGCGCCAGTTCGCGCAGCTCTTCCTCGGCCGCGCGGCGCAGACGCAACTGGCGTGAGAACAGGATCGCGAGCGCGATGATCGTCACGTCGAGCGCGACGATCAGCGTGCCGATGACCCATGCGCGCCGCCGCCATTGAACGTAGATGTCGCGCGTGGACAGCGCGACGTCGAGGATCAGCGGAAAGCCGTCGATATGGCGGAACGCGTACCAGCGCTCGACGCGGTCGATCGCCGCGGTGCCGAAGAAGTCGCCGCTCGGCTGCTTGACGAAGCGCGAGAAGTTGGCCGTGCCGGTCAGGTTGATGCCGATCGTTTTCGGGTCGTAAGGACGGCGCATCAGCATCGTGCCGTCGCTGAGCATCAATGCCATCGAGCCGCTCGGCCCGAGCTTCATGCCGTCGAACAGCCGATGGAAATACGTGAGCCGCAGCGTGCCGACCACCACGCCGCCGAAGCTGCCGTCCGGCCTCGAGATGCGCCGGCTCAGCGCGATGCGCAGGTCCTCGTCGGTGCCGTTCCGGCTGAACGGGCGGCTGATGTACAGCCCGACGTCGGGCGAAGCGCGCTGTGTCTTGAAGTAGTCGCGGTCGGCATGGCTCTGTTCGCGCGGTGGCCACGCGCGTGAGTCGAAACGCACGTTGCCGTTCTCGTCGAGCACGAATACCGAGCCCATGTCCTGTGCGCTGATCGAGCCGTCGAACAGCACCATCTGGCGGATCGCCGGCGGCAGCTCGAGGACGCCCGGCTGCTTCAGACCGTCGATCACCGCGCGCAGCGACAGGTCATAGATCTCGAGATTGCGCGACACGTCGCGCTGGACCAGCAGGGATATGTTGGCGATGGAGTCTTGCGCGCGGCGCAACGCATCTTCGCGCATCTGTGCGAGCAGCGACACGGCGATCGCGAGGATCGCGCCGGCCAGCAAGACGCTGATCGCAATCACGTTGTTCGGTCCGCGCGTCGACATGCGTTTTTGGTTTTTGGCTTGCGCTGAAGGTGGCGCGTGAAGAGGCGGCCGCGTCCCGGCAGTACCGTTAATTACGCGACCTACGAAAGCGTTAGCGTAGCAGACGTGGCGCATCGGCAAACGTTTGCATAGACGGATTTTCACCTGAATGCGCAAAATCGGCGCGCCGGAAGCCCCGTCCGACGGGGGGTTGCGCCTGATCGCTCGTTTATCCAGGCGTCGTCCGATTATTCGGATAGCAAATGCGTATTGGCTGGATAGTTGGCCTCGTCACTTGGGTATTCAATCGAGGCTGTCACGTTCAAACGCTGCGTGCCACCAGACTGCTCTCCCAGTTCTGTAGCCAATCGCTACCCGCGAAAGCCAAGCGGCTCGCTGTTTTCGATAATGCAGCCCTTGTCGGTGAAAGATGGCATCGCTCGTCACTGGATTGCGGTGAGCATCGCGTACGGCTATTTTGCGAGGAGGAGGATCGAACAATCTCGCGGAGGGCCGCCAGACCGGCGTGAGGTTCACCAGCAATTATCAAATATGCCCCCAGCGAAGGGCTTTGCGCGAGATCATTAGGACACGCCATCGAACTCCCGACCACGTCCAGTTTGTCCCCAGCGAATCTTTGCATCAGCTCTCTTGGGCGATCTTACAGACTACCGTGCGACCAAACATTTCGCAAACGCTTTTTCGACACAAATAGCGGTAGCCGTGTACGCATCGAGGATGCGTATTTGAAAGAGGCCGGATGGCTATCCCGCAACGAGGTATGACACCACCCGCGTTTGCGCAGGAGACACTTGGTTTACAAGGTTGAATTGAAGAAACTGAGGTACCTTTCGAAACTCTGACGGCATAGCAAGTCTCGAGCTACGGCGAAAGCCCCTGAGGTTTTTGGTTGAGCAATTAGAACAAAATTTCCGTGCTGGAGTGCAATGGAAGTATGACTGACAGGAGGCCGCATTCCGTCCCGCAACTCATTCGAATCGGCCGGGCTGGGCAGCACGGCGCCCGTCAGAAAGCGCTTGTCTGCTCCACGGCGGTGAGCTTTCTTGCGGAACGGCGTTCCTTCAACCGGAGCAGATAGAAGACGAGGAGCCCGTCGAGCGCGAGCGCACAGCCACTGACCTCCTCGCGATTGAAGGGCTGCCCGAACGACGTATCTCGATTCGAGATGCGCAGCTCAAGCTGAGCGCGAGACCAAGCGAACGAAGGCGGCGTTCTGTGCTCAACCCCGCTTTCGTCTTTCCAACCTACTGTTGCGCTATGCGGCATCCATCGTCAACTCGGCTTCCAATGTGGCATCGTCGGACTCGTAGTCCTCGCCTTCATCGCGAATCTCCCCGGTGTATGCACGCTTACCCATCGCTTCTTCAATCAAAGCCAATAACTGCCTTTGTCTATCCGACATAAATGCTTCGAACGAATCGCCTCGAAGCAAATCGGGATTGATGAAATGCGACTTCAGATGCTCATTCAGTCGCGCTCGGTCGATGGGCGGAGTTGTAGAATTGCCACCCTCAAGTTTCGCAAGATACTCAGACGGCGCAACTCCACCGATAATCCTGTTCGTTCGATAGGACAAAGGGGTCTTGTTGATTATTGAGTCGTATACTGCAGGCTTGATGCCGTTGGTCTTACACCAGTCTTGAGGAAAGATATGGTGAATATCGACGTTCTCGCCGAAGAACACAATATGGTCGAAGTTCTGCCCCGAGCGAAAGTCGCGCGCGCCTTCTCTCATGAGCAGAGCGTTCACTCCCTTGTAAGCGGCCGAAAGGCGCATCCGCATTGTCTTTAGCCGGTCAGCGCGAAATATCGTTTCGCTGATGGTCGTTGGTTCCGGACCGCCGGTCAACCATACTGGCACCTCCAAAAAGTCTCGCGCGAAACGCGAGTCAACCGCCGAGCCGTATAACTCACCAAACACGCCATTCCAATACCACTGAACCAATTTTGTGCGGATGGTATCGTGCTCCCACGCCGCTCCTATGTCTGCAAGAATCGCCGCAAGTGGAACGATTTGTGACTGGTAGGGCAAGTCGAACACCCGGTATATATGCAGCATATGAAGAAATTTAGCTGCGTGGATGAAACCAGTTTCGACTTGCGTTTCATACTTCTTATAAGCAGACAGCGGAAGGTTCAGGAGGGCCTGCCGGTTTCCGCTGACCGATGGCAGATCTTTCCCAGATTTGTTGGCCTGCTCCGCCTCTCGCCGCTTCTCACGAGTGTAGAAAAGTGAGATTGCTTGCAGAAAGTCCGTATTGGTGACGTTCGCGATGATGCCCGAAGTAGCATCTGCGGGGCGCAACGTTTCGGCGAAGCGGCGCTGTCGCCCCTTGACGTTTTCATTACCGAACCAATCCTTTCGAAGCTCATGCCCTTCGGCGGCGTACATCGCGGTGACCAGTTCGAATGCGTCAAGCGGCTTGCCACCGGTATTGACCTTTTCAAACACGACGCACACCGCTTCCTTCGATGTGGACCTGTCAAGCGCGATAACAGGAACCCGGTAATCCTTGAAGTTCTCCAGAATCGCCAGCTTGAATGATTTGAACAACTTACGGGTTTCTGAATGCTCATCTCCGCGCCAATATTCCTGGAAGCCGTCCTGCCATGAATCCCAATCGAACACTTGTGAAACAGGGTACATCAGCATTTCGTATTCGCGTTCCGGTGTCGTCAGATCGAGTATTTCGGAGCGCCCGAAATCGGCTCGGATAACCCTGTCCTCCGGCACACCAACAATGGCGTCCTCCCGGTCGCATGAAGGGTCCATCGCCTTCTTGATATCAATATAAAACCAACGCTTAACCTTCTTGTTCTTCGGGGTAACAGTTTCCACTACTTTTCCGCGGAGCGTCACCTGATAGAGCGATGTCATCCGTTGTTGACCGTCGAGCAGCAACGACCGCGGCACAGCCGAATGAGCAGAAAGCGGAGCGCCCTCAACTGGCCGAGGCTTGAACTCAACATCGCCTCCCGTTTCCAATGTCATCAATGCGCCAACAGGAAACGCTCGGGAAATCGATGCGACTAGGCTTTTAATGCGGTCTTCGTCCCATACCCAACTGCGTTGGAAGTCGGGGAGTTGAAGGGCGCCCCTGTCGCAATCGTCCAGTAACTCCCGCAGGGCGACAGGATTAGTTTGAAATGCGGATCTGGCCATAGTAATAAATGCGGTCTTAAAGGATTGCTGTATTTAGGATATGACGACCATGTCGGTCAAATTATGGTGCAACATTCACGAAACTATCGCTAATGGGAAACGGATCTCTGTCGAATCTTTATCCCGCCAATTATTACCGGGCGCCCAACCGCCAGTCGCACATCTCCGTGATCCGATTGAACAAGTCACAGAAAATAAAGGCTAAGCTACACTCGGGATCGACAATTTGCTCATCAATTCGTCGTCTAACTCTTCAGCCGTTAGAGGATATTGGGTGAGCAGATGCTCCAAGCCCTCTCTCTCGATCAACTGAACACGGTTTGCGTCAGCCTGGGCATGCGCACCAGTATTAAAACGCCGGTTGGTTACGCATATGCGCCTGAAGCGCGTCCCGGCATACGTGTTTTGGTACCGCGCGGCACCGGCGGCTACTTCCTTCACCGCATCCCATCCGAGTTCGGCATTCACGGACGATTTGCATTGCAGTAACTCGCCTTCCTTTCCCTTCAGGGCAATCACATCAATGCCGCCGTCCCCTCGCATCTTCGTCGTCACAGACGCAACGTATCCGCGCTTCTCCCACAACAACCTGCAAAGGTATTCGAAGCTCGCGCCGTCAAGGCGGTCGATGTCATCCATCGTGAGATACCTAAGCTCTATCTGTGCCGAACCAGGTACGTCTCCCAGTAGTTCAGACATCCGCACGTCTTCGATGTTGCCGTTCAGCATGGCTTCCATCGATGAACTACTCATCGTTGCGCCCGCCAGTTTTCCCTTACGTTTCAACATTTCGTCAAGACGTACCTCGAACGTCGGAAAATCGGCGACAACGGTTGGGCAATAGACAAAAACATCCCGTTCCTGACCGATGCGATACGCCCGGTCTGTGGCTTGATTTTCCTTCGCGGCGTTCCAGGCGCGGGTGTAGTGGAAAACGTGATTTGCGGCTGTCACGTTGAGGCCCGCACCCGCGGCCAAGGTTGAGAGAATGATGACGTTGAAGCGATCGGTGCGAGAGAAGCGGTCAATGAAGCCCTGACGACCCTGGGTATCGCCGTTTACCACCGACGGCTTAATACCAAAGCGCTGATGAATGAAGTAGGCGAGCGCTGCCTGGACCTCACGCAACTCGGTGAATACAATGGCTTTCTCCCCACGGTTTGCAACCTCCTGGAGTCTTTCCAGGAGCCACCGCATCTTCGGTGAATTTTCAAGATGCACGTCGGACCCGCGTTTGTCCGGGGCGAATCGGCTTCCGGGGAGGCAATAAGGTTCGGCACAAACCGCCTTCATAAGGTGCAGAGCCCCGAAGGAAAGCCTCGCGCGCTGCTTGGCGTCGCGCTCCGCGGCTGCGTCTTGCAGCTTTTTCAGCCCGCCCTTGTATAGCACCAGCTGGTGACCTGATATGGCGACCTCCAGCCGCTCGCTGTCCATTGGACTTTTACTGAACGACGCGGCCGTTTGCGTGAGTCCTTGCAGGACGAAATACTTCTTCTTAAGTTCGTCTGCAATGTCTTCCTTGGTTCGACGCAAGGTCTGCGGAGCGATGAGCAACTGAAGCCGGTTCAGGCTGTCATGGTGTTCCTCGGTGTTGCACTCAATCGGTCGGCGATAAGTTCGGCCGAACGTTTCCAGGGCTCCAAGCAGTCCCGGCTGCACGAAATCGAAGAGGCACCACAGGTCAGCCAGAGAGTTTTCGACCGGAGTGCCGGTGCAACAGATACGAAAGTCCGCTTTTAGCTTTTTGGCAGCTAGCGTAACCCGAGTTCCGGGGGTTTTGATGCGTTGTGCTTCATCGCAGATGACGAACGCGAATTCCCGGCGAGCGAATGAAAATTCATAACCTGTCAGTACCTCGTAGGTCGTGATGATGACCTTGTAATTCCCGAGCCAGTCAGGTTTTAGAAGTTCCGTGATGCCTCTCGTCTGCAATTGTTCGTCGATCAGGTCTACAGGCTGCTTTCGCGCTCGCAGCTCCTCGCCATGCAATACGAGATGCGCAGGGTAAGCTGGAGTAAAAAATCGCTCTATCTCCTGGGACCAGTTTTCCAATAGGCTCTTCGGTGCGACAACGAGTGAAGGTTTAGATTCAGGCTGCTTTTCGTAGAACCAGCCGAGCAGTACGAGCAGTTGAAGCGTTTTGCCCAAACCCATGTCGTCTGCGAGGAGTGCCCCCCGACAGTCTGAGGGACTAAGAGCGACGAGATGCTGGAACCACGCGACGCCCTGCCGCTGATGTGTCTTGAGCGAAATGGATGGCCGCAAAGATGCCGGTAGGACCGCCTTCGCATCTGCGGGAGGCGTCAGAACAGCCCGTCTCGCCTCCTGATAGTCAACCTCGTTGAAGTTGGTCTTGACGAGTAGACTTTCCCGCGTCCCGCGGGGCTTTGACGGGTCGCCAGCTTTTTCCGCCTTGACCTTTTCACTGGCGGCAATCATTGAACGGAAAGCGTCTGCGAGTTGTCGTGCCTGAACAGTATCGATGGCCGTTGGCATTTCGGTGTTGTGTACCTTGCCAGTTCCTTCTTTCTCTGCCTGTTGAACGGCTTGTTCGAAGTTTCGAACCCACTCTTCGGTCAGCGGAATGAGAACGTGTCCATCGTGTCCGGACAATGTGACCGAGACCATCGGGGTCAATTCATCGGGCAACCAGCCACCGTCATCGTCCGCTTCGGAAGAAGTCTTCTGCATGACCGGCACATACACGGGCTTCGCTATGCCGATTCCATGAATACGGTCGCTGTACCCGTCCAGCGTGTAAACGTCCGCGAAGTCAATACGCGCGGCCGGCTGACTACGCCACAAAAATAGAATCTGTCGAGCGGTCTCGAGCTGGGAGGCAGATTCAGCATCGATGGTAAGGTCGAACTCGTTCCACGGGAACAGTTCGCGCTCCTCGCATAGCGCTGTCTCCAGTGTGCTTACAAATTCTGCGAGCGACGCCGTACCTTCAAAACTGCTGTCGGACGTTCGCGCCGTGCCATCCCCGTAATGTTCGGTCACGACAAGGCCTACTGTATCGATGCGGCCGTCGCTCATTCGCGGCGCAACTGAGAAAATTGTCGTGACCGGACCAGCGGAAGCTTTGTCCAGCAGGAAATCTTCTTCATTGAGGACTTCTTCCGCGCCATCGCCAAGGAAAGCCCACGGATTGTGTATGAACTTTTCAGCACGTACGCCGGCAATGCGGCGCCCCGGCATGTCGCGCTTGATGACCTGCAGTACCTTGCGGACCGGATCAGACAACACGATGCGGACGCGGCCACCGTCAGTGCTCGTGAGGTTATAGTGGGGCTGGACGGTTTCATACTGGTCAAAGGCACGTAACCATCCGTCCGGCGCGCCATCAAATGTGGGCAGTACCGTGTGAACACGGCCGAAAGGAGTCTCTTCCCTCACCTGAGGGAGGCGCAGTTGTTCCGGTGTCAGAACGTGGGTCGTTGCCAGATATTGCGATTTAAAAAGAGCGCTGCCAATATCCGCTTGTGCGCGAATCTTCGCCCAGCCGAGTTCGTTGAAATGTTGCGTGCGCTGCTCCGCGGGGCGAAGCCGGAATCCATCGATGGTTGCGACCGTCTTCCATGTTGCAGCGGTCAGAAGCATTTCCTCATCATCGACAATCAGCACAGCACCTATCCGTCGAGCCGTGCGGATGCCTCGCCCGTTCAGTTCCCAACTGTCAACAAATACGTCAAAGGTTGAGTCCGAAAGCGTGGCCTGATGGTCCAAGACAGGCTGGGCCGGTCGCTCAATTGGCACGACGAAGCTCGCGAGCGACGAGTGGTGTTCAGGCACTTCCCGTAGTCGGTAAAACTCCGGCCACGGCAGGAGGATACAGTCGCCGTCAATTGACGCGGCGCCTTCCTGCACCAGTTGAAGGAGGTAGTGAGCGAGGACGAATTCGTGCTGTTCAACGGCGTACGCTCTTGCCTGGAGCTCATCGACTGTCGGCGCCGGCAACGGAAATGCCAGCCTGAACGCGATGCCGCGTTCGGTCCACTCCGGCTGGAAGCTCGAGCGTGCCGCATTATTCGAAGCGCTGCGTTTGAACAGATTGAAGAAAGCCATTCTTACTCCGCGTAGTACCACGCCGAGCGTGAGTTAGCCCACTTAAAACCCCACGCCTTTAGCTCCCTGCCAAGCGCAATGTCCTGTCGGGGGTCTTCAACCCACAGTCGCCCGCCGGCGGCTTGTCGTCTGTCATCGATGTATGCGCCAACATACTGCCCGACCTTGGCCTCGAGCGCCGCGATGGAAAATGGTGTTTGCTTGGCCACTCGCGAGAACAGTGCGGGTGGAGGCCACGCCGGCGCCGTCGGCCCAGACTGAGGCGGCGCTTTTGTTTGTTGCGTTTCGAACGGAGCAGGAGGTGACAGTCGCGACTGTTTCTTATCGTCGTCGGGACGTATGCCAAGCCGAGTCAGTTCGTACTCCGCGCTGGACTGCCAGCCTGCGTTATGAATGATTCGACATCGGGCTCCAGTGCGAAATCCGTAGCGCAAATCCTCGGTGCCACCGTGATAGGTAGATGAGTACCTGTCGAACTGGAGAGTTTCCGAGTCATAGACGTATGCAGCGTTGCCCGTTGTACTGAACTCGACAATGATGTATTCGCCAATCTGCATGATGAACGCATCGATATTCTTGTTCCCGTACAGCGTGGCATACGCCCCGGTCTCGCGGGCGATAAGCTCCCGGATTTCCTTGTTGCTTCGTGCGAGAGACACCGTTTCGCTACTGAAAATCAGACGCGTCCACGAAATCTGCCGCATGTAGCGACTCCAGAACGCAAGCCGGCCCTCATCTGCACTATTCCGAGCGGCTAGCACGTCAAAAAAGTCCCGCAGGTTGCCTTCGTTTACCCATTGCAAGACCATTCGCCAAACAGCGTCGGGCACACGATTCCAGGCCGTCGCAATGCCTGCCGCCTTCAATTTTGGATTGCGCCACACGTCCTTGCCAACGACGTAGTCTCGAAGTTCGTGGTGAACTGGATGTCCCGGAATGCGGTGGTATCGAGTGAGAAGGGATTCGAGGGCTTCATCCCGAAATACGGGACGAGATTTGATGAGCGCAATCAGACGCGGGATTTGAGCCACGAACCGTTCGTGGCCATAGGCGACGCTGGCTTTCACCGCGCTCAAGACAAGTGCATGCCAGAACCAACTACTCTCCGGGATGCCAACGTTCTCAACAATCGAATCAAGGGCGGACCGGTCACCGGCAAGATAGTGAGCCGCAAACTCGTCCGCGGCCCCTTCGCCGATAAGTTTGGGGTGCTGACGCAAAGCGGCAAACCAGTCTGGGACCGTCCCGTGGCCGCTGGCGCTGTCGATGTGAGGCCAAGTGGTAGAAAGAAGGTCTCTCAGCGACAACCACCCTTCGTGTTCCACCCCACGCGTGGAGAGGGGGTCATACGCGAAATATGACACCAGAAGGCCGAACCAGGTCAGCCGCCACAACCGACCGGCAACCGCCTCATTCTTGTAGTATCGGAAAAGAGCCGCGAGCCGGTCACTGCCTATTGGCTTCGCTCCTTGTCGCTCTGCGACCGCCTGGTTTAGCGCACCCGCAAGCGTGTCCTTCTGAAATTCGTCAAGTTCGTTTCCGCGCAGGAATTCAAGGGCAGACGCATAAGCGTCGCGCGCCGAAGGGCGCGCACTCGCAAACTCCTGAAAAGTGCGCTTTGCCTGCTCACTCGCCTTTTCCACCAACGCCGGCTGTCCCAGTTCTTTCCAATCGGAATCGAAAGCGGCAAGCTTGATGTCAAGCGCCGACTTCAGACGAGCGAGTGCGTCGGTGCCTAGCTGCATTGCCCAAACTCCTTCGAGACAGGCGCGGGCGGCGCAGAGGGTTGTTCGTCAAGCGCCCAAAACTCGACCTTCAGTTCGACCCGACGGCTCGCCTCCTTAGACTCCTTCGTGGAATTGAATGAGTAACCGCCGACGAGGAACAAGTCGCGAATCTGCGTTTTTTGTCGAACGCTCAGTGGTGTCTCTTCCCGGCTTGGGGCTGCGAAAAGTGCGCAAACGACGCGTCGACTGCGGTCTAGGCTGAGGCCCAGGTTATATAGATAGCTACCGTCCTGGTCGGTAAACCCTTCCACAACGATGCGGCGAATCCATTTCCGGCCGATATCTGTCTGTTGTGCCTTGAGCAAAACCGGCACGTAATTGCGAAGGAAGGTCGCTCCGCTGCCCGAGATGTCTGACCGTCCACTATCGAACCTGACAATGTCACCGAGGTCGATGCGGTAGGTGGTTTCGTTCACTTTTACCTCGGGAAACTGTCGCGACACTTCCTTGATTTGAGCCATCAGTTCCCGGATGTCCGATTCTCGCTGTATCTTTCTTTGCTCAACAGTCGTTACGCTCTTGGTGACCGAGATGAGCGTCGCGGCCATCACGACCAGGAACAGGGTCATCAGAGCGGACATCAGGTCCGAAAAGGAAATCCAGAAGGGGCTTTCACCCTCGGGCTTGCCAGCGCGTTTGACTACAATTCGCGGAAACATGACGTCACGCAGCGCGCTTCATGCGCTGAAGGGCAATGCTGAGTTCCTGAACGACACCTGTCAGATGCTGCACCCCATGACCGAGATGGCGATCTGTCTCTCCGATAGTTTGACGTAGCTGGTTGGTCATGGAGTTGCCAAACTGCTCGAACGACTCGGCTAGCGTCTGATTTACACCGTTCAGATACTCAACAGCCTGGCGTTCCGCATCCCGCAGCGTCTGCACAATCCGCTCAAGGTCTGTGAGCATGGACTGGGTCAGCCCGGCCTCCTTTCCTGCCGACTCGACGAGCCCCTTGAGAATGCCAACATATTCCTGGACGGTCTCGCGGGTACGGTCGTACTGCTGGAAAGCCTGTGTAACCGTGGTCGACGCAGACTGGAGCGCCGAGGCGGCACGCTGCATGTCAGTCGTGACGGCGACTGATTTTTCAAACACAGTGGTAACAGAAGCGCCTGCGGTTTCAAAACGGTTCGCCGCCGTATGCATGGTTGCCGCACCGTTATTCATCCCGTCGATTGCCCGGATGCTGACGGCCTGAAGCGCATCGATGTTGGCCTGTGTCCGCGCAATCTGGCCAGTAATCGCTTCCACCATGGCTTTCAGTTGTGCGGAAAGACTGTCGACGACTTCTTCGGTGCGACGCGTCAGTGCTTCGTTCCGAACCTGTTCCTGGGTTGCCGCTGCGTCTCGTGTCGCCTGCAATTGGGCAACAGACGCTGAGACCTCCTGAAGAACTTGACCGACCACATCGCTCATAGCCTGGCTATTCGCGTCCTGCTGTTTTGCCGCACCGGCGCCCAGTTCGGCAGCGAATTGGCGCATGTGCGCAGCCATCATTTCCTGATGACCGGAAAGGCCGCTTATGATTTCCTCGGTACGGCGTCCCAGCGATTCAGTACGCTGCTGTTCCTGCTGGGCGGACTGGCTTCTGCTATCCGCGAGACTCTGAAGCGTGTCGCTGACCCGTGCCATAACCTGGCCAACAGTGTCATCCAATACCTGTCTGGACTTACTTTGCTCGTCGGCGACCAGCTGTCGGAACTCATTCACGAAGTCCCGCATTTGGGTGGTCATCAGTTCCTGATTTGCAGATGCATGAGCCAGAGCCTCCTCCAGCTTCCCAGTAACCTGCGTCGACGCATGTTCATTGGTTCTGGAGATGTCAGCCAGCAACTGTTGCATGGAATCCTGAACCGCCTGCATGGCGCCCAGTGAGCGCTCAATCTGTTCGTTCGCTCCTCGCATTTGGCCGCCAAAGGTGTCTTCGAGCTTGGCCATAAACCCCGTCAACATCGACTCGAGCATGCCATTGACTGCCTCTCCGTTTCCGCGACTAGTTTGCTCCATTGCATCGGTCATCCGTTGGAGTGGCGCAGCGAGCGAACTGTTAATGGTCTGTCCGATGTGTTCACCCAGCATCATGGAAGCCTTCGCCTGCGCTTCAATCTGTCGCTCAACCAGATTCGTCATCAAGCGGGTCAGATCTTCCACCATCGCGTCCTTGAGCTGAGCTGCGTGGGCCTCGCTCTTTTCGGAAGCGTGAACGAGTCGCGAGAGGTATTCCTCACCTGCTCCCGAGTTGTAGAGCGCGTCAATCGCGTGATTCAGTTTCTCGACGAGGCCGTATAGGTAGGCGAGCGTCAGACGGCTCAGAAATGTCACGGCCATCGCGCAACAAATCGCAACCGCCGAAGCAATGAACGCGTGAGAGACCCCGGCGAGGAGTGGTGTGAGACCGGAAACCGCTTTTGTTGGGTTGGACGGGTCAAACCCGCTCAGGCCCTGCAGGAGCCCCGCGAATGTTCCGATGATGCCTAGCCCCGTCAGGATGCCCGGAAGGTGCCGTGCGAAATCATCGAACAGGCGTGCGTCGACTAACACATCTCGGGTGAAATAAGTCTCGGCGGGAAGCGTGGCTCGGGTTTCAGGCGTTCCGTTGGCGGTGCGTCGCAGCGGATGGAGGGTGTCCCTATATTCCAGCCAAAGGTGTTTCAGCGGCCCATGGTTAAAGTGTTTGCCAACCTCGTCCGGGTCCGGGTGCACACCAGCCGCCCTGACCCCTCGTATTACTGTCCGGAGCTGCCACCATACCTGCGAACCCTTCAAGGCGTACCCCACTGCAAATAAAAAGGTAAGCAGCAGGACTAAGCAGAAAACGGCAAGAGGAAAACCGGACAGCTCACGCAGAGCCGGGTTGAAGCTGGCCAGAAGGTTTACAAGCCGGTCCGTCATTTTTATGCCCGCAGGGTTGACCCGGGCGCCTCGCGGCGTCATCGGCGGGTGCAGAGCGATTGCTTACGCGTCATGCACGGGCGCCCGGTGTCTGGTCTCTCGCTTTCCCACGCGTCATGAGTGGGCGTTCTTATTCTTGCATCGACGAACGGCATTCAAATCGTTGAGAAATGCGTTCTTTGAAAGGCTATTCGCCGAATGGATTATAGGGCCGAACTGCACACGAAGTGTGCCCGGCGGCACACACAATGCCAGCTCATAGTTGCACAGTAATAGCACGCCTGTTCGAGCCCCATTTTTCTGACTTTCCCCAAGAAAGCCGGGATTACTACCGCTGCGTGACGTCGGCGTCCGAAGACAGCTCGTCGGAGGCCAATGCTTGGAGCTCCTTCCAATCGTCCCGAGCTATGCTCCCGGCCGAGGTGACGCGCCTGAACGCGCCCGGAGAGACTCGTAGAGTTGGGCGGGTCCGAGCAAGATGTCCTTCAGTCCGTCGCGCACGCGTTCCGAATCGAGCGCCTGCTTGCTCATGGTGGTATGCGCTTCGAAAGCGTCGATGGTGGCATGCATCAGCGCATCTGTCAGGTCGGGTGAGCTGGGAAAACTGCTCGTTGCTGTTGCTCGCGGCCTGCTGAACCAGCAGTTCGTTTTCGAGGAGCTTGCCTTTGAGCACGCCGTTCACATAGACGAGCCGGTCGTCGTCAGTCAGCTCGCAGTCAAACAGCCCGTTGACCTTCTGGATGATTGCGTCAAGGAGAGCCCTTTCTTTCTCCTGGACTGAAACACTGCCGACGGCATCCATTGGCGGCAGCTTCGGTGCTTCTCCCTGGCCCAGGCTTAGCTTCTGGCGCCCGGTGTTTTTCAGGCTATGGTGCGTCAACGTGACCTTCGCCAGGTCGACGGTGTCACGTTCGCGACCGAATTCCAGCAGTGGAATGAGCCGCTTATAGAACACAAAACGCTTCTCGATGTCGGTATTGCTGTAGTCAAAAATCTGGGACAGGAACGCGTAAAGCCGAACGAACGCGCCCATGTCGTTTTTGAACAGCGCCAGTACGTCGAGCGTGTCCCTGGCTGCCTGTGCGGCTTTCCCATCCTGCTGCGACTCGGCTGAACCCTTCTCGAGTTGCGCCGCCTAATAGCGTTTGAGCAGCCGGTCGACGACGGGTGCAATGGCGGACTGCCACTCAGCCTGAGTGCCTTTGGGGTCCAGCTCGACCTTGACCACGCGGTCAACCTCGAAGTCGTCGTAGTATCCCGCGGCATCGAGCTTCGAGCGCAGGTCATAGACGTGATGCGGGTCGGTGGTCGCTTCCAGTTCGGCGGTCTCGTAGTACGTCTTGAAGGCTTTCAAGATTTCCGCTGCGTCGTTGACGAAATCCAGGATGTAGGTCGTGTCCTTGCCTGGATGAGCGCGGTTCAGACGTGACAGCGTCTGCACCGCCTGGATGCCGCCAAGCATCTTGTCGACGTACATGCCGCAGAGCAGAGGTTGGTCGAAGCCAGTCTGGAACTTGTTGGCGACAAGCAACAGGTGATAGTCGGGCTCGGCAAACGCGTCACGGATGTCGCGACCCTTGAGGCAGGGATTCAGCTCCTTGCTCGTTTCTGTCACCGGCTCCGGGTTCTCGGGGTCGTCGATTTCACCGGAGACCGCGACGAGAACGCCGAGCGGATAGCCGCGTTTCTCGATGTATGCACGGATGGCTTTCTGCCAGCGCACGGCCTCCTTGCGGCTGCCGACGACCACCATCGCATTCGCTTTGCCATCGAGCAGCGGCTGAACGTTCTCGCGATAGTGCTCGACGACAATCTGCACCTTCTGCGCGATGTTGTACGGGTGCAGCCGGACCCACTGCATGATGCCCTTCATCGCGGCGCTGCGCTCAACCTCCTTCTCGTCATATTCTTGGCCGTCGTGCGTGAGCCTGAACGCGAGCTTGTAGGCCGTGTAGTTCTTGTCGTTGGCCCAATATGAAGCAAGGGGAGGTGAAGACCAGGTAACGTCTCAGTTTTCAAGCAGCGTGAGACGTTGATTAGAAGACATCTTGATTCCGGTTACCGAGAGTCGCGTTGTTCAACCTATCAACGTGCGTCTGGCAGCACAAAATTTGCATTTTTGGCTAACAAGCGTTAACAAAATGAGTTCTTCAGCTTTCGCCAGCAGATGATGCAGCAGGCGATTTTCATGAAGGCTTCATGGATGAATGCAAGACGTTCGAAACGGATGCGCAGTCGTCGAAAGTTATGGAGCCATGAAATGGTGCGCTCGACAACCCAGCGCGTTTTGCCCAATCCGCTGCCGTGTGGCTCGCCGCGTCGGGCGATTTCGGTCGCGATCCCGGCTGCGTGTAGCGGACGGCGGTATTTGTCGTGATCGTAGCCCCGGTCGCCCTGAACAATGCGGGGCTTCGAAAGCGGCCGGCCGCGCTTGCCAGCAATGGGCGGGATGGCGTTAACCAGTGGGTGAAGCTGGGTAATGTCGTTACGGTTGGCGCCCGTGAGGATTACCGCGAGCGGGATGCCCTGCGCTTCGGTGATGAGATGATGCTTTGAACCGGGTCGCGCGCGATCCGTGGGATTTGGTCCCGTTTTTGGCCTCCGCCCACTGCGCGGATCGAGGAGGAATCGACGACGATACGGGACCAGTCGATGTGGTCAGCCGCGCACAGCTTTGCGAGCAGGACTTCATGCAGTCGGTCCCAGACGCCGGCAGCCTGCCAGTCCCGCAGACGGCGCCAGCAACTCATGCCACTGCCGCAGCCCATCTCGCGCGGCAACAGGTCCCAACGCAGGCCGGTCTGCAGGATGAACAGGATGCCCGTGAGGAGCGCACGATCATCAAGCGGTTTGCGGCCTGGATAACGGCTTCGCCTTGGTTTGGGAGGGGGCAGCAACGGTTCAATCAGTGCCCAAAGTTCGCCGTCGAGTATGGGTTTAGCCATGTCCTTTTCGTCGTCGAAACAATGAAAAGGTTAACAGGATTCACCGAGAGTAAACAGTCCCCTTGTTCATTTCGTTAAGGGTTCTAACGTGAAAGTTCGACACCGCGCAATTGAAGATACGTTTTGACGGCGCAATCGTTTGCGGGTTGCCGGCCATGTTTTGGCAACAATTCCTTGTTTAAATCCAAACCTCGATAAGGGATTCCCCTCGCAAAGGGATTTCCCTCATTAAGTAATTCACCTCCTCAGAGCGAAGCTTACAATGTCGCTTCCCATGTTGGAATGCCAACATTATGTCGTACTGTGCAACCTTGCTTGCAGCATGCATTGATTGGTACTGTTGAGTTCTTAGCGTACCGTAAAACATAAGACAGGCAACTCAAGAGTCCACAAACCAATTCGCTTCGGGGAAACTATGCGAAGAAGCCTCGGGTCGTACCTAATCCCTTCTGACTGTTTCGGACGCGTTCGCCCTGTCCTTCGGAGACTACTGGTCGGCACCTGACCATCACTTGCTCCTTTAGCGGATGAGGTCATTTAATGCTGGTCACGCAGAAAAAGACCGCCACCCCATCAACAAAGAAAAAAACCGAGGCCGGCCATGTCAACGACAGCCGATGAGAAGGAATACACCCAGAGGGCGCTAACGCTCCGAAACGAGGGACGGCTGGATGAAGCAGTGGTCGCGGGCAGAAAAGCAACCGGTCTCGCCCCCACCTCTGCCAACGCATGGTGGCAACTTGCATTGGCACTGAGCGCGAAAAACTCCCTCGCTCAGGCGATTGACGCCTTCGAAAGAGTTACGGTTCTCGCCCCACGCTTTGCCGAAGGATGGTGCGAGCTTGGCCACGCACACAAGCGCGTCGCCCGACTCGACAAGGCCATCGCCAACTACGAAGCAGCGCTCGTGGCCGATGCCGAACATGTTCGCAGCCTTAAGCTGCTGGATGTTGCGCTCAAGGAGCGGGAAGGAAAAGACGACGCTCGCAGAAGAATAGGGGTGCTTCAGACACTTAACCGCTTAGGCGCGCTTGAGCCCCGCAGCAACTTCGAACTGGGCTTCCTGCTTGCCGAACAACAGGATTACATCGGTGCCGCCTTCGCCTACGAAGCCTACACCAAAGACTTCGGGGGATGGGCCGCGCACTATAACCTAGGGCTTGCGTATCAGAACCTAGGCAGGGACGTCGACGCCATCAACGAGTTTCGGTTTGCGGCCGGACTGAATGAGGTTGACCCAAAACCACAGCAATCCATCGACCGGATACTGCCAAGACTGCGGACCCTTCGACAGAAAGTGCTGGACAATCCGGAGAAACGGCTCAAACAGGATGACTGGTACAAACACTACGTTAATCCTTTCGCATTGCTGAAAGCCACTCAGGTCGAGGAACTGCGGCAGAATCCAAAAGCCTTCCAAAAAGCAAAACAGGCACTCCTCCGCGAAATTGACCTAGAGGACGGCAAGATTGCCTGGCTGCCTGGACTTGTCATCGACAGGTCCAAAGCCTTGACAATCCTCGATGCCCTGAACGATGAAACGCAGTGGCTCGCGCATCAGTTTGTCCACGAGAACCCGCACCTCGAGGCATTTCTCGCCTGTGGCCGCCTTTCGCATTTCCTGGTGACGGATGCCCTGACCATCGACATCTCGATGGCTAACTTGGGCGAAGAACCGGTGTTGGAAATCATCAGCCCGGCTTTCGCCCGGCAGTACGACTTGGTCTTGACTAGGGCAATTGACCTGGGAGATGTGGATGCCGTCGAATGCATGTTTGATGGCCGACGCTGGGTTTTGCCCCAGCACGAGGAAGACTGCCTCGAAGGCCCGCGCCGTGCCGTTGAGCGCCTTTGTGAGCCCCTGCGGAAACTTGTCGGGGAATCGGAGAAGCGCAACGTGAACTTAGGAGAAGTCGAGAGCACATTCAAAAATGGAAAACTCGACCAGATTCTCGCGCATCTGCCCGCCGAGTTCTATGCCGTACACATGGCCGTCTACGGCTTCCTGAGCGACCTCGCGGTTAACTATCTTAAAAAGGACGCCAATCCGGAGGCCGCCAAAGCCATCATCGGCCTTGGCAAGGTTTCCGCCGCCCGGGTCCCCTCCCTCTCCCATCAACTGGCCGAAGATGAGAAGGTCATTGACGGTCTGATTGCCAAGGAAAAAGCGACGGAGGCACACCTGACTGTTAACAAGCTGAACTTGGACATCACCAGAACGGGTGTTAGCTACGGCAACCTGGCGATACTCGTTCCAGACATCGTCGCAGTTAGGTGGGGCGCAGTCCGCACGAGTAACGTTCCGCCCACGGCCCGGTTCCGGCTCGCGTTCAAGGACTTTCGTGGCACGGACATCGACGTCTGCTGGACAGCCCAGTACATCGGCCAGCAGGAGAAGCTCTGGCATGGGCTCCTGGATGCAACTATGCATCACCTGATGAATAGTGTCGTTGCCAATTTCAAGGCGCGGCTCGCCTCTGGAACACCTACTCGCGTTGGCCCTCTCGAGGTCAAGGAAGAGGGCGTCGTATTCGAGGTCCCCGGCTGGTTCTCAAAGAAGAAGGTCCTGTGCTGCTGGAAAAATCTTGTTACCAGTATCAAGAACGGGGAGGTCCTGCTGAAAGACGCCACGAACGGCATGGCGAGCGCCGCCCTGGACCTTGATTCCATCGACAACGCAATCGTCCTTCACATGCTGGCGTCCAACCAAGGGAACTGAGTCATGAGTCAAATGATAATTGCCGAAGTGCCACGATTCATCCTGAACACGCTTAACCATCTTTATGAGATTGAGCGCAAGCTAGCGCTGCACGGCGACTCGGCCGGCATTCAGCGCAACGTCGAACGTATTAAGGAGTCGTTCGCCGACGAAAAGATGTTCTATGAAGACCCAATGGGGCAGCCGTTCACCGAGACCCGAACGGACTTGGAAGCTTCGATTTCCGGCGAAGGTACCGAGAACCTGGTCGTAACGGAGGTTATCAAGCCCGTCATTCGCTACGGCGACAAAACCTATTCACGCGTCGTCCAGAAAGGCATAGTCGTCGTCAAATCCAGCACACAGGAACTGCAAGGGGAAGCAGAATGAACACCATCAATTTCGGCATCGACCTAGGAACCTGCAATTCCCTTATCGCGAAATTTGACAAGGGACACGTAGAGGTGTTCAAAAACCCGAGCGGATTCAAGGAAACACTACCCTCAATCGTCGGTTTCAGAAATGACCGCACCCTCATTGGGGAACAGGCCCGGACGTACCTGCAACGTGATGCAAAAAGCGTGGTGAGCCGCTTCAAGCGCAAGATGGGCACCTCAGAGAGCTTCCGAATCAATTCGCTTAATGCCTCAAAAACGCCGGTCGAGCTTTCCGCCTACATCCTCAAGGAATTAAAGACGTTCGTTCAAACCGGTCAAGAACTGGACTCGGCCGTCATCACCATCCCGGCGTCGTTCGATACGCTGCAAAGCAATGCAACAAAAGAAGCGGGGCTTCAGGCGGGTTTCAAAAACGTGGTCCTGTTGCAGGAGCCCATCGCCGCAAGTCTGGCGTATGCCAACAAGGAAAAGAACATAGACCTGAAGAACAGCCAGTGGCTCGTCTATGACCTGGGTGGAGGCACCTTTGATGCAGCGCTGGTGCGCATCGTCGAAGGCGAGTTGACGGTGATGGACCACGAGGGAGACAACTACCTCGGTGGAACTGATTTCGATGCTCTGCTCATCGAAAAGCTTGTGGTTCCGGAACTTAACCGGCGGGGCAAGTTCGCCGACTTGCTCGCGGAAATGAAAAGCCAAAGCGGACGATACAACCAGCTTTGGTATGTTTTGCTGAACAAGGCCGAAGAAGCCAAGGTCGACCTCTCTGCCAAGACATCGACGGAAATAGACTTCGGCACAATCAATGTTGAGGATGACGAGGGTAATACCATCGACGCGATTATCACTATCACGCGCAGTGATTTCGAAGTTGTCGTCAAGGACATGGTGGAAGGTACCATCGAGATGGTGCGAAAAATCCTTACCCGCAACTCCCTGCAGCCATGCGACCTGGAATTTGTCCTTATGGTCGGAGGCTCCACCTATATCCCGTATGTGCGTAAGCGTGTCCAGGAAGTTCTAGGCATCAGCGTGAACACAAATATTGACCCGACCAATGCGATTGTCGTCGGCGCCGCGTATTTCGCAGGCACCCGGGAAAAGCAGAAAGCGCACGAAGGGCGCGCCCAATCCTCGAACTCACCCCTCAAAGTTCGGGCGGCCTACAACAGGACCTCCCAGGAGCTTGAGGAACCCTTTACCGCAAAAATCGAAGGAGTCACTGACGGCATGCACTATCGCATCGTGTCAGATGACGGCTCCTTCGACAGCGGCCTGAAGGCCCTAGATGCCCGGGTCGTCGAAGACCTGCCCCTGCGCGAAGGTGCCTACAACCTGTTCACGTTCAGAATATTTGGCGCGCACGGAGCCGAGGTTCCCGTCGACGTTGATACTATCCAGATTGCCCACGGCCGCTACAGCGTGGCCGGACAGATGCTCCCGGAAGACCTCTGTCTGGTTATCGACAACACGTCGACAAGGGATACCGAGCTTGTGTCACTTTTCAGCAAGAACGTCGTGCTCCCCTCCCAGACCAAGCTGACGCGGGAAATTGGGCGCACCATCGTCAAGGGCTCCGCCGACGAGCTCAGAATCATGGTGGTCGAAGGTCCCGCCAATCGGCACTCCTCGACGAACAAGCCGTTGGGCGTGCTGCTCATTTCCGGCAAGCAACTTACTCGGGACCTCCTTAAGGGTACGGAGGTCGATTTGAAAATTTCCGTGTCCGAATCGCGGGACCTGACGGTGAGCGCTTACCTGAACGGCACGGACCAGGAGTTCTCGCAAGTGTTTAATCCCCAGAATCGCCACGTCTCAATTGCCGTCCTTTCAAACGAGACACTTGCGCTGGAAGGCAAACTCCAGCAGGAAATCAGTGATGCGACCGGCAATGGCCAGCGTGATATTGCCACTCGCCTTGAAAAGGTCCTCACAGGCGTGCAGAACCTGATGGGCAACGTCTCGGAACTCTCGCTCGATGACGTTACCGACAGGAAATATCAGCTTGAGGACCAAAAGCGGATACTTGCACGGGAAATGTACGAAGTGACCTCAGGCAAACGCCTCGAACTCGCACGTAAGGAATATCAGGAGGCAAGGACGGACTGTGCCCGACTGGTCAATGAATCGGGCAATGACCGCGAGCGCAACCTGCTCAGGGACATCCTGAGCCGTGAACAGACGTTTATCCACTCGAATCATCCCGAAAAGATACTGGCCGAGGCAAAGAAGCTGAACAGCATCGAGTTTGGAATCCTGCTGCGCACACCTGATTTTCTCAAGAGTATGTTTGAACACCTGAACAATAGACGACCGTCTATGAACGACCAGATTCAGGCGACACAATTGACGGAGAGTGCCAAGCGTGCCATCGCCCGTGAGGATTGGGATGACCTGCGCCAAATCAACGACCGACTCTGGGATTTGCTGCCGGCGAACCAGCATGAAAGTGAGGACATGCGAATGTTTACCGGGTTGGTCTAAATCGGAACATAGAGTAGCGGGTCTGCATTCACTCCAAAGAGGAGCCTCCATGAGCTGGCTGAAAAAACTTGGGCTTGGAAAACAGGAAACGCTTTATGACAGGGCCAGAAAGGCGGCGGACCCGCTTATCGTCGCGTCGTTTCGCGAATACGGTCGACAATACGGACTTGCGCCCACATCGAAGACATCTGACCAGGAGATTCTGGACATCTACCAACGGGTGCTCACCGCATTTCATCAGGTTGCCACCGAACGGGGTGAGCGGTTGAATGCGGGCATTAAAAACCACATTGCGCTCTACTTTTTCCAGCCACACGAATCTCACCCTCCCGAATTTTTCGAGCAGCATCTCGAGTACGAACTTGACAAGTATCGCAAAACGGGGCTGCGGGAGAGCTACAGGAAAGAGATTTACCCGCTTGAGCTCGTCGGCATTCCTCGCTAGAAGCCTAGGCAGGCAACCTTGCCCAAACTGATTTGAGGGCCGAGACCCAGGAGGGTCTCGGGCTTTTCTAGTTGCTCGAGAACCGTACTGATTGAACAGTCAGGGCACGGCGTGCAACTGACGCCCGCTGGAAGGCGCCTGGTCGCACTAGCAACGCACCTGTTCCTGATGGTTGAAGAGATTGAGGCGGAGGTCACCGCCGCGAATGTAGACGTCGGCGATGAAATGCGGATGTCCGCATTCGGGTCACTTGCGAGCAGTGTGGTGCCGGTACCCCATCGATATTGATTCGAGTGCAGCGAGTCGACGCCTCGCAATCAGCGACTTCGTCAACTCGCTCAGGAGAAACCGGGCATCCGCTCGGCGCCGCAGTTGTCAACGCCGATTAGAAACTGACCCACCTTTTGGCGATTCGCCGAAGTAAATCTGACCCACCCGGGGCCTGCGTCACACGGCTGCTTTCGCGCTTGCCCGCGTTCCGGTTTGTCCTGCTTTTCGTT
>NZ_JBFRCK010000055.1:0-21726 GCF_040965775.1 Paraburkholderia sp. BR10954
CCCCCCCCCCCCCCCCCAGTAATGGGCATCCCTACCGCAATCCTCGGCCAGTTCCGGTCACACGATCAGTGAGCGAAGATCGCCGACAATCGGGCCGGAGGTGTACTCCGGTAGACTTCGGTTCTTGCCAACCTCGCGGCGACAAACATGGACACCCAGCTTTTGGTCATATGCGGGCTTACATTCGTAATCCATGTGATCGCGACGCTTGCGTATGCGGTGCGCATTGCTGGCGTTCGCACGCGCCGGATTGCCGTGTCATTTTCTCTATTCGGGATCATCGCCTTGGTTTCCCGGACGGCAAATTCCTTTCAGGGACCATTCATAGCGAAGCGGGTTGAGCTCGATATCGCTCATCACATGGAGCATGGGCTGCTCGGCGATTTTCGGCTTTTCCTGCTGACCGCCACTGTGGCAAGCACTGTCGGCGCGTTTCTAACAGGCTGTTGAAATACCTCCCGCGCACGTCATCCGTTCGGGAGGGGTAAACGTTGAAACGAAGAATCAGACAACACTGAGACTGAAGCGATGCGCGGAGCGGACGGCTATACCGAGTCGATGTTTACGATGTCCAGGCTGGATGACTTCGTTCCGGCCAATCACCCGTTGCGACCGATTCGGCTGTGGTTGAACGATGCGCTCACTCGCATGGATTCGGTCTTCTCGCGCATGTACGAGAGCGACGCCAAGGGCGGACGCCCAAGCATCGCGCCGGAGAAGCTGATTCGCGCACTGCTGTTGCAAGTGCTGTATTCGATTCGCAGCGAACGCATGCTGATGGAGCAAATCTCCTACAACATGCTGTTTCGCTGGTTCGTCGGACTGGCGATGGACGATGCGGTTTGGGACCACTCCACTTTCAGTAAGAACCGCGACCGACTGATGGCCCATGATGTCATGGTCAGTCTGTTCAATGAGACGGTCCAGACGGCACGCGTGCGTGGCCACCTGTCGGGAGAGCATTTCAGCGTCGACGGCACGCTCATTCAGGCCTGGGCGGGACACAAGAGCTTTGTGCCCAGGACGAAGTCGGATGACGACTCGCCGCCTGCCGGCGGTGCCAGCTCTCATGAGAACTGGCATGGTGAGAAGCGTAGCAACGACACGCATGAATCCAGCACGGACAGTCAGGCCCGGTTGTTTCGCAAGAGTCGTGGCACGGGCGCGATGCTTTGCTACATGGGTCACGTGCTGACTGATAACCGGCACGGCCTCGTGGTGAACGCACAGGTAACGCAGGCTAACGGCACAGCCGAGCGGGATACAGCGGCCGAAATGCTTGCGGACGCCGCGCGGTTTGCCGATACATCGATTACGGTAGGTGCTGACAAGAACTACGACACAGCCGGCTTCGTGGCAACGTGCCGCGCACACGGCGTGACGCCACATGTTGCGCAAAACGATGGCCGCGCGGGCGACTCTGCCATCGACGGGCGCACAACGCGCTGGCCCGGATACGCAGTCAGTCAGCGCAAGCGCAAATGCATCGAGCAGGTCTTTGGCTGGAGCAAGACGATCGGCAGGCTTCGGCAGGCGATGTTTCGGGGGCTGCAACGAGTTGACCAGCTGTTCCTGTTGACTCAGGCGGCCTACAACCTGACTCGCATGCGCACGCTCGCCGCCAAAGCGGCATAGGGGCGAAAGGCGGCGAGGAGATGGCATTGGTCCCACCTGAATGAAAGACTTCGAGTATCAAATCGACATCAACCAAACCGGCGCGACGCACTCATTGAAACGAAGCGCTGAGCGCCGGCGAGGTGTATTTCAACAGCCTGCTAAGGAGAAGCCACCTTCCACGGCAAACACCGCCGCCCATCCGCCCCCGAGGCCCTCATTTCCTTTCAATCCAAAACGGTTGAAATTCATCGCGCCGTCCATCAGCGCGTATTGATGTTTTCCGCCGTCGTTGGAATTGAACAAGAAAGCGTCGTCCACGACGCCGTAAAGTGTTACGCTGGATTGAGCATTACATGCCATTACAGAAAACCCAAGCACAGCTGCAGCGAAAATTTTATTCATCACATCCCCTCCGATTCCGATATCGCCATGTGACATATAAAGTCGATTCGCAACATTAGTTATACTAACTTAGTCGGATAAAACGAAATTATCAAGCAAATTAAATCGCATCGCCAAACCCAAGTTGGCGACGGCACAAAGGAAATTACTTATAGTAAAAAAATGCTCATAAAATCAGTCAATCCGACATTTAATAGGTTTTTACGCTACCATCAAAGTCATCAACACGAAAATTGACTAAAGGGCCGACAAAAATTGTTCGATATCGCGCCAAAGGTCGAGCGGACTTTCCAATCCGACGCTAAATCTCAAATACGTAGAATTGCAACTTCCCGCTCCAAAGCTACGTTGCCCATCGAGCGACATCGGTGCAACAAGGCTTCGCGTCCCTCCCCATGACGCGCCGATTGCGAACAATCCAAGACGACCCAGTGCCCGGTCGATTTGCGCCGTGTCTTGCATCTGCAGTTGGACAGAAAATACGCCGGTACTCCCTTGAAAGTCCCGCTTCCAATACTCGTGTCCGGGAGACTCCGGAAGCGCCGGGTGAATAACACGGGCAATTTCAGGTCGGTCCTTCAAGCGCAGTGCGAAATCCAGGGCGGTCGAACCGACGTGTGCCAGGCGCACTGACATGGTTTCAATGCCACGCAGCGCTAGAGAGCAGTCATCAGGCGATACACCAATGCCCAAATTTGCAAGTTGCTCTCTCACCTGCAGGTAAACACCCATCGACGCGAAGCTCAACGCTCCCAGCAAAAGATCGGAATGTCCGCCTACATACTTGGTCAACGCTTCAGCTACGACGTCCACACCTAGCGAAATCGGCTTGCAAAAAATCGACGTTGCCCATGTGTTGTCGCAACCGGTCAACGCACCACGTTCTTTCGCTATGCTTACGATTTCACGAATGTCACAGACTTCCATTGTTGTCGAACACGGAGCTTCTATCCATATCAGCTTTGTCCGTCCGACTCTAATAGAGCTACGCAGAGACTGCAGGTTCATCGGGTCATAGATGTCGAACGCGACTCCATAGCGCTGCAGGACCGCTTCCGCAAACTCCTTCACCGGCGGGTAGACGCTATCGGGAATCAGGACATGATCGCCGTGGGCCAATAGAGTCAACATGAGGACTGATATTGCGGCTTGCCCTGACGGAACAAGGACGGAACGAACGCCCCCTGCGAGTCGAGTCAGCTGTTCCTCGAGTGAACGGGTCGTCGGGGTCCCCATCAAGCCGTAGCTGTATCCATCCGGGAACTGAAGGGAACGATCGCGATAACTTTGTGCGTTTGGGAATACGATCGTGGACGCCCGATACACCGGCGTAGAAAAGCTCCGAAATCCCTCGGTGCTCGCGCCAGTCCTATGAACGCACAGAGTCGATTGTTCAAAAACATGATCTGCCATTTTTGCGCTACCTCACAGCACTTTTGAGAGAAATTCGCGCGTTCGTTCTTCACGCGGATTGCCAAGCACCTGGGCCGGCGGCCCAATTTCCAAGATTTTTCCGCCTTGCATAAACGCGACGCGCTTGCTTGCCTCACGGGCAAACCCCATTTCATGGGTAACAACAACCATCGTCATCCCATCGCGTGCGAGATTCCTGATGACGTCCAGCACCTCGCGTACCATCTCAGGGTCAAGCGCCGACGTCGGTTCGTCGAAGAGAAGTGCACGCGGCTTCATGGCCAACGCGCGGGCGATCGCGACGCGCTGCTTCTGCCCGCCGGACAGTTTTTGCGGCACTACACCGGCCTTCTCAATCAGGCCCACCTTAGCCAATAACTCCTCAGCTTCTTCCCTCGCCTGCAGCTTTGACATCCCCAGCAACCTGGTCGGTCCGAGAGTCACGTTCTCGAGTACCGTCATATTGCTGAACAAGTTGAAGTTCTGAAACACCATGCCGATCTTTCGACGCAATTTGTTTACGTCGTAACGCCTGCTTAGCACATCCTCGCCGTCGATATGTATGGTTCCTGTGTCCGGCGTTTCTAGTAAATTCAGACACCGAAGGAACGTTGATTTTCCAGATCCAGATGCACCGATTAAGGAAACCACTTCGCCCTCGGCGACTGACATGCCGACGCCATTGAGCACTTGAACTGATCCAAATGCTTTTCCGACACCGCTAGCTGAAATCATGGGGACACTTTCGGCTGCAACCTGGTCCCCGCTAGCACCCTGCTCGGATCGATCTCCGAGCTGAGAAAGAAGACGAATTGGCGCGTTCATCGAGAAACCTTTTGTTCGAGATAGCCAGTCATGCGTTCGGCTATGAGGTATATGACAAGATACATGCCGCCCACTATCGAGAGGACACGGATCATGTCAAAATTCTGCATGTAAATATTCTGGCCAGCGAGGGTGAGTTCCGTTACACCTATAACAGACAAAAGCGACGTGTTCTTGAGCGTGATGCTAAGCTGATTCGCCAAGTTGGGAATCATGGTTCGAAATGCTTGCGGGATAATGACCAGTCTCATGGTTTGCCAATGACCAAACCCGATTGCACGGCCAGCCTCCATTTGCGCTCGATCGACTGCCTGAATCCCTGAGCGAAAGACTTCGGCCAGAAACGCCGCCGTGTATAGCGCCATGGCAATTCCGCCAGCCATTGTTGCGGGTGTCCGAATTCCCGTCAACACGGGTAGACCAAAGTAAACTAGCAAAATCTGGACGAGCAGCGGCATGCCGCGGATGACGGTTCCATATGCTGCGGCAAGCGAAGCCGCTAAGCGGAACTTCGACATTTTCATAAACGCGAGAGGCAAACCTAGCACGCCCCCGAAAATCATCGATGTCGCGGTCAGAATTACGGTTAGCCTCAACCCCTCCCAAAGGGAGGGTAGGTAATCCCAAAGCCAATTCAAATCATTCATGACTAGCTGCGCCTCAGTTCATGTTGTAATTCTTAGCAATGGCATCCAATTCGCCGCTGGCTTTTAATTTTGCGATGCCACGGTTGACGATTGCGACCCACTTGCTGCCTTTCGGGAAGGCGAACGCGATACCTGTCGGATCTAGCACGGGACTCACGATCTTGATCGTAGGCTTGGCACCTTCGATTCGCAATTGATAGTTCACCAGTGCCGAGTCGTAGATCATCCCGGCCACGTCACCCGATCTCATCGCAAGCTGCATACTTGCCGGATCTTGGAGGATGCGCAGCGTGACGCCCCATTCAGCCGCGTGCTCACGCGCCACTTTCAGCGCGGCAGAGCCCTGTTCGCAAGCGATCGTTTTGCCCTTGAGTTCGGCAAGGCTCTTGATTCCACTGTTCACCGAAACTACGACGAGAGCACCTTCAACGAAATAAGGCGTCGAAAAGTCCACAATTGCCTGACGTTCCTTCGTAATGAAGATACCGCTTACGGCGATATCGAGTTGTCCAACCTGAAGTGCCGGAATCAAACCGTCGAATGCCATCTGCTGATAACGCATATCAAGGTTTTCTAGCCTCCCTACCCTCTGCAGGATGTCGTTGCTAATTCCAAGAAATTTGTCCCCTTGGATATACGAGAAAGGTGGCGCATCGGGCGCAGCTCCGACAGTCAACTTAGCGGTCGTCACGTTGCCGTCCGCCAGCACGGCCGCCGAATGCCCGAACACCGCAGCCGCGACGCACACGAACATCGCAGAACCAAGCCTCTTTTTCAACATCGATCTCCCAAGAAAGGTAAGTGACAGACCCACGTCCTGCGGCCCGCACGTTCCGAATATCGGTTCACTGTTCCGTTATTATCGATGCCGAATATGACCAACGTTATGGGGGTTAACGATCACGAACACGTGGTTTATTTTATCGCAACGTCGTTCCTATAATAGGTACGCGCCATTACAATGGGGAAGTCCATGAGCTTTGTCGATACTCTCGAGCAACACACCCTCAGCCTTGCCTTCTCGTGCAGGCAAAAACTTTTCTCAGCTGCGCCGGGACTTGACGTAATCGTCACTACGGACCCGGTCCACGTCGGTTACCTGACGGGCTACCGTAGCATCCTTCAGGACGCTGGTCCGTATGCACAGGCCGCGATCGCAACACGCGATCGGGTGGCCCTGATTACTGGCGCGAGTGATGCAGCTGCTGCCTTAGAGGAATTAGAAGACCCATCGTGCATCTGGCGATACGGCATCTTTTACGTCGGCGCAACGGCCAGAATGGCGGGCTATGCGGACATGCCGGCACCGGGTGACAATTTTTTCGATACGATCGTGTCCGCACTACGTAGCTTCGAAATCCGCGGCGGCCGCGTCGGCCTGGACACGCGCGACGAGAAATTGGCGCGGTCAATTTGGCAGCAATTCCCTCATGTGGCATTCCAGAACGGGGCGCCTTCTTTCAAGCGAGCGCGCGCAACGAAATTGCCAGGCGAACTCGCATTGCTGCGTCATGCCTCACATATCACTGACAAAGCGCTCGAATTCATCGTGCCGATGATTCGAGCTGGCGTCACGGAACTCGATATCTCAAGCGAAATTAACGGCGCTATCGTTCAAGGGGGAGGCATCCCGCGCTTCGTCGTAGTTACGTCCGGCGAGCGCAGCTCACGGGTTGATGCCTACGCCCGCGCCAAGCGCCTTGAGAACGGAGACCTTGTGCGCATGGACATTGGCTGCACCGTACAGGGATACTGTTCAGACATGGCCCGTACCCTGACGGTTGGGGACCCAAGCGATCAACAAGCCGAGCGCTACGCGGCACTGCTTGCCGGCGAACAGGCGCAAATTGCGGCCCTGAGACCAGGCGCATTGGCCAGCGACATTTACAAGATCGCTATCGACACTGTTCGGCACGGCGCGCTGCCGGATTACCAGAGGAGTCATTGTGGCCACGGCATCGGCTTGCATTCCCATGAATTTCCCCCCATCGCCCCAAATTCGAACGTCCTACTCGAACCCGGCATGGTCTTCTGCGTCGAAACCCCCTACTACGAACTCGGTTGGGGCGGCATGATGGTGGAAGATACGGCTATCATCACGGACGACGGACACGAGCTTTTGACCCATTCGACTCGGGAACTATGCCAAGATCGGGTAAAGTAGGGGCCCATTGCCCAACCTGACCATCCATAGGCCGTCAGGCTTTCGTATAGACAAGACCCAATGAAGAGTCAATCACTTGAGCGCGGCCTCGACGTCATGGAGCTACTCAATGCGTCGCAAGAGCCGATGGGGCCTCGAGAAATATCCCGTCGGCTCGGTTTAAGTCCGGCCATCGTTCAGCGTCTCCTCAACACCTTGACGGCAAAACATTATTTGAGGCGAGACCCTGTTACGCGTCGGTACAGTATCGGGTACCAGATGTTGAGTATGGGGGCGGCACTGATGGCGCGCGACACGTTGTTGTTGGAAACCCGTAGAGAACTCCAATTGCTGGCTGACAGCATGCGTATTGATGGTTATCTTGGCGTGCTTCAGGACAAAACCGCAATGTATCTGCTTTGTGTCGACGGCAAGGGACCGGTGACCGTCAGAGTACAACCCGGATCTCCTATTGGATTGCACAATACGGCCATCGGTAAGGCCATTCTTTCGTCCTTCCCAGACGATCGGGCCCTTGAACTGCTGCGGATAGAACCGCTGGAACAGAGCACCGCCAAGACGATTACCGACCCGGAAAAGCTTGTTGCGTCCTTGCATAAGATTCGGACCGACGGATATGCTCTGATCGAGGACGAACAGGTTATGGGGATCTCCTCAGTAGGCGCCCTCGTCGGGGACGTCAGCGGGCAGATGCGGACAGCAATCAGTGTCGCTTACTCGAAGCACTTCAGCCCTGAACTTGAACGACAAAACGTCATTGAGGCTGTTGTCACCGCAGCGAGTCGGATCACGCGCAATTGCGGGTTTCATTCTGGCTGAGACAGCCGACCATGATGCCGCCGAGAGCGGCTCCATGGCTGGAACTGCCCAACTCCGGCACAACGAATCCGACATCTCGACGTGGAAAGAGAAACAGCGACTACGTCGCTCCCGGTCTTAGAGGGTGTTAGGCACTTTTACTAAGGGTTGCAAAGTGAACAAGCATAAGCACGGAGAATACGACGAAGTGCAAGCCGGCCAGAGTTTCGGGCAGTCGCTCGTAGTCTCTTGCCAGTCGGCGGAAGCGGTTGAGCCAGCCGAAGCTGCGCTCGACCACCCAGCGGCGCGGCAACAGCACGAAGCCCTTTTTCGCCTCTGGCAACTTGATGACCTGAAGTTCAATCCCTTCGTCAAGCGCAGCCTGCGCGGGTTCTTCGCCGGTATATCCCTGATCCGCGAACGCCACTTTGACCGTCTGACCCGTGGCCTGCTGAACCTGACGCGCCAGTTCTCCAACCTGCGCGCGCTCCTGCTCGTTAGCCGGCGTCACATGCACCGCGAGAAGTTGTCCCAACGTATCCACCGCCATATGTACCTTGCTGCCTTTCTTGCGTTTGTACCCGTCGTAGCCTGCGCGTGCGCCGCTTTCGCACGTCGACTGCAGCGTACGGCCATCAAGGATGACCGCGCTGGGTTGACCACGGCGGTCTTGGGCGACCCGGATGATCGAACGCAAATCGTTCACCATGGCCTCGAAGCAGCCCGCCTGAATCCAGCGTTGCGTCTGCTGGTAGACCAGTTCCCATGGCGGAAAGTCATTGGGCAACAAACGCCATGGGGCGCCCGCACGTACGATCCAGCGCAGCGCGTTGAACATCTCGCGCAGTTCGTAGCGACGCTGCGGTGCGTCCTTGTTCATCAAAGTCAGGTACGGAGCGGCGAAAAACCACTCTTCATCCGATACATCTGTTGGGTAGGGCCTGCGTTTTTTCATTCCGCCAGGATACCAGGTCCAGCTCAAAGTGCCTAACACCCTCTAAGAGGCCAGTTCAAAAAGCCGACTGCGCTCGTTTGAATATATTCCAGCACACGAGCGAGCAAGCGAATTTGAGGAATGCTTCGTGAATGTCGCTACGGCGATCGAAGCGAATGCGAAGCCGACGAAAATTGTGGAGCCACGAGTGAGTTCGTTCTGCCACCCAGCGGAATTTCCCCAGACCACTGCCATGTGCAGTTCGACGCCGCGCGATTACTGGCCTGATGCCACGATCTCGCAAGCGCTGGCGATGTGCGTCGGAGTCGTAGCCGCGATCGCCGTAGATGACTTTTGGCTTGCGCAGTGGTCGGCCACGCGTGCCCCGGATCGGGGGATGGCATCGACCAACGGCAGCAACTGGGTGACGTCGTTACGGTTTGCGCCGGTCAGAATCACGCAACCGCAATGAATCGCCGCTGTTGCGCGAGGCGCTGCCCGGACTCACCGCAATGGCCCGCGCCATTGGCATGGACCTGCAAGGCTCAACCGTCAGTCTGGACGGCGTCTACGACTGCCGGGCCAACCGCAAGGCTATCTTCAATCGCGGCATGATCCCGAACATCCCGGAGAACCCGCGTGGGCGCAAAACACCGAAGCGCGGCCGCAAGCAGCGCTTTGATCCGGCCGTCTTCGAGGAGCGCTTCCGGATCATCGAGCGGCTCTTCGCTTGGGAAGACAAGTTTCGCCGCCTGCTGCTGCGCTTCGAGCGCCTGAGCCCGGTCCACTACGCATTCAAGACACTCGCCTACACGATGATCAACCTGCGGCACTATTGCCGCACCTGATCTCACGCCCAGGACTGGCGAAGCATCATCGGCGCTTTGCTCCGCGCCGCGATCGTGCTCGACCACCTGGTCCCTTCACCTTCGCATACCGAAACATATCGTCGCATCTTCAGCATGCCGTGCCCGACATCGATTTGCGCCTCAGGTTTGTTCGTCTGCTCCGTGCATAGTCACCGTCGAAACTAGCAACCAGTTGCCAGTACTGTACCGCCTGGTCACAGGGTCTCGCCGCAAATAGTGCTTTTCCGTCAGCGTGTTGAGCAGACGTTGAACGATCGCCGGATTTAGCCCGAGCTGACGCGATATCTCACGCGGACCCAAGGGTTCCTGCGACGCATTGAGCAACTCCATTACGTCGAGGCCTCGTTCAAGTGACTGGCTCTTCATTGAGATCTTGTCTATACGAAGGTCGATGGCCTGCAAACAGCCGGTGTGAGTCTGCTGGGCCATTACTTTACCTGATAGAGCTCCCGCGATGAACAGGTCAGCAGTTCGTGCCCGTCGTCCGTAATGATAGCTGTATCTTCAACCATCATGCCGCCCCAACCGAGCTCGTAGTACGGAGTCTCTACACAGAACACCATGCCGGACTCGAGCAGTACGTCGGAGTCGGGAGCGATCGACGGAAATTCATGGGATTGCAAGCCGATACCGTGTCCGCAGTGATTCCGCTGATATTCTGGCAAAGCGCCTTTGCGAACGGCATCAATAGCGATGTTGAAAATTTCGCTAACCAACGCTCCTGGTCGCAATGCAGCAATCTGTGCCTGTTCGCCCGCCAGCAACGCCGCGTAGCGCTCAGCCTGTTCGTGAGACGGGGCGCCGACAGTCAGCGTGCGCGCCATGTCCGAGCAATACCCATTTACTGTACAACCGATGTCCATGCGCAAGAGATCCCCGGCTTCGAGGCGCTTGTTGCGAGCATAGGCGTCAACGCGGGAACTGCGCTCGCCTGAAGTCACCACGACGAAGCGCGGGATGCCCCCCCCTCGAACGATAGTACCGGTGATTTGCTGTGCAATATCGAGCTCAGTGACACCCGCGTGGACCATCGGCACGACGGATTCGAGTGCCTTGTCAGTAATGTGTGACGCATGGCGAAGAAAGGCGAGCTCGGCTGGCAACTTCGTCGCGCGCGCGCGCTTCAGCGACGGTGCCCCGTTCTGGAAGGCTGCCTGTGGGAACTGCTGCCAGATTACCCGCGTCAACCTTTCGTCCCGCGTATCGAGGCCGGCTCGTACCCCACGGAGATCAAAGCTTCGCAAGGCGGACACCACCGTATCGACGTAATTTTCGCCTTGCGCGGGCATGTCTGCATAGCTCGCGACTCCTGCCGTTGCGCCCACATAGAAGGTGCCATATCGCCAGATGCAGGAGGCGTCATCCAATTGCTCGAGAGCGGCAGCTGCGTCGCTCGCGCCCGTAATCAGGACCATTCGATCGCGTGTGGCGATCGCTGCCTGCGCATACGGTCCGGCATCTTGGAGGATACTTCGATAGCCTGTCAGGTATCCCACGTGAACGGGGTCCATGGTGATGATCACGTCAAGCTCTGGCGCGGTCGAGAAGAATTTCGCCCTGCAGGCTGCGGCCAGGTCGGCGGTTTGTTGCTCAAGAAGCGCCAGGTCAGCGTAGCTCATCGGTTCCTCCAGTTAGCAGGTTGCGGAAATACACCACAGCGGAAGCGGCGCTCTTGGATTTATGCGCTCGCCGGTCGCAAACTTTCGCATTGTGCAATCCCAACGCGAATTCAATGTTATTTCGACGCCTTGAGGCCGACTTCTGGCCTCCGTTGCCACGCCTTCAGCCATTTATGAGCGGCTTTGTGCCAGTGCTCACTCGATTGCTGCGCAACTCTTCGACGTTCACCCTGCGTTAACGTTTATCTTCTATCTCGCTTGGCCCATTCACGCTTACGTGGCCCCGTTGGTACGGCCGGTCATGGGCGAGCACAGCCCAGATCGTCCGCGCCATTTTGTTGGCCAGCGCGACGACCACGACATTCGTTGGTCGCGTTTCTTCATCTGCTCGACCCACTCACCGGGCTCCTTCGCATGCGTCAACACGCTGCGCGCACCATGGATGAGTAGCGTGCGCAGATATGTATCGCCACGCCCGCTGATGCCGTGCAAGTCCACCTTGCCGCCCGAGCCGGTCTGCTTGGGCGCCAGGCCTGCCCATGCGGCAAACTCACGCCCTGAACTGAAAGCTTTTGGGTTGCCCATCATGCCACCGCCGCTGTAGCTGTGAGCAATCCCACGCCGGGTATCTCGCTGATCGCCTTCAGCGCTGGGTCTTCCTTCTTCCATTCGCGCATCCGGCGCTCGATCTCGACGACCTGCTCGTCGAGCTTCGCCAAGCCGTTCCATTGCTCGCGCAAGGTATCGATCAGCACCGCTCATAGTCGCTCCGATATCCGAGCAAGCGCCGCCGGCATTTCCTTAACAAGCTTTGCTCGTCCCTTGCTCATCACCTCTCCATATTCGCTCAGCAGCCCGCGCAGTCCGTTGATCTGCATCGTGCGAAACTTCACCAACTGCTCGCGCATCCGGTGCAGCGCTAGCATCGCCTGCTGCATCTCGGTCTTTACCGCCACCGGCTTGCCCGGCTGCTGCACCGCTAGCCAGACCGCGCGGGCGTTCCGCCGCATCGTTCTTGTTTCGGATGTTGAACGCCTTCACGAACTCGGCCGGCATCAGCCTCACCTCGTGCCCCATCTGCGTCAGTTGCCGAGCCCAGTGATGCGCGCCGCCACAAGCCTCCATCCCAATCAGACACGGCGCTCGGTTGGCGAACTGCTCGAGGAACTTGGCACGCTTGATCGGCTTGTTCACGATCTCTCCGGTTGTCTGATCGACGTATTGCACGTGAAAAACTTGCTTGGCGATATCGACGCCCACGGCCATACTGTTCATCCCGGATCCTCCGGTTGCCGGGAAATGCCTGCATCTTCCACCTGGGCACATCGATACCGCGGGCCCGCGAGGATCCACCTTCCTTTGCTTTCACGTTCACGGGTGGGACGCGTTCATCATTTGATCATAGAACACCACAATTCAATGCAAAGTTACTTCTCCGACGGAACACTAGCATTACATTTTCCAAAGAGGTCAGGGATGGACGATCCTGCATCTGCAAATCCGCAGTCGTCTTCAGCTCACAGCAAACTAGTTTCAATGGAGGCATTGGCCCCCAAAGTCATACCATCGATTCAACATTGGCTTTGTCGGCTAACTACGTCCCTCCTCCCCGGAAAGGTCGCAAACTGGCGCACGAACAGTGGGCTCGGGTCGCTCCGCACCGCTTTCGCGTCGGACCTTTGCCCGGCTATCTCCTGCAACCGCACAGATGCACGCGACGACTACGCAGAACGATCCCACGACTTGCAAAGCGCTCAAGGGCTGTCCAAGTACAACGAAACCAATTGCCGCCGCTACTGCAGGCTCGGCACTCATTAGAGTGCCAAAGGCGGATGCACTCATCCGACGCAGTGCGCTCAACTCAAGGACGTACGGGAGGAGCGGCATCAGAACGGCAAGGTATGCGGCGGAAAGGAGTTGTCTTTCGGGGACGTGGCCGCCACTTTGTTCGAGCCCAAACGGTGTTAGGATCAGCGAGGCTACGGACAGCGATAAGGTTATGCCTTGGAGCCCATCGAACATCGAGCCAATACGCTTCATCAACAGAATGTAGGCCGCCCAGCCGATCGCCGATCCAATCGGAAAAATTAGTGTGGCCGGCGTTGTCACCCATATGCCATTCCGTCGCGCGAGTAGCAACAAGCCCGTCATCGCTAGTACAGGCCACACCAACATTGCAGGTCTGCGCACGCAGAACGTCGAGATTCCAAGTGGGCCGAGAAAATTGATCGCAATCGCGAATCCGAGCGGCATACGGCGTACCGCTTCGGAGAGGCAAAGAGTCGAGTACGCCGCGGTACCACCAAGTGCGATGACACTCATCCACTGCTGCCGCGAGTAAGTGTGGACCGGCGGCCGCACGATGGCTAGGAGCAGGCTCGCCGCAAAGCAAAGACGCAACCAAGACATGCTGGCGGTGCCATATTCCATAATGTGGGGTAGCGATAGCGCAGTGCCAAGTTGCATACTACACATTGATGCGATAGCAAGCAGTGCCGCGACAGCGCTAGAAAATGAGGTGGATTTGCGCCGAACCCAACGCCTTAGCTGCTCTCTCTTCAATTCGTCGCCCATTCAATGAGTTCCTTTAAATGCCTCCCGCGTACGATGCCGCGGTCTAGGCACGTCCAAGCCCCGCCCGCATTCAAATTCGCTTGGCGAGCATCGGTGCTGCATCGAAATCCCAGCATCCTCCTTGCGGAGAGTCGCGCCGTCATGGTTAATGTCGTAGACGTTCGATACCGAATCGGCGGTACTCCGCGACGCGGCGTTCCTCTCGATTTCGACAGTGAGTACTACGATGTGATGACACCCATTAGCGGGCTCGTGTCAACCGAGTACGCAATGCCCACGGCTGTCAGCAGCCGGGTTCCTGTTCCACACCTGATTGCAGAAGCTGAGCGCGCCCGTTTCTTCATTTCCTGGCTGCGACGGATCGCGCCAGACACCCATCAGGATCTAGCGATCGGCTTAGTGCGGTTGCAGTCGCCCTGGTGGCTCCGCCACCCCAGAAGAACTTTGGTGCCGCAATGCGTCCATGGGGTTCGCACAAGTGCAAGGGCTGCCGGGTTGTCGGCGCCAATCCACAGCTGGCTCGCAGTGCGGGCGATCCGCCTTTACTGCATATCAGAGGGTGTTAGGCACTTTATGTCGGACCTCGTATCCTGGCGGAATGAAAAAACGCAGGCCTTACCCAACGGATGTATCGGATGAAGAGTGGTACTTCGCCGCTCCGTACCTGACCTTGATGAACAAGGACGCACCACAGCGCCGCTACGAACTGCGCGAGATGTTCAACGCGCTGCGCTGGATCGTACGTGCCGGTGCCCCGTGGCGTTTGTTGCCCAATGATTTTCCGCCGTGGGAACTGGTCTACCAGCAGACGCAACGCTGGATTCAGGCGGGCTGCTTCGAGGCCATGGTGAGCGATTTGCGTTCGATCCTCCGGGTCGCCCAGGACCGCCGTGGTCAACCCAGCGCGGTCATCCTCGATGGCCGTACGCTGCAGTCGACCTGCGAAAGCGGCGCACGCGCAGGCTACGACGGATACAAACGCAAGAAAGGCAGCAAGGTACATATGGCGGTGGACACGTTGGGACAACTGCTCGCGGTGCATGTGACGCCGGCCAACGAGCAGGAGCGCGCGCAGGTTGGAGAACTGGCGCGTCAGGTCCAGCAGGCTACAGGACAGACGGTCAAGGTGGCGTTCGCGGATCAGGGATATACCGGCGAAGAGCCCGCCCAGGCGGCGCTTGACGAAGGGATTGAACTTCAGGTCATCAAGCTGCCGGAGGCGAAAAAGGGCTTCGTGCTGTTGCCGCGCCGCTGGGTGGTCGAGCGCAGCTTCGGCTGGCTCAACCGCTTCCGCCGACTCGCAAGAGACTACGAGCGATTGCCCGAAACTCTGGCTGGCTTGCACTTCGTCGTCTTCTCCGTGCTTATGCTTGTTCACTTTGCAACCCTTAGCAAAAGTGCCTTCTATGAGCAGTCGTTTGTCAAGCCCTTATCGAGCTAACCTCTCGACTGATGTGTAAGTCCTTCCGCTGCATCACAGAACGAACGGTTTGTATTGCCAGTCAGCCGCGATGGTCTGAAGCCGGTTCTTGCGCTCGTGAGACTTGACGTCTCACCACCTTCTATCCGCTGGCTTGATACCAGCCTCATCCTGCATGCGCGTTACGCCGTATTCAACATCGGGAACATGCCCCATCTAACGAGTCGGTTGCGTGGAGCAACCCGGCACTTTTACGGGCATGTTCACTTCAGACTGTATTCGCTTGTTCCCGCGTTACAGATTTATCGCTCCCTCTACTGATCTACGGTGCTTCAACCATGCTCCTTCTGGAACTACGCACCAGCGACGGCGCCGCAAAAACCATGCCGGACGGGACAGGGGAAGCGCGGAGCGGAAACGCGGGTTCAGCCGAAGGTACATATAAGCGTCATTCGCGACAATTCGTACATGACATGCATGAAAGACGACGTCGCGCAGTACAAGGAATGTGCATTGGCGACTGTGTGGCATCAAGAGCGACGCGCTTCACAGGCCAATAGAAGGCGAAGGCACGAAAGCTGCTTACCAAAATAGGCCGCTGCGCTCGACGACTTCCAACAAAAATCCTCGTTCGACTTCACGTATTCTGCGACCGCCGCACGATGCGTACTGTGACGATCCTTTTGAGCAAAGCACGGAAAAGGCCCTGAAGGCATAAGAGTCGCTTAGCACAGATGGAGCGCGTGGAGAAGGACTTGTGCTGTATATGGTGGTGTCCTGGCGTATCGCACGGCTTATGCGGCTGGCTAGGACCTGCGCGCAACTGGATGCTTCGCTGTTCTTTGATGCTGACGAGTTACACGGTGCTCACGTCCTATCAAAGAAACCCTGCCCGAAAAAGCCACCGACGCTTAACGAGATGATTCGGATGATCGCGTCACTGGGTGGTTCCTTGGGCGCAAGGGCGATGGTGAACCCGGCGCGAAGACACTGTGGATTGGCATCAGCGTGTCATGAACGCCGTGACCATCATCCAGATCCTGCGCGAAGGGTACGACACTGCTGTATAACCTTTTCATGATTTAGATCGGCGTCGCCCCCAAGCATGAAAGCTCCGCAAGGCAGAGAATCAACGGTGGTGCACAGGACACCAAAGAACGCAATCTCATTGGTGCCCCGACCCCGTGTATAGCTAGGCCTAACCGAACTGGCCCGCACCCCCAACAGTTGCGCGGCGCGTCGCCGCAGCACGAACGGTAAAGAGACCCAGGCTGATTGAGTCTGAGGCGTTTTCCAGTTCATCGATGTCCATAAGATGCTGCACGTTGTCACAGCCGTCATTGAACACCCCGACGGCACCATCGCACAGCAGAGCCGTGAATTCGGCGGTTTCAAGCGTGATTACCATGCGCTCACGAACTGGCTTCTTGATCTGCATGTCGAACTGGTTGTCATGGAAAGCACGGACATCTACTGCAAAAGCATCTATGCCCATCTGGAACGCGCCGGCATCCAGGCCTGGGTCGTCAATGCGCATTTCGTCAAGCATGTACCGGGCAGAAAAAGGGACATGAACGATTCCCAGTGGCTGGCTGTGCTGGCGCGCTTCGGGCTGGTGCGTGCCAGCTTCATCCCGCCTCAGGATTTGCGCGAACTGCGCCTGGTGTTCCGTTACCGGCGCAAGCTTTCTGCCATGCGTGCCAGCGAAATTAACCGGCTACACAAAATCCTCGACGACGGCGGAATCAAACTTCGCGGCGTCGTCAGCGACATCAACGGCTTGTCGGCACGCGCGATGGTGACCGGCCTGATAGAGGGCAAATCGATTCCCGCGCTGCTTGATATGGCCCGCGGCTGGCTCAAAGTCAGACGGGAGGACCTGCAAGCCGCACTCGATGGCGATCCGAGCGCGCGGCACCGATTCATTCTCGAACACATTCATTGGCATATCGAAATACTCGAACGTAGTCTGGCCCAAATCGATGCCTATATCCTTGCCGCCATGGCCCCCTACCAATGGGCGCATCGCCTGCTCCAAACCATACCTGGCATCGACCAGATCGTGAGCGCCCTGATTCTGATCGAAATTGGTGACGACATGACGCGCTTTGGTAATGCAGACCGTATCGCGGCTTGGGCAGCACTTTGTCCCGCCAATAACGAATCCGTCGGAAAACGCAAGTCAGGCCGAATCGGAAAAGGCGGTTCGGTCATCCGCTACATCATGTGTGAATGTGCCAACTCAGCATGGAAGACCAAGAGTTCGCTGGCGTCCAAATACAAAAGTCTGATGGTGCGCAAGACACACAAAAAAGGGCATCATCGCCTTGGCTCACAAGATGATACGGCTGATCTTCCTCCTCTTGACACGCAAAACTGCGTATCACGACTCGCAGATTGACTATGCGACCATCAGTGCCAAGAAAAACGCACCGCGCTGGATCAAACAACTGAAGGTCATAGGCCAATGGCCCGATAACGCATCCACGCCTGCCGCCACGTAGAGATCGCCACAACGAGGGGCCGGGCCTGGCGACATGGCCAAACTCGGCGCAACGCGAGCGGGAATACCTTTGCGCCCGCGCTAGCCAGCTTTCAGGGTAACGGGATGGGCTTGGCTCGCTATGCAAGATTTTCCAAGTGGAAAAGGGGTTCAACATGATCTACGCGCAAATGCGTTGGCCGTATGCGGAAAATTTTTGAGCTGATCTCTACACTGTTCGCCCAAAAACGAATAGATGCTCGACTGGCCTGCGGGATCGTTCAATCGCGTTGCGGCAGGGTTCGACTTCCTCGCGGCTCGCTTCCGAAACGCTCGGACCTGGCGCTATGCGAAACTGATCACAATCGGAGAAGGTAGTCGAGTGCCAATCGGCGTTAAAAAAGACAGTTTTCAGACAATGTCGGACACGCGACGCTACTATCAAGGACCGCCGGTTGAATTATATGGACCTCGTCGGATGGCACGATGTATGCATTGCCCTACTCTAGGGGAAACGCCGATATTAGGAGAAGCCCGTGTCATCCTCGAAAGCTATCGGAACTTACACGCTCGACATACTTCCGGTAAGTCAACTTCGTCCAAGTGAGAAGATCAACGTGCCACGCGCACGGACGCTAGGTAAATCAATCGCGGAAACTGGACAGTGGACCACACCTATTCTAGTAGAGCGCCGCCATTTCATTATTATGGACGGCCATCATCGCTATTTCTGTGCCAGGGAGCTAGACCTGTCGTTTGTTCCGTGTATTTTGCTTTCCTATGATGATCCAAACTTGAATGTCACATACTGGGATAATCCTACCCAAGTGGATATCGATCGCATCATCCACGCTGGTCTTTCTGGAAATTTAATGAGTTTCAAGACCACTCGACATACGTTGAATGGCACTTTGCCGAGTTGTGCGATCGCGCTCAATGACCTGAGGTAAAGCGCTGTCCCAGACTTCATAGCCTCGGCTTGGAGGGCGCAATATCTTTATTGAGAAATTTGGTGCACGATCTTCTGAATAGTCGATTCGAACTGTATGGCTTGGATAGACAGATCCATAGCGGAATTTACTACCGTGCGGACCAACCAAGTCAGGACAAGCCAACTTCAATGGCGGGATAACGCGCATAAGGTCGCTGTTTATCGTCCCGCTTGGGTGGCGGGGCTTGCAGGTGTTATCCGTTCGTCTGACTGCGCTGAATGCGCCGAAAGCCAGCGCACAGGTCGTTGCCTCACTGAAAGGCCTTGTGTATTCGGGTCCTTCTTGAGGGTATGGAGTTGACTGACCACATTGCGCTGTGACAAGGCGGACAAGCGGGAAGCCAAGAGGCGGGGAGTAGTCGATGCCGGAGATCGTTCTCCTCACCGCATGCATTTTTTGAGTGACATGCGCCGGGAAAATATTGGAAGGATATTTCGGAGCGGAGATGGCGAATGGTCTTTGCATTGTTATAGAACCTGTAGAAGGAAGTCGAAAGATCGTTCAACCGATTGCCTCTTCGCGCATCTCTAGCGTGTTCGGCACGGTTCGTCAGGTTAGCGAAATGAACCAGAATCAGTACGGACAAGACCACAAAGTGCAGCCCGGCGAGGATCTCTGGCAAGCGCTCGTAGTCTCGCGCAAGCCGCAGAAAGCGGTTCAGCTAGCCGAAGCTGCGCTCCACTACCCAGCGCCGTGGCAACAGAACAAAGACTTTCTTCGCCTCTGCCAACTCGATTACCTGAAGCTCGACTCCCTCATCAAGCGCTGCCTACGCGGGCTCCTCACCGGAATATCCCTGATCGGCGAACGCCACCTTGACCGCCTGGCCCATCGCCTGCTGAACCTGACGCGCCAGTTCCCCGACCTGCGCGAACTCCTGTTCGTTGGCCGGCGTCACATGCACAGCGAGCAATTGTCCCAATGTATCAACTGTCACCTGAACTTTGCTGCGTTGTTTGCGCTTCTAACCGTCGTAACCTGCGCGAGGTCCACTCTCGCAGGTCGACTGCAGCGTGCGCCCGTCGAGAATGACAGCGCTGGGATAGCGCGTAACTTCTGCGAGATTGGGAGTAAATAGATGATCGTCAATAGCATACTGGATACCATCGGGAATACGCCCCTGCTCAAAATTCCTTTGCGCGGTGAGGAAGTTACCATTTATCTCAAGCTGGAGATGCTCAATCCGTCTGGATCAATGAAGGACCGGATGGCATTGAGTATGCTAAATCATCGTCCGCGTGCATTGAATAAAGATTCGGCTGATATAGTCGAATCTTCTTCTGGCAATACGGCTAGCGCATTGGCGATGATTTCAGCTGTGCGAAGAATAAACTTCACAGCTCTCATGGACTCCCACGCAAGCCTTGATAAAATTCGCACTGTTCGTGCGTTCGGAAGCAATGTCCAAATCGTTGGCGGCGGAGACGGTGTTTTAGCGACTGATATACGGGACCGAGAAGCAATGCGAATTTCTTGTGAAGAAGGCGCCTATTGGACTGAACAGCACAACAATCCCGCAAATGCAGCCGGTTACGCTGGACTTGCTGCAGAATTGCTTGACGACCTGGGCCCAACAATTACGCATCTTGTTTGCGCTATCGGTACCGGTGGGTCACTATGTGGTTCTGCACGCCAGTTGCGGACGCGTATTCCTGAGCTCCAAGTGATCGGGGTTGAGCCCGCCGGAAGCATTATCTTCGGCGGTGAAGGTCGAGATTACCTCCAGTCGGGGACTGGCACGCCTGAAGGTGCTGAAGTGGGGCTGGCCATTGACTACGGTGTAATAGATTCGGGCCGCAAAGTGAGCGACCGCATGGCCTTTTCGACATGCCATTATCTCGCCCAGCGGCACGGCTTACTGGTTGGCGGATCAACGGGCGGGGCGGTCTACGAGGCGTTCAGTGTGGCTCGACGCGCACCGGTTGGATCGCGCATCGTAACAATAGTCTGTGACAGTGGTACCAAGTACTTGGACACCGTTTTCAACCAAGACTGGTTGTCGATCCATGGGATACAAATTATCGATATTGAAGAGCATTTCAAGGGGCTCATTGCGGACGCCCCCAGACGGCCTCAAATCTGAAGCGCACCACCGTTTGATATACGGTGGCGCGATAACACGTATCCGTCAGCGCATCCCGTCTTGAATGCACGTAAGCGCGGTGCGAAGGTGATGCCATCGTAACGACGGAGCAATGTGATGGACGACGCAACGGGAGAGGCCGTACCGACGGGCGCACGACGCCCCCGGCAAGGCGAAGCATTCTGGCGCGAGATGGTCATGGCGTGGACCACAAGCGGACTGGGCCTTCGACGTTTCTGTCGTGAGCAGGGGCTCGCCGTCAGTACCTTCGGCCTGTGGCGCAAGAAGCTCTCAAGCGAGCCACGTGCAGAGGTGCACCCGCTCGCGGTCACACCAGACGCGGCATTTATCGTTTCCCATCCGGACGCCGCGCCAGCCACTCCTGCTCCACCGTCGACGGCGGACGCTTTGTCGTCTTCGCGTGACCGGGTGACGTTGTCGCTCGCCGGTGTTCGCATCGAGCTGACCGGTGCTCATGTCGAGCGCATCGTGCGTTTCGTGCTGGGACAGCTCGGCGGTAGCCGGTGCTGATCGCCCATCAAGAAGCAGATCGCAGCCGCAACCGTGATCGGGGTAATGCTTGCACTTGTATGCCTGCTCTGGGAACAGCAGTCGTTTGCTGCGCTTCACAAACATGCTACGCGCGGACCAGCCAATAGTCTGTCGCCATTCGACCGGCAACTTCGTCGCGCCTGACTGCCGAGATTTTCTTTACCCCGACCGGGCAGACCTCCCGGTTGGGGAGGTCTGCCCGGCATCCCCTAGCAGGCTGTTGAATTTGGGTCCCGTGTAAACGGGGTTTGAGGGACGGGCGTTATGGATATCGTGTTCATGATCTTTGGCAGCGGATGCGATGCGCGGAATGGATGAGATGCAGGAACCCCTGT
>NZ_JBFRCK010000056.1:0-21353 GCF_040965775.1 Paraburkholderia sp. BR10954
GATCAGGCCGAAGCTGGAGAGAAAATCCTGCGTGCGCTTCGGGCCGCGAAATCCGCGCATGCGCCGCTCACGTTCACGCGTAGGCTGATGACTATTCTCTGCCCGGTTGTTCACCCGGGCCGCAGCCTTGACGAACACATGCTTGACGTTCGCCAGTTCGGGGATGTCGGCCTTGGCTGCCGGGTAGCTGCGAAGCTGATCGGTGACAATCCTTCCTGGCGCGTCGGGACAGGCGGCCAGCACGCGGTTGAAGAAGCGCTTTGCTGCAGCCTTGTCGCGACGTTTCTGCAGCAGGATGTCGAGTTCGGCGCCGTGCTGGTCGACTGCCCGCCAGAGCAGATAAGGCTCACCGCGCAACGTAACGAAGACTTCGTCAAGATGCCATGTGCGGCCAGGTTTGCGGCGAGCAGCTTTGACGCGATGTGCGAAGCCCGCGCCAAATTTGTCGCACCAGCGGCGGATCGTCTCGTAACTGACAACGACACCGCGCTCGAACAGCAGTTCTTCAATATCACGCAGGCCAAGTTGGAACCGCAACTACCACCGAACCGCGAGACTAATGATTGGATTGCCGCCGGGAACCGGTGGCCATGATAAAGCGATTTTCTTTTCTTCATCGTGACATCTTACGTGACTACCTCGCCAACGTGACAGTGCCGAACTGCTGGCCGAGACGATCGAAGCGGCGAAGCGTGCGGGCGTGATCAAGGCCGCAAGCGCGAAGCGCGTAATCGTTGACACGACGGTCATGCAAAAGGCGGTCGCCCATCCAACCGATTCGCGTCTGCTCGAACGGTGTCGCGAACATCTGGTGAAGGCTGCGGCACGGCACGGGTTGAAGCTGCGGCAGAACTACAACCGCGAGGCGCCGCACGTGGCACTTCAGATTGGCCGCTACGCCCATGCGAAGCAGTTCAAGCGCATGAAGAAGGCGCTGCGCACGTTGCGCTCGCGCGTTGGGCGGGTGATGCGTGATGTCGAGCGTCAGTTCGATTCAGTCGCCGATACTGGGCGCATCGCGCTGCAGGAATTGATCAGCCGCACGAGGCGGATCCTGTCTCAGAAGCAGAAGGACAAAAACAAGCGGTACGCACTGCATGCGCCAGAAGTTGAATGTTTGGCGAAAGGCAAAGCCCGCACGCCCTACGAATTCGGTGTGAAAGTGTCGATCACGACGACACACAAGGAAGGGTTTGTGGTTGGCGCCCGCTCGATGCCCGGTAACCCATACGACGGTCACACGCTGGCTGAAGCGTTGGAGCAAGCGGCGATCTTGAGCGATGTGAAGCCCGACGTCGCCATTGTAGATCGCGGTTACAAGGGTGTCGCTGTCGAGGGGGTGAAGATCTACCACCCGGGATTGCGACGCGGAATCACGAGGGGCCTGCGCGCGATGATCCAAAGGCGAAGCGCGATCGAGCCTGCCATTGGTCACATGAAGGCCGACGGCAAACTCGACCGGAACTGGCTCAAAGGCGCACCCGGCGATGCAATACACGCAGTGCTGTGCGGCGCTGGCCACAACCTGAGGATGATCCTCAGAAAGCTGAGGCTTTTTTACGCCCTTGTTCTGATCGCCTGGCTTAGCCGATCAATCACCGTCGACTTCCAGGCTTGAGGGCAAGCGCCGACCAAACGAATTATTCAGACCCGACTCATGAGCAGCGGAAACCCGACTGGATTGAACATCGGCGATTCCGTCTGGCTTGTACCCGGCTCCAAGACGACGCTCTACAGCTCGGTTCCTGTCAACGTCGATGTGCTGCTACCGGTTTGTGCAAACCCTGGCGTCGTCGACAGAAGCGATTGTCGGTTTCGCCGCCTTCCATATCGATGCGTCGGTCGGCGGCAGCGGTAAATATGAGAGGTGGCCTCGCTGGTTCGGACAGTTTTCTGAGATTTATAAGTGGAACGTCCGAGGCAATCATGCTGCCGATTTGATCGCAGGCAGCGTCGCGAAGTACGCCTCATCCGGTGTGCGGTCCGCCAGGCTCGAATGAGGCCGTTTCCGGTTGTACAGCTCGATGTATTCGCCGATGGAGCGCCGGGCATGGCTGACCGACTCATACGCTCTCAGCGTAGACCTCTTCGTACTTGATGCTGCGCCACACGCGCTCGACGAACACGTTGTCTCGCCAGCTTCCCTTTCCGTCCATCGACAGCCGCACGCCCCGGCCGAGCACGGCCTCGGTGAACGCGCCCGCCGTGAACTGGCTGCCCTGATCGGTGTTCACGATGTCCGGCAGCCCGTAGCGGGCGAACGCTTCTTCCAGCACCTCGACGGCGTGCGTGGCTTCCAGCGTGATGGCGACCCGATGCGCGAGAACCTTGCGGCTGGCCCAATCCACCACTGCCGTCAGATACACGAAGCCACGCGCCATCGGAATGTACGTCGTGTCGAGAGCGAACACCTGGTTGGCGCGCTCGATCTTCATGCCGCGCAGCAAGTACGGCCAGACCTTGTGCTGCGCATTGCGCCGGCTCGTGCTCGGCTTGCAGTACAGCGCTTCCACGCCCATGCGTTTCATCAGCGTGCGCACGCGACGGCGACCCACTTCATGGCCTTCCCGGCGCAGCAGGCGCGCCAGCATCCGTGCTCCGGCAAACGGAAACTCCATGTGCAGTTCGTCGATGCGGCGCATCAGCCTTGGTCGGCGTCGCTCATGGGTTGCGCCTGGTAATACGCGCTCGATCTTGCGATACCGACAAGCCGGACTTGCTGCGAGATCGGCAACGAGTGGCTACGGTCAATCATCGCTTTGCGCTCAGCAATCCCGCCTTGGTGAGCGCGCCGCTTAAAAAATCATTCTCCAGGGTGAGCTGTCCGATCTTGGCGTGCAGCGTCGTCACGTCTACCGGCGGTTCATTCGATGCGGCACCAGCCGATCCAAATACGTCGGCCGCGCGCTCCTGCAACTGCCGTTTCCATTCCGTGATCTGGTTCGGATGCACGTCGAACTGCTGCGCCAGTTCGGCCAGTGTGCGCTCGCCCTGGACTGCGGCCAGCGCCACTTTCGCTTTGAACGCCGCTGAGTGTGTGCCTCGGGTTCTCTTCGTCATGTCCTCGGTTCCTTTGCCTGCATTATCGCTGGCTCAGGCCCCGGTCAATCCACTTATGCGGCTGTCCGAATTTGCGCGGCCACCTCTATATTCAGGGTCATCTGACAACGAATCTCAAAGAGACCGGAGGCTCTGGACAGGGTGGCCCTTACTACGGGGCGTATGTTCCACCGCGTCTCGCGCAGTGATACTCATGAACCAACGCTACATTCACGATCCATGAATAAGGTCCTCACGCGCGTACAACTTACGGCAGAAATCGTTTTGCGAGCGCTTACCGTGCCGCTGCTAGGGCTATTCGTCGCCGCGACCATTCATCAATACGTGAGAGATCCATCACGGATCACGCTGCTGGTGTTCGCGTTTGCCGAAGTGCTGACCGTCGTGCTGGCCGTGTTTGCCCGCGTTCCGAGCAAGCGTGCCTCAAGCTGGTTCCTGAATGGCTGGCGGCAGTCATACAACAGGTCGCCGGGGTTCTGGTGCAGATCCATGCAAAGTGGTCGCTAGGGCGTTCGTTCGGTCTTTTGCCGGCCAATCGTGGTGTCGTCGTGGCTGGACCGTATCGGGTCGTCTGCCATCCGCTGTACCTGGGCTATCTGGTCACGGACATCGGTTTTCTCGCGGCCAACTTCGGCATGCACAATCTCATCGTCATTGTGGCGCAATGGACGCTGCAAGTCGTTCGGATCGTCATGGAGGAGCAATTGCTTTCGAACGACGCCGCTTACCGCGAGTACACGAGGCGCGTGCATTACGGGCTGATCTACGGCGTGTTTTGAACAGCTTGCGCCGCGTCTCGCGACCGGCTCGATCCTCCGGATCGGTCCGACCGGGGCGATCATAGGATGACGGAACAGGCAGTTAGCCGCGAGTTAGCCGCGCCTGATGCTTACCGAGGCGTGGACTGGTCGCGCCCTGAGTATCGGAGGCACGGCACAATAGGCAGGTTTTGCTTCTGCACGTCGCGTGACTGCACAATACGCAGGTTTTGCTTCGGGACGGTCAGCGCGAACTGCACAAGTGCTCAACGGGTTCCCGATGCGGACCTGCCCTTGCTGCGACAGGCCAGACTGGCGATCTCCCGGTTCCCAACAAGGAGCGTGCGTGCCAGGGTCTTCGACCACGTCGAGCCGAACGGAGTGCTCGCAATATCGCGCTCCGTCGTGTTGCCTTCCGCCTTGTCAACAGCGTCGGCACTCAGAATAAGTAAACTATCGCGGCTCAATGGCTGGCCCGCACGTACCCCTGTCAACGATATCGTCGCCTGTTATCCCCTCCTTCTGCCAGACGGGGGTGTGGCGAAGCTCAGCGGAAGGTCGGTCGCGCTCGACGGTTAGTTGCGTTCTGAACGCCGGGACGCCTTGAGTACGCACGGGCTGCGGCGCTATGGCGTATGGCCGAAACGGAAAAACCGACGAACGTCGCGGCTGGGGGTTGTCCCTGATGAGCCGCTCGCCTGCGGCGACAGCCTGCACCGGAAAGAGCCCCCCTTGCGGTGCACTCATGAGCGGCGCGCGGTGGGTGCGTCGCGATCGCACGGTCTGTCGCTCAAAATAGCCGAAAGGCTGTTGCGGGTCACGCCGTCAACAACAGTCGGAAACGGTCGTCATCCGTCTGAGTGCCACTCCCGTAAGTTCGTCGGCCGGTGGCCGTACCTACGCCGATTGCAAACTTCCGTCGACGGGACCCAGTCTGGACGTAATGCGGGTCGTTCAGACGCACCGTGCTCCCTGAATTCAGAAATTCGAACCTTGATCGGGCGCCGTTTGGCATAGAGGAATACGCGCAGCTGACGAAAAAAAGCGTCAGCCTGACAGAGCCGACGCGCAAAAGGGGAACCGGCGATCAGCGGGTTCGCGCTCATTTCATCCCGCAAACAAGTTTTAAACAAATGCTACATCCATCGCCAGTCGGGGCGAAGATCGTGCTTGCGGCAGAACCTCGACTACGGGCGCCGTAGTTTTTGTGTCACGCAACCTGACTGGTCCTGTGCATCACGTGCCCGAACCATCATTTTGGATTCAAACGCCCCCTATCCATAAACGCGTTCGCTGACTGTAAATGATGTCCCTTCGACGAGGTAAAGCCTATGTGCGTGCGCAAGGAGGGGGACCTGCGCATGCCTCAGGTCGCATTCTTGACGTAAGTCCGGATGCTTCAGACCGGCAACCGATGAGGCCTGAGGTGTTTCACCACCTGTCCCACAAAGAGCGCGCGGTCCTTGGCGGGACGTACACTTTATGCGAACAGATGTTGCGCTCCAGATCGGGGGCGCCTACTATTATCAGACAAACTGAGTTGTCGTTTACCCTTCTGAACGATGGTGCGGAAAACTGGCGAACCGTCCCTCTGAAAATCTTCAGACGCCTTGCCTTTACTGGCGAGGGGCGCGCCCGTATGTGTGCAGGCGGAAGACCACCGTTCGAATACAATCGTAAGAAAAATGTTAAATCCCGCATATTGATTGTGCGGAGGGTGACACCTTAAGATGAATTCCCGGGCGCGCAGCCGGCATCCGGGTAGCGTGACACATGCGCACAGGCACCTTTCGCGGGTCGCGTCACGGTGGTCACGCGAGAACGGTTGAGCTTTCCAGCAAATTGACACCTATCAACAGGAGACAATGATGCTGAGTCCTCATGAGTTCGCAACCTTGATGCTGGTCAAGGACGCTCCCGATCAACTCGGGCTGGATCGTGCAGATCTGGATATTTTGCTCGAACACCAACTTGTTGCATTGGAAACACTCCCATCCGGCCAGCAACGCCCCCTGATAACCCGCGACGGCGTTTCTGTACTCAAAGCTGTCACGCGGTTCAGCTGATGCCTTCCGTTAGCGGATCGTTGTCTGCCCCATAAAATCCAGCGCCCATCTGCGCCCGGCAAGCAATGAAGTTCCTTATCATCGGAATAAGTGAGCCGGGAATACAATCAGTACTACTATGAATTATACTGACGGGTGCAATACGCTGTTCGCATTGCACCCACCAGCCCATCCACACGACCACCGCGCGCCCCATTTCTATCCGATTGATCGGAAAGGCGCCGGCCAATTTTTGGGAGGTTCGCAATGAATCCATCAACCCCGGAGCAGCTTGCTGCAGCCCAGAAGGCCCACCTTGACACCGCTTACGGGCTAGCCACCAAGGTAGTTGAAGGGGTGGAACGGCTGACCGAACTGAATCTGAAAACGATCCAGTCGACGTTGGCGGAAGCCCAGCAAAACGCACTGAAGGCCTTCTCCATCCAGGATCCGCAAGCATGGCTCGCGCTACAAGCCGCTTTCGTTGCGCCGACGGCAGAAAAAGTGCAGTTGTACAGCCGTCAGCTGTTCGAGATTGTGTCAGCCACCCAGGGCAGATTCGCGCAGGTCGCGCAGGCACAATACGAAGCGTACAACCTCCGGGTACAAACGCTCGTCGAGGCCGTTGCCAGAAGCGCACCAGCGGGTTCCGAAGCCGCCATCGCCGGATGGAAGTCGGCGATTGGCGCCACCCATACGCTGATCGAAACCCTGCAGAAAACCAGCCAGCAGGCGGTGCTGGTTGCCGAAAGCAGCCTTAACGCCGCCGCGACCGCCGCATCGAAGACTGCCCGGCGCACTGCCGAGCAAGCGTCGGCGAGCGCCAGGCGATAACCGCCGACGCGGGCCTGACGCCCCCCTCGGTCAGTTGCAGCATACAAAGGATTCCTGTTGATAGCGGCATGTCTGAACGGCCATCGGGCGGACTTCGCAGTTCTGCATGAGCGAGGATCGCCTCCCTTTTACCGGAGACAAGTGAAATGACGAGGCAGGTTGCCCTGGTCACAGGCGGAATGGGAGGACTCGGTGAGGCGATCAGCATCAGACTGCACGACGCCGGCTATGCCGTCGTGGTCACCTGCTCGCCACAGAATACCGGCACGGACCGGTGGCTGGCCCGCATGGAAGCCGACGGGCGGCGGTTCCGCACTTATCCCGTCGATGTCGCCGCCTACGACTCGTGCCAGCAATGTGCGGAACGGATCAATGCAGAGGTCGGCCCGGTCGACATCCTGATCAATAATGCCGGCATCACACGGGATGCCAGCTTCAAAAAACTCGACAGAGTCAATTGGGATGCGGTGATCCGCACCAATCTCGACTCGGTGTTCAACATGACGAAACCGTGGTGCGACGGCATGGTTGAACGAGGCTGGGGCCGCATCATCAACGTGTCGTCAATCATTGGCTGCAAGGGCGGGTTCGGTCAGGCGAACTATGCCGCCGCCAAAGCCGGCATGCACGGCTTCACGAAGTCACTGGCGCTCGAGGTGGCGAAGAAAGGCGTCACCGTCAATACGATCTCGCCCGGTTACTGACGGGTGCATCAAATAGTGCGCACTTGATCAGGCGGCGTAGCGGACATGCTTTTCCTTGAACAGGTTGCGGATCACGTGCGGCTCCTTCTGTCGACGATGCAGATGCCGGTGGACAGTGCCGATCATTTCCGCCTTGCTGGTCGGTCGGCTCTTGCCGAGCGCATTGGTTTTCACATCCTGATTCAGGAGTTCGTCCGGGTTCAGCTCGGGACAATACCCCGGCAGCCGGATCAGGCGCAGACGTTCGGCGTTATCGGCGACGAACTGCCTGACGGCAACCGATCGGTGCACTGGGTGTCCATCGACGATCAGGTAGATCTTGCGCATGGCCTGCCTGAGCATGCGTTTCATGAATTCGATGAACGTCGCGTTCCTGAAGGTTCCCTCAAAGACCATGAAGCTCAACTCCCCGCGGTTCGTAATGGCCGAAACCATGTTGCAGCCGAAGCGTTGTCCTGTCGCGCGCACCACCGGCGTTTGGCCCTTAAGCGCGAAGCTCGTGCCGCTGATGTGATCACTACGCAAGCCCATCTCGTCACCCCAGTAGATCGTTGCTTTCTCACGCTTCGCCTCTTTCGCGATCTGCGGATAGTCTTCGTTCAGCCAGCGTTCGATCACCGCATCGTTGCGCTCGTACGCTCGCCGCACAGGCCTCTGGGCACTCATGCCCCATGCCTTCATGGTATCGGCCGGCCGTCCACGCCGACACCGTGATGCCATACTCCCGCTCGATCAGTCGCGCCACCGACTCGCGCGTCCACAGGTAAAACGGCAGCGCCAGTTGATCCGGCAGCCGCTCGATGATCAACCTGCGGATTCTCACAGCCTGTCGGTGATTCAACCGACCACTTCCCGGCAGGCGGCCTCGCTTGCCAGGTCGCAGCGCCCGCAGGCCGCCGTCGCGCGCCAGCTTCATCCATTTGCTTACTGCTCGCAGGCTCACCCCGTAGGTTTTTTTCGCCGCCGCAATCTGCGTCATGCCGTCACGCACGGCCTGCACCACCATTTTTCTCAGGTGCGCCTGCGTGGCGCCGTCCAATTTGCGGGCATCAGTTTTCGTCTTTATGCCCATATAACGCATAACGCACTATTTGGTGCACTCGTCAGTATATCGCCACGAAGATGGTGACAGCGGTGCCCCAGGACATTCTGGACAGCAAGGTCATCCCGCAGATTCCGGTCGGACGCCTCGGGCAGCCGGACGAAGTGGCTGCGCTTGTTCTGTACCTGTGCTCACGTGGGGCCGCTTTCGTGACTGGAGCCAACATCGCGATCAATCGAGACCGCGCCAAAGCGGGGGCTCTATGCTGCGAAATGGTGAGAATGATCGTTGCCCGCGAGCGCCGGATACCATCGCTCGCCGTCGCCAACGCATCCAGCGCATCATGTTGACTACGCCCAGGCCGAAACCCGTACGAGAAACCAAGAAAGTCTTCCTCGTATATCGCGTTCAACACTTCCACCACCGCCCGCTGGACGATCTTGTCTTCCAGCGCGGCAATCCCCAGCGGGCGCTGTTTGCCGTCCGGCTTTGGTATGTACTGTCGCCGGACAGGCAGTGTGCCCGATACGCTCCGTTCTGTACCTGCGCGAACAGGCGCTGGAGATTCTCTTCCAGTCCTGCCTCGTAGTACCGCCACGTCAGGCCATCCACTCCAGGAGCCGCATTGCGTTTGAGCGCAAAGAATGTCATCCGAAGTCGGTCGACCGTGACGTGATGTAGAAGCGCGGTGAACCGCTCCTTCTTCCGCTGTCTTGCAGCTTGCCGTACACGTGCCAGCCCCTGTGGCACGCTTACCCGGTTCTGCGCCCGGTGCGTGCGTGGCTGCCCCGTGTTCCCCTTGGTCCCCGCCCTTGGCTCCGCCCACTCCGCAGCTGGTTCCCCAGCCTTGTTCGCAGGCTTCATCGCTGTTGGGTCGGAGGAGGCGCGCTGACGCGCTGGCCTCCGTCCGCCGCGCAAACTGCACGTGCCGTTTTCCGGCATGCAGCTTTCACGAAGATGCAGCATGCTGGGACGCAATTGAAGGTATCAGTTGCACAAGGTTGACCAACCCGAACTCGCCATAGAGCCGCGCCTCGGGCAAGACCTTCCAGCCCATGTTGCGCCAGCGCTTGAATCGATGCGACCAGATACGCCGCACGATCCATCGGTTGAGCCGGTTGAAGATTCGCCGGACGTGGGAGCGCTTGTAGTAGTGCCCCCAGCCCCGCAGGATGGGATTGATCCTTCCAATCAGCTCCCGTGTTCGAAGCGGCACACATCGCTGTGTAAGACGACGCACCTGATCCATGAAGCGCTGGACCGATTTCTCCCGGGGGTACGCGTACAGCGCACCCGACCGGGCGCCACTGCGGATTTTGGCGGAGGGCAGCGATAACTGCCGCCCACGCTTGATCTTGTAGCCGAGAAACTCGAATCCAAACCGGACATGCACGATCCGCGTCTTCTGCGGATGGAGATGCACACCCAGTGCGCTCAGAATCTTCGTCGCCGCCGCGAGGGCTGCGCGCGCTTCTGCCTGGGATGAACAGGTGATCACCCAGTCATCCGCGTAACGGGTAAGCTGGTAGCCCTTGCGCCGCATCTCCCGATCAAACGGCGTCAGGAGAATATTGCTGAGCAGCGGTGAAGCGACCCCACCTTGCGGCGTTCCACGCTCGCTCGGAAAGAGACGACCCTTGCCGAAACTGCCGGCTTTAAGCATCGCCTTGATCAGGCTTAGTACCCGACCGTCAGCGATGCGCTGGGCAATGAGCGACAGAAGTTTGTCATGGTCAACTGATCCAAAGAAGTCCTTCAGATCAGCATCAACAATCCAGTCCCTGCCGCCCTCGATCTCCTTCCAGATCTTGCGCAAAGCGTCGTGTGTCGATCGCCCTCGCCGATAGCCGAAGTTGGCGTCATCGAATACCGGTTCGAAGATCGGCTCAAGACGGTTGAGCAGCGCCTGCTGGCATACGCGATCGTAAATCGACGGTATGCCGAGCTGGCGGAACTCCCCCGGTTTGCCGGCTTTCGGGATCGAGACCTGCCGGACCGGTTGCGGCTGATAGGTCCGCGCACGCAGTTCTGCCTGCAGACGGTCCAGATGCTGGTCCGCCTGTTCGGCAAAGTCTGCCACGCTGATTCCATCGACACCGCCACTGCCCCGATTGGCCCGGACCCGCTCCCAGGCGACTTCCAGATTCTTCCGTTGATAAACCTTGTCAATTAATGAGTGGACCTTCCTCGCTTCCATCGGGTTGATCCAGTCAGACAGTCTCCTCGGGCGCGGATGTACGGGTATTTCGCTCATGGAACTGATCCTCCTCCGTGTCCTTACTCACTGTCGTCCGGGTTCTTCCCAATCATCTTCGCCGGCCGCCTTCCCCGACCCACTTCTGTCGCCGATCGCTTGGTCACGTAGTTTTGGCCACGCTTCAGGTACTACTCAGCCGTCCGACTACTGACACAGCACCGCTCACCACTTCGCTCCTCGCTTATAGGCTTGCTTCCCGCGGCGCCGCCCGCGGACTGTGCCAGTTCTCCTGGGGTCACACGCTGTTCTTCCGTACCGTGCCGTCCGCAAACACCTTGGTGCGGTGGGTGAATGAGAACGCCTTCGCCTCCATAGTGCAGGCTCGACCTTGCCCCACCTTTGGCCGACCGGTTCGTCATCGGGGCAGCCCCCATCGACTACGGCCCGGTACTTCTCCTCATGCCCTTCGGATTCCGCCTCACGGCGGACACCCTGCCCTCCGGAATACTGCGAGATGATGGCTTCAGGTCCGCCTTGTCCGTTTCCGGCTTTCGCCTTCGTGCCCAGTTAGACGTCTCCATACCTTCCCACCTCTCTCCGGCCAGCGAGGCATTACCCCCGCTTTCGGATATGGCGCCCCTCATCCGAGCGCCAGAGGGACTTCAACCCTCCGGAACAACGCGCTGCCCAGCGCACACTATGGCGGAGTCTGACTTCTCCCGTCCGTTCATCATCGGCTACGGCTCCTCGCCTTCCCGATGCGGACCTGTCCATCCTGCGACAGGCCAGACTGGAGATCTCCCGGTTCCCGAACAAGGAGCATGCGCACATGCCAGGTTCTACGACCACGCCGGGTCATCCGGGCGCTCGCGATTACGCGCTCGGACGTTTTGCCTTCCGCTACACAGACAGCATCGGCACCCGGGATCAGTTTTCTATCGTGACTCAATAGGCTGCCCTGCACGTACCCCTGCCGACGCTTCGCCGACATCCTCGCGGATGCCTGCGCACGGCTCGGGGCCGATGTGGTTCGCTATTCCTTCATCGCAGTGGACTTGCACCACCTACTCCTTGCCGGTCTCCCGGCGCGCCCGTGTGAAAACGCAGGCTAAACGCGGAGTTCGAAGAAGGCGACCCTCCAGATCACGCTGTGTTGGCTTGGCGGTGCGTTGGGAAGGGTAAAGCGACACCCGAAAACTGAGTACTTTTACGTTTTCACACGGCCTCGACCCGTTCGAGTCACTGAGTCACCACGGGCACCGGTCTGCTGACCTGCCGATATGAGACATTCGCACGCTGCGCTGCAGGCACTCACTACGCTGCCTGCCAACGGGGTCGCGCGGTAAGACAATCAGTCGTCGCCTGTTCAACCTGCTCGTCGCCGGCGCTCTGTGCGTCCGCGAAGACCTACTCCGAAGATCCCCCGCGCCGCGGACCGGGTATCGAACAAAAACGACCTGATCGCCCTTAAGAGTCGCCACGGCGGCACAAAAACGTGACGACTCCGGCAGAATTTAATTTTTTATCTGAGTGTCAACACCTTTATTGTACTTATCCTAGGCATCCACGAGATTCGTTGCATTCACACTGCCGAGTCCCGTTGCAAAATTCCAGCCTTGACCAGCAGCGTAAGCTGGGATGTATTTCTTGGTTGAAAGCGACGTCAATCCATAGCTATAGGTTTTGTCGTACACAAAACAGTTTGTATTGCCGACCGTTGCGTCGCAATTGACCGAGTTGGTCCCGCGCGTCACATTGTGGAACACGCACGTATCGGTGCCATTTGGTCCAAAGTCAGAATTGCATCCGGCAGAGGTCCCTAGCGGCTTCGAGCTTGAGCCATATTCTTGCGCCGCGAGTTGGTAAAGCGTCGCCGCGGCTACGCCCTAGCGCCCTTTTTCCTTCTGATTCACCAGCGCCTGGATCCCGGCGAACATGGGCGTTGACAGCGAGGTTCCCACCATACCTTCTGGCGAATAATCGCTTTTATTGGCCGCCAGATCAGCGCAACCGTCATGCGTGGTTGATTTCTTTGTCCTCTTGTCCACCGTTGTGTAAACGGTGCAAACAATCGCGTATATTTTATTAGCATAGCTGCCACCGAATACACTGACATCCGGAATATCTCGCTTGTCGTCGGTTGAAGCTCCGTAGACCAGCGATTGCCAGTCAGGTTTGTCCACAAATGAGGAGGCTCCGCTAGAACTCGCTTCATGCGCCAAATTCGTATCGGTGCCCCCACTATCAGCAATTTTTTCCAAAAATCAATAGCGCTTTTCGATCCATTCGCTTTCGCCGCCACATCATTACCGCAGCTGTTATTCCATGGAATTTCCGGGCTCTGTCAGGTTGGCCGATGTAATCGGTCTTTGTGGCATACGAGTAGTTATCCTTATTAGTTAGTCCTGTCTGCGGCCGCAGTGACAGTCCAATCATGCCACGTCGCGAAACGTTTCTGGAGAGCGGTCCGATGACATGCCGCGTTCATCTGGTGTCTGGGCAACGCGAAGTGCTGCCGGATCGGGCCGAAGCATGAGAGAAACGCGTGCGTGCGACGTGCTTCGCGAAAGCCGCACATCTGGCGCTCCCGCCTGCGGGTCGGCTGGTGGCTGTTCTCGGCACGATTGTCACCCGTGCAGCCGCTTTAACGAAGACGTGCTTCACATGCACGAGTTCGGGAATGTCAGCCTTCGCCGCCGCATAGCTGCGCAGCTGGTCGGTCACGATCTTGCACGGCACCGGGTTTGAACGCAGCATCCTGAGGAAGAAGCGCTTTGCCGCTGCCTTGTCGCGCCGCTTTTGCACCAGCGCGTCCAGTTCAGCACCATGCTCATCGACGGCTCGCCACAACAGATACAGCTCGCCGCGCAGCGTCACGAACATCTCGTCGAGGTGCCACGTACTGCCCGGCTTGCGCCGCGCGGCCTTGGCGCACTGGGCGAATCTGGCGCCGAACTTCTCGCACCAGCAACGGATCGTCTCATACGTGACTACAACACCACGCTCGAGCAGCAACTCCTCAACGTCGCGCAGGCTCAGGCTGAACCGGAAATACCAGCGAACCGCGCAGCTGATGACGACGGCAGGGAAGCGGTGGCCGTGATAAAGCAGTTTTGTCTTCTTCATCACCTCATTCTACCGCCCCCTCTCCATCAACCTGACAGAGCCTCCGGCAGAACAAATACCTGAACAACGTCGTGGAGGAGGACCATCGAGCGATCAAACGTATCATCAAACCGATGATGGGCGTCAAGGATTTTCGGTGTGCGCGCATCATTGTCTCTGGTATTGAGGTGATGCATATGATTCTCAAGGGGCAGATGAAAAATGACGGCGATGACCAAACGGCAGCCGCTCAGTTCTACTCGTTGGCGACATAAGCAATCCTATCTATATGGGAACTTGCTCAGCCTGCCATCCTTATCGCGACAGAACCCACCCGTCGCCGTGCAAGGACCCTGCTGAACAAAGCCGCCGTCCAGCACTTCTATCCGGAACGGGCCACGGACTCCCAGTGAAAATTCGGCCGCTGCGGCAAGCGCGCGTTCGAGTCTGATTTCTGGCAGCATCGGCATGCTGGCGGTGCTATGCAGCGAGCCCAGCGCAGCCTGTTCGCCGCTACCACAGGCATTGAAGTTTGCGGCGTTTTCAGCAACTTGATAATCGCCGTCAATCCGGAAGATGCGCCCCTCGTAACCAACCAGAAAAGTGCCACCCGATTCCCGTTCGTGTTCCTTCCGCGCGTATCCGCCGCGGGTAAAGCACTCTCGTACCGCCTCAATGAACGTCGTGCACATGAAGGCGAACACGTCGGTGCCTTCAGGGCGCGGCCCGACGGTCAGGTTATGGCCCAGCAGCTGACCCAGCCTGAAGGACGTAGTGAAGCCGATCAGGAACAGCCCCACCCGATAAATCTTGGGGTCGGCGCGCACCGTAATGTACGAACCACCCGCTGCCGAATCGGCACCCATGTAGACCTTCTTTCCATCCGTCAGTGCCACAATGCAGGTCATGCTGCCTCCGTAGGTGTTTCCCGATAGAACGCGACGCGCATGCCCTCGCACGGCTCAGCCGTCGCCCAGTCGAATCCATGCCGTCCGCCCTTTGCCGTCCAGAACCGCCTCGTACCCGCGTCTGGGTTCCATGACGCCTCGCCAGCGGCCGTCACAACCACCGTGACACGCGCCCCCTCGCGAGGCAACTTTATCAGCAGGCGTGCTGCAATCCTGGGCCACTGATTCTCAGTGGCCCGCATTCCCCGGTGATTGGGGTTAAGAACGCTCATTTGACGCTCCAGATCCTCAGTTAGCCACGCTCGACCAGCGCGATGTACGTCGCCGCGATCCATTCGAACGCGAGATGGCGGCATTCCTCGCGGGTGTACATAGTCCCCCGGTCATTCCCTCAACAAAGGGGTCGCGGGTTCGGTGCAAGCGCAGGCTCCGCAACTGTGTTGGCCGCGGAGGCAAAAACGCTCGCTGTTACTGGATCGCCTGAGGCTTGATGTCGTGCTCAGTCGTCATTCAATCTACTGCCGAAGCAAGCAATACTTGGGCCAATGCCACGAGGCTCATGGTGCAAATTGGGTCGGCGAATGGGTTAGAGTTGTCGGAACAAAACGAACTGATGCCCCGCGATGAGCAAGCTGAAGGGATCTGTCGCAATAACTCGGTCTGCTATGCTGACGGGCCTTAATGCGTGACGTGATCGATGACCGAGAAGCTGAGTCCGGGTGTGGGAAAAGTACTCAAACGCTTGCATTACCCGCTGGACGTGATGTTGCTGTGCGTTCGGTGGTACGTGACCTATCCGCTGAGCCTGCGTCATCTCGAACAGATGATGGCCGAGCGCGGGTTTGCGGTCGACCATTCGACCGTTCATCGTTGGGCACTCAAACTGTTGCCGGTCCTGGAGAAGGCGTTTCGACGGCGCAAACGGACGGTCGGCAGGAGCTGGAGGATGGACAAGAGTGTGTCACGAACACAAGCGAAAGCTTGTGATGCTGTACTGAAGATGGGAGTAGGCGTCCCGAAGCCGGCTTGCAGGAGCAGGCTTCAAACCGCCCGGTGCTGCTGCGTTCAAAAGGCGTGGTGGTGAGCGACCATGGAAAAGTCATCCATAAGGATGGCAGGTATGTGTTGAGAAGATGAGCGAAAGCAAACCGTTCGATGATGCGTCGTTAATTCGTCAAGGTGCTGTCAAAACTGGGGGCATTTCGTCGCTCCAGGATCAGTCAGGACGAGACCTGTTTACGGACCTGGCGGCAGGCAGCCGGCGTAGAGGCGGCATGAGCTTAATACAGGCTTCGGTATGGAACGTGAGAACCTTGTTGCGGATGGAAAGGGAAATGACAAATGGCTAACACCATGAGGAAGAATACCGATGCCGCAACGAGGGGCGGAGCTGCCCGTAGTAGTGTTGAAGCCCTTGTAATGAGGGTGGACCGAAGGCGCAGCGCTATCCGGTTGACGAAGGTTACCAACCTGCTTGTCGGGGAGGAGTGACATGACATCAACGAAACCTTATGACATTGCCAGGCGAACGATCTGGGAGGCGTACCAGCGAGTGAAGGCCAACCGGGGTGCTGCCGGCATCGATGAGGAAACTATCGAGATGTTCGAGCAGGACCTGCCGAAGAATCTGTTCAAGCTGTGGAACCGGATGTCGTCGGGGTCGTACTTCCCGCCACCGGTCAAGCAGGTTGAGATTCCAAAGGCAACGGGCGGTATTCGCGAGTTGGGCGTGCCCACGGTGAGTGACCGTGTGGCGCAGACTGCGGTCAAGCTCCTCATTGAGCCGATTCTCGATCCACTATTCCACGCGGATTCGTATGGTTACCGGCCCGGGAAATCGGCCAAGCAGGCGGTCGCCATCACCCGACAAAGGTGCTGGAAGTTCGACTGGCTGGTGGAGTTTGATATCAAGGCGGCCTTTGATCAAATCGATCACGGCCTCTTGCTAAAAGCGGTACGCAATCACATCAAAGAGGACTGGATCCTGATGTACATCGAGAGGTGGCTGACTGCGCCATTCGAAACTGCACAGGGTACCCGCTTGCCGCGGGACCGCGGTACCCCGCAGGGGGGAGCGGTCAGTCCGATCCTGATGAATCTGTTCATGCACTATGCGCACGTTTGGATACAGCGTCACTTCCCGCAGTGTCCCTTTGCGCGCTATGCCGATGATGCGGTGGTCCATTGCCGTAGCCAGGAGCAGGCACAAGAGGTTATGCACGCCATTGCCTCGCGGCTGGCGGAATGTGGGTTGACGATGCATCCTGAAAAGTCAAAGATCGTGTATTGCAAGGACAGAAGTCCCACCCAAACCTACCCGAATGTGACCTTCACATTTCTGGGCTTTCAGTTTCGTCCGCGAAGGGTGTTGACTAGGCACGGGCAGGTCTCGACCAGCTTTGTACCTGGCGTCAGTCTTGACGCCCTGAAACGGATGAGACAGACGATGCGGGGGTGGCGGTTGCAGCGCCAAACGTCGAAATCACTGTTCGAACTCGCTGAGCGATGTAATCCCACGATATGTGGCTGGTGGAACTACTACGGGGCTTTCCATCGGACAGCCATGCATGAGTTGAGTCGGTATCTCGACCGAAAGCTCGTGCGCTGGGTTCAGCGCAAGTACAAAACACTGCGACGGCACAAACGGTGCAGTGAGGAGTGGTTACGCAAGATGAGGCAGGCGTACCCGCGAGAGTTCGCGCACTGGCAGTATCAGGGGAAACAGGTTGGATAACGGGAGCCGTGTAAATCGAGAGGTTTACGCACGGTTCGGTTCTGCGAGAGACTCGGGGCGCAATTCCCCGGGTCTACTCACCCCTACATTCGAATCAGGGGTGAGTGGCGGTATCTCTACCGGGCTGTCGACAAGGCAGACAACACCGTTGATTTTCTGCTGCGAGCCCGACGGGACAAGGCTGCAGCCCGGGCCTGTTTCGAAAAGGCAATCGACCAGAATGGCGAACCCGAGACCGTGACGATCGACAAGAGCGGATCGAATCTGGCTGCCTTGCAAGCGATCAACGCCCCGCGGGATGTACCGATCAAGGTCCGCCAGAAAAAGTATCTGAATAACATCATCGAACAGGATCATCGGGCGATCAAGCGCCGGACCCGACCGATGCTTGGATTTAAGAAATTTCGTTGTGCCCGCATCCTGTTGGGCGGCATCGAAGTTATGCACATGATCGTCAAGGGGCAGATGGACGATGGTGGTGTCGATCAGAATCCCGCACAGCAACCCTATTCACTGGCTGGATAAGTAGTCCGTATCGTATTGGGACTTTACTAACCTCTCATTCTTACCGCGACAGAACCCGAACTGGACCCTGAGCCTAGGGAAGGTCTGCACAACTCGTTTTCAGAGAGTTGGCCGTTTGCCACTTGCGTCGTATCAGCCATGAGAGTCTGCTGGCAGGTTGGTCGTCTAGCTTTTGAAGCGTGACGACCACTGTTTGCCGAGATTCGCGGCCTGAATCTGCGAGCGTTTCAAGCGTCCCACAAAGCCTTGCGTGCCATCCACAGGTTGCCCAGAGCAAATAGTGTCGTGATCTGGGCGGTGTTCTTCATCAACCCTCGCTACCGGGTCTTTGTATAGCCAAACTGCTGTTTGAGGACGCGGAACGGATGTTCAACCTTGGCGCGGATGCCGGCCTTCAGGCGTTCAATCTGATCGAATATCGCGTCCAGCCGATCGGTTAGGTCCAGTTGTCTGCGCCTGCCGGGTCGCATCGCGACATGCCAGCGAACCGCGCTTACCTGGCAGCGCTTTTCGATACCCTGATATCCGGCGTCAGCGTACACATCCATTTCCTGGCCGTGCAACAGCGCTTCGGCCGCATTGATGTCATGAACGTTGGCGGCTGTGCCGATGACCGTGTGGACCGGGCCCGACTCTGCGTCCACGCCGACGTGCGCTTTCATCCCGAAGTACCATTGATTTCCCTTCTTCGTCTGGTGCATTTCCGGCTCCCGTGTACCAGAGCCGTTCTTCGTCGAAGTGGGTGCGGAAATCAAGGTAGCGTCGACCGCCGACCCCACCTTCAGCATCAAGCCTTTCTCGCTCAGGATCTCATTGACCAGCGTGAGCATCTGCGCAGCCAGGCCGTGCGTTTCGAGAAGGTGACGGAACCGGAGAATCGTGCTCTCGTCCGGCAAACGCGTCATACCCTCGTCCAGCCCAGCAAATTCACGATACAGCGGCACGTCATAAAGCGCCTCTTCCATCGCCGGGTCTGACAGACCAAACCACTGCTGCATGAAGTGGATCTGCAGCATCGTCGCAATAGGAAACGGCGGCCTTCCAGTCTTACCCCTTGGATAGTGCGGTTCGATCAACGCAATCAACCTCGACCATGGCACAACGCGCCTCATCTCATCGAGAAATTCCCGCTTGCGCGTGCGTTTCGTTGAAAGATCCAGACCAAGACCAAGCTGTGTCATCGAGGTACCCCTTAAACCTGCATTCTCCCAGGATAGTCCAACCAGACTTCAGCGCTAGGACTTTTGCAGACCAGCTAATAATACCGACTGGTGTCGCGCATTCCCGAACGGCTTGCGGCAGCTGCGGCAGCCAATGGATCATCTGTTGTGATCGACGTGAAACCGCTATCAAGTTGTAGCTGAACGTTGGGGCGATTATCCGCCGTTTCCGTACCGAAATGGGCAGTATGTGTCAGGTGCTCGTCAAGGCTATAGCAACACTTACCATCAATTTTTACGTACCATTTACCGTCGTTCTGATCTTGCCGGTACTCCTTTACCGGCGTAAAGGTTCCCATGGCTTTGCGTCCGGCACGGACATGCTTAACTAGATCATACGTGGGGTCTCCGTTTGCGGGGTTCTTGTTGCCGACTTCGATCCAAGCGAAATTACTCTGCTTGCTGGCCTCATCCAACCAAGATTCCACCAAACATTGGCGATAGTGATCCGCAGCTACTCCGCAGCTCAACTGCTTGTACTGGTTTGAAAGTTCGTCTTCGTCGCTAGCGTAAATCATTGATGCAAAGGCTACGCATTTCGTGTGTTTCACGATATTTCCAGGCTCGGCCGCCACAAGCCTGGCAAAGAATTTGAGTACCACTGTATTTTGCATACCTCGATCAATGACAATATCCGCCGCACGAGAAACAGCATCCAAATCCCTGAGATCGAGTATCACTAACATATAAGGGTAGTCTGATTTCACCCTGTCCAAAGCCTCCTCAAGAGAGAGGGCATCGTATCCCGTGATACTAAATTGCTTATCGCGCAACATTATTCTGTTGAGCGCTGCATCGTCGAGCGAACGAACATCGGCATTCCACCCTTCGCCTGTAAAGATATCAAAGCCGGAGCCGGCAGCAACGCGTCCGACGTTATTATCATGGAAGAGATATGGTGTCCCTTGGCTGCTTAGTTTGACATCCAGTTCGATAGCCTCGATACCGTTGTTATAGGTATTTTGAATCGAGCAAAGCGAGTTTTCGGGACAGCCACTGCCAACGATGCCACGATGAGCAACGATGCCTACGGTCCTCTCCGTTTCACCAGGGCCGGTATACGGGTTCTTGAACGCCGCGAGAATACGCTCCGGGTCATAGTGCTGCGGGCCATCTGCGAAGGTAGCGTCTGAAAGTGCTATAAGTGTAAAGAAAGCGGCGCCAAGCAGCCGACGCCTCCGCTGGATTGCAAAAGATCTCATCGCGATATTTCCTTCGGTTGTCAAAATGTCGTCATTGAATAAACTTTCGCCTGTCGTAGTGTTTGGGGAATACACGAATACAGCGAGATTTTCCATTGCATTCCCCTGATGTGTTCTATAAGCAATAACTATGCTAGCGATGAAGTACTTGAACTCTTGGCTAACTGAGGTTGCAAATAGTCGTGCAGGCCAGCGCGGCTGCGGTGCTGTTGCAACAAAATGCCCAAAATTTGTCGGAAAGCTGACGTCGCGCACGGCCCAAACAGGACGCACTCTTCCTCTCGACAAGGAAGGCAAGGCCGATCTCCGCGGAAGCGTTCAATCCTCCAGATCCTGAGGCCGGTGCTGGCAACGGTGTTCAAGCGGTTGCACTCGCCGTTGGACGCGATCCTGCTGTGTGTGCGGTGGTATGTGGTTCTGTCGCGGTAAGAATGAGAGGTTAGTAAAGTCCCAATACGATACGGACTACTTAGTCGGACCTGAACATTCCGGAGAGCCTTTTGCAGCAAGGGTTTGAAGCGGAAAGTTGTTGATGCATTTGCAGGAACCTGGCAGATTGTGGGTAGTTTCCTGCATGTCGAGGTCTGGATGGGTCCGAAGACAGCGGTGAGCGAAGGCGATTTGTTCCGGCATCCTCTGCGCGAGCAGATCAACCTGAAGCATCCTTTGGTGCGTCTGGCCGATCTGATCAACTGGGATCAACTGGATGCGTCGATGAGCGCGAGCTTTGTCTCACGCAAGGGTCGTCCGGCAACGTCACCGAGACTGATTGCTGGCTTGTTGTATCTGCAGCATGCGTTCGATCTGTCGGACGAGGAAGTGGTCTGGCAATGGGTGGAGAACCCGTATTGGCAGGTCTTCACCGGCGGGACGTATTTGCAGACCGAGCCCCGATCGATCCGTCGAGCCTGACACGCTGGCGTAAGCGCCTGGGTGAAGCTGGCGTTGAAGAACTGCTGGCCGAGACGATCGAAGCGGCGAAGCGCGCGGGCGTGATCAAGGCCTCAAGCGCGAAGCGC
>NZ_JBFRCK010000057.1:0-20801 GCF_040965775.1 Paraburkholderia sp. BR10954
TGCATGCGTGCGCATGCCCCGCGCGGATCGCGCGGCAAACCGGTAATTCAGCGGGAAATTGCACGCGCAAGTCTCCTGAACGTAGCTTCGGTCGTCATGACGGGGCGCTTTTCAACAGCCTGCTAGGCGGTGACCGCATGAGATGTCGTGGTAACGCTCGGCGTGTAGCATTGTCGTAACCCTTGTCCTCGTGCAATGGGCAGAAAGTCTTCCGATGCGGCGTCGCGATCGCGAAGAGCCACGCATCGCAATGATGGTCTGACATTAGCCGGTCGTAGACGTACGTCGTGTAGGTGCGGAAGCGCAGATCAGCTGCTTCCTAGGCAGGCAGCGTGTTGTGCATTTTCGGCTTAGGTACACCAGTCAGTAGCGCGAAGGGATAGGGCACCAAGCCTTCGTTCGTCGCGGGCAGATGTAACAAGTCATCAGCGGCGCTCGAACGTCAGGTCTACCAGCCGGTGGCCAATGGTGCCGTCCATGGCGGCATGTTCGGTATATGGTCGAAGCCGACAAGAGAACCTCATTGTGTTTGCGCGCGCTGGGAAGCGCTACGCGGTGCCAGTCGTGCACAAACGCGAAAACGCACCAGGCTAAGGTCTTATATAGTACTTCATGGTCCACATGGAATTTTCTGGTTGCAATTGGCCTACGCTTTTTTCTATTGTGGCAGGCGCAATCACATACGCCTTGATGAACGTCAACCTGCGCGTCCGACGCTGTATTACTTCCGGCAAATGGGACTCCGGGCGCCGGCATTCGTGCCGGGTCCATTCGACACGAAGAACGTGCGTCAGGCTGAGATGCGCATCCAGCATCCACGCCGACACGACCCTCACTACGCCTGGGCTGGCCTCAACGTGCACCACGCGACCGCCGCTTCGCTCTTCGACGTCTCGTACCTTGACGCGACGCCCATACAGGGGATGTCAACGGTAATGGACTTCAACTTCTTGCCCGATATGGGCAGAATGATCGCGAACTTGCTATCGGCGTAACTGGTTGTTCGCCGGCTCGCTGCGAGCAGGCCAACGCGCTGCCGCCATCATGGGCCTGTTGCGCTCACCACAACTCAATGGGCACGAGCCGCACGCCCATCTGAAAGATGTCCTCACGTGACTGCCGACCCACAAGGCCAGCGATATCGCGGCATTACTACCGCATCGCTGGCGACCGACCGCGACCAGCCACTAGTTAATCCGTCAAGGCGGCTTGGCTAGCCGCTTACGAATGCTCGCATCCGACCTGGTGATTCCCTGATCGCATCGGATCGACGGACGATCAGCGCCTTATGCACGTAACCATTGCTGGCGAAGTGGCGGTCCAGACTGGGTGAATTTTAGCTCGATCAACAATAGGCGAAGATGCCGCTCTATTGGCCCCTGACGTGCCCGATGGCGTAGTAAATGTAGCGCCGATGCTTATCGACCGTCCGGGGCCTGTCGAGGTTGCCTGCGCGACCGAGTCGAGGCCATAGCGTGGGATTGCTGCCAAAGCTGGCGTCACTCGCATGAGTGACGCCGATTCCTCTGATGGTCAGCATTGCCGGCCGCGCTCCAACCGGTGTTGGGGCTGACGTTCATGATCGACGACAGTCTCGCTATGATGTAGCTGAACTAGGCCGCAATCGCGCCCGCTTTGCTGCCTGCGCCCGAAAGGCTAAGCGTGCTGATCCGCGGGCCGGACTCGATAACGAAGTTCGCTACTACCGACGCCGCGCGCGGACCGCAGTCAGGCCGATGAATCCGCTGTGGTTCCATCAACGTTCGCGCCACCGGGGTTGCCAGAAGTTGGGGTGAAGTGGCTCGTGACAGGCGGCAGCGGCAGGAATGGCTTAAGCGTGTTCCTGACGACTTCTAGGCAGACCGCGCAGAACGGTTTCCCGAGCGTACGCATTTGGCAGTTGTATTGTGGACGATACAATCCGCAATGGAAATACCCTGCGCCTGTGAATGCACCAACCGTAGCGGCCGGGGCAGGCGATGCTTGGGTATCGCATTGCGTACAATTAGCGTTGACGGTGGTCGGTAGCGCAGTGGCCGCAGCGATCAGTGCGCCCCATTTGATCGTCGCGCGGTCGGTGTTGGCGGTTATGTTGGGTTGTGCCGGCTCGGTTCCCGTATAGGTGTCGTGGCCAGTTTCACCGCTTGAACAACCGGCGTACGTCGAATATTCGTCGGCGAGGCCGAATGCCGTGTGCCCCATTTCGTGGATACCAATTTGCTCTGCGCCGTCTGCTTTCGAAAACACCGCGACCGGCCCGCCGGAACCGCCGTAGATGGTGCTGTTGATGACCACTACCGTCATGTTCGTCTGTGGCACCTGCGTGCGCGCGACGTTCAACGCTGTAGCGGCGTCGACGCTGAGCAGCCGCCGTATTTGCCCACCTTCGCAAAACGTCGCGTCGAAATAGGTGCGCGCCGTCGCGCCGGTACCGTTGCACACGCCCACGGGGTCGTACGCGCCGCTGTCGGTCGAGGAAACCTCGACGCGGTGTACGTTGACGGCCGACCACATCTCGTTGAACGGCGCGGTACCGGCGACAGCGTTTGCGAAGTTCCGTGCGTCGGTCGCATAGGTCGCCAGTTCGGCCCTCTGGTAGCCGTCGCCAAGGATCACAAGATTCCAACGCGATACATCAGGACCGTGGTCGATGATCTTGCTGACGCCGATGACGGCGCCATCTGTGGTAGTCATTTCAGGATGTCATCCAAACTGAATCGGGCGATTTCGCGCGCCGCACCCGTGCCAACCCGCGGGCCACCGCTGCGCGCTCGTTCGGCGCGGATCGTGCCGAATGGTGCGACCGGCGGGTGCTCTGTCGCCGACAGAACCAGTGTCGCCGCTTCCCAATAGGCCGGTACGAGAATTTCAAAAACGCCGCGCCGAAGAGCTGTAACGTGCGTTGGGGTCGCGCCGGGCGCATGCGCTTCGCGATACCGCGGCATTGGATCATGCTGGATCCGTCGGTATAACGGCCGGCCGTGGGGGTCGCGCAATTCGAACCAGAACCCCGCCTTGCCTTCGGAGCTGCACAGCTCATGCGAGGGTGGCAGGGTCATTTCGACCAGATGCTTTGAGGCGAGCGATAGCGCGTCGCCGTCGTAGGCAAAGATCAGGCGCAGGGTGCGGCGGTACGGTGGGCTAGGCATCGGCGAACATCGCAATCCGGCAGTGGTGCCACTATTTTCGAGAATGCGTCGAGCTGATCGACCAGCTCGGACGTTGCGGTTGTGCCCGGCGACCTCAATCTACTGCTGCTCGCTTGCGCCGGCGGGTCGACTGTACACCAAGGCCGACGTCCTCAAACGTCCATCGCTGCAATATTCCCAACACGTAGCTTGGCCGCATGTACTGCTCACCGATGACTGCCGCTGGCAGCGGTAGCATCATTTGGTTCTCGCATCTTGTTGCATAACGGGGATGTCGACAGCGAAGCCTCGTCGGGCTCATTGCGGCCAGCAAAACTAAGCCGCCGCTATGGCCACAACTACCCTCAGTAACGCGTGTCCGCATCCTTTACATCGATTATTCCAACGGAAAATGCTGACTGGTCGCCGGTGCAGGAACAGCAATCGCAAGGTCGTTGTTCAGCTCAATTGCATTAGAGTGTGTGACCTTTCGAGCATGTCGCCAAAAGGGCCAACATGAGAGCGATCAAGCTCGTCTGCGCATCCCTCTGCTGTCAGGGAGATGATAACGCCATTCGGACGCGCGATATCACTCGATATTGTTTAAGTATGCGTAAGGAAAGTTGATGGAGCCTTTGCGAGTATCGGCGTTTTTATTGCTGCGAGTATTGATTTCTGATCAATGTCAATCTGATTCAAATTCCTAAATGACAGCCGCACCATAGTGCACCATTCTGCTAGCCGGACGATGAAGAATCGATACATTTGTTGAACATAGACATGATGACGAAAACATTAAAAAAGATTCGCGTCTAGGGGCTCTTTTGATTGCGGTCGCGCTGAATGGTTGCGGTGGCTCGGACGGCGGTTCAGTCACCGCCCCGACCTACGCGTCAGTTGGTTCCAGCGTGGATGATGAACTAACGCCATACTACGTCCAGTCAATAACTTGGCATACCTGCGGATCTGACGATTTTCAAATTGTCAACAAAGACCTGCTGGGTCCGCTATCGACTAGGGCTAGTTGTACTACGGTAAAGGTGCCGTTGGATTACGACTATGCTTCCAAAGGTAGCGTCGGCATTGGCGTACTGCGAGTGACTGCCGGTAAGCCTGCAAACCGGCTTGGTGGCATATGGATGAATCCTGGTGGGCCCGGTGCGAGAGGGCTGGCTATGCCTTTGCGTGTGTCGACGCTATGGCTGCTTGGGAATTCGGCAAATCCTGTAGGTCAAAAGCTCTTGCAATTGTCGGATGCCTACGATCTGATCGGATTCGATCCACGCGGCGTCGGTTCAAGCGCCCAGTTGGTATGCAGTTCTAGCGCCCCGGCGAGAGCAATTTCTTTCACCGATAGGTCCCCCGCTGGAGTCAGGGCACAGATGACCGAAAGCCGCGACCTCGCATCCGCTTGTGGTGGCACGCCCCTCACGCCCTACATTAACACCGAATACACAGCTCGTGACATGGAGGTGATACGTGCGGCGCTTGGATACGACAAATTGAACTACTATGGTACGTCATATGGTACGGCTCTTGGGGCTCGCTATGCCAGCCTGTTTCCCGGTCGCACAGGTCGTCTGGTTCTCGATAGCGTCGTAGATATCACCCTTCCGTTTGCCGAGGTCGGCCCTCCGCAGGCTCCTGCATTTCAGCACACATTCGATGGCATCATTGCTCCTTATATCGCCGCACAAAACGAGCTTTTCGGCCTCGGTTCGAACGCGGACGATGTCAAAGAAATTACTAGGAACGGTCCCCCTTGGCTCACAAGTTGGCTTGGCCGAACCATAGTTGATTCACTGTATGCTCAATGGCAAATTGATTCTGTGGTAGAAAAGTTGGCAGTGGCCAAAAGAATAAAGACGGTTTTGGCAGAAAACCCGCAGATTTCCGCTAATGACCTTCATCGCGAGGTAGTCTCGCTGCCTTTCTTTCCGAGTTGGAACAGAGCCGTGGAAAATGCCACGCAAAAGATTGCCAGAGAGGCGGTCGCAAGATATGCCGAAGTAGTTTCCGGTAGCACAAGGTCCTTGGAGGACCCGGGGGCGGCCCAAGTGTCCGTGACCTGCAATGATGGAGCCTTGATCCACTCAAGCGAGGAGTACTGGGCAGATCTTGAAAATTCGCTCGCCATGTCTGCGCCGCTTGTGGGGGGCTTATATTCCGGTCAGCCCTGTCTTTACTGGCCGTTCAGCACGCGCAGGCTACCGTCGTTCGACAGTGCCGCGACGCTACCTATTCTCATGCTGCAGGATGAGAACGATGGTCCAACCCCTCTGCCTGGAGCGCGCGCCACTGCAGCCACATTGAAAAATTCAAGACTTGTAATTCAGGAGACGACGTACGACCATGGTGCATTCTTTTCTGGCAGCGAATGCATTGGCGGCTATTTCGCAGACTATCTGCTTGAGGGCGCCTTGCCGGAGAAGGGCGCCACGTGTGCAGGAAATGGACTGAACACCTCGAAGAAAACTATCAATATCAACAAAAAGCTCGCCGCTAACGCTGTAACAGAAGAGTACCGGACTAACATGTACACCGATCGCCTCGAAGCAGAAAAGGTTCTGCAGGACCTCCGAGAAATGATGAGATAGTTCGTCAATGCATTCTTGGATGTAGAGGATTTCATCGCCATGGAGAATTAAAGACAGCTATTGGAAGCGGTTGCATGCGGCCAACTGTTATGCGGTGCGTGATGCTTTTCGCCAAATCCCTCGCACCGGCACGGACAGTCCAAGTATCAACGGGCAGTCGAAGCTGAATTGGAGACCACGCTGCCTCAGCCGAACCCTAACATAAAAGTGCGCCGCGCAATTGATGGCGCCCCCGGAGAATGATCGATGTGACGCGATTTTAAATGCGATCGGTGGCGCAGGCGCGCTGCCGCGAGAGTCGAGTTGGGCCGCGTAATGAGGTCCGCACCGTCTCGATCCGCTCAATAAGATCCCCGTGGCATGCTGCACGCGTCGATAGTCCGACTCTCCGGGGAGATTATTTCACCCTGAGCAAGTTGTCGGCACCGGAAAGGCTGGTGATCCATGTCATTCTCATTGCGGAGCGTCCTTATACGGCTCATGGGCACCGCAGGCATCGGCCATTGTGCCCTGTCCCTAACAGGAGCGTCCCTTCTGCGTTCGGAGTTCGACGTGCTCGGCCAGAAGCTGTATCTTTCGTCTGTGCTAGATCTGTACAACGGCGAGATTATGGCCTATCAGATGAACACGCGCCCTCTGTTTGAACTGGCTCGCGGCGCACTAAGTTCGCGATTAAACAGGTTCGGCGCAATACGCCCGGCTTCGGCGCGCCATGAGCGGTATTTCTTCACGCGCACCGGCGACTTCAGCTTCAGCTACACCATCAGACGTCGCACCGTCTTGCGTGTCACCCTCTGGCCTGCCAGCCGGATCGCTTCCGCGATGCGCCGGTAGCCATCGCGGTCCTTGTCCCGTTCGCCACCGTCAAGCACTTTCGACTGATAGTAGACCGTACTGCGCGCCAGCTCCGCCGCCTTGAGCAGCGCGGGTAGCCGGTGATGCTGTCGCAGTTGCAGCACTATTTGCGTTTTATCTCTTGCGCCGCCCGCTTCTTCGCCTGAAGAAGGGTCGAGATTTTTTAGGTACACCACGCCCCGCGCGCAGATGCTCATTTTCCTTGAGCAACTGATCACGGGTGCGCTCATGCGGCGCATTTTCTTCGGCTGCCCTTTCGTGATCTGGGCGGAGCATGCAAGGACCCACTCATGGACCGGGGGCGACAGTTCTTTCTTCCTAAGGTAGTCTGGACAGACATCCTGGACGGCTCCCTGCCCAACGCGATGAAAGGGATCACTCGGCAGTGACCGTGAACTTCTTGGACGCAAAGCTCAGGTTGCCGCGCGAAGAGGTGATTTCGAACCCGTACTGCAGGTCACCGATTTCAAGATCATCATCAAAATAGTTGAGCGAGCGCAGATATTTCATAAACGCCAGCACATCGATCGCAGCGTTGTCAGTCTTCGTCGTGCGGACGAACGTGTAGACGATGTTGCTGCGGTTGGTGCCCACGTACACGTTCCAACTTCCGTTGGACAGCGATACATTTCGGTGAAGTGGAATTGCGCATCCGGCTTGTGTCCAGTTGTAGGAGATGGGCTTGACATTGCCGCAACCTTCCGCAGTTCCGGTGTAGTTCAGCCATATCATGATTTCATGCGCCGTACCACCGACCCAGATATCAAACGTTGACTCCCAAGCGCCGCCAGAAGGCGTAGTAGCCGAGACGGCGGCGGAAAGCGAGTTCAGTGAGCCGATGGTCTTCTTGACTTGGTATCCGATGTGCGGATAGGACTTGATGCCACTGGTGTTGGGTTGATCTGAAGTAACACCCCAGTCGAGCTCGCTGTCACCCCCGAGCTTGCTGTTAGCCCATATTGTCTGGGGACCCGCGGTGACATTACTGCAGGGTGACCACACGTCGTTGCTGATCGTGTACCTACCGTACATCCGAGAAGCGAAGAGGTTTTCCGCAGAGCAGGATGAGGTTTCGGGGGAAGTAGCAGACCACGTCTGGGCCTGCGCACCGGCAGTCCAAAGCATCAGCGCGGCGCTGGCAGTGGCGGCACGGGTCGCGCGGATCAAGATTCGAGGCATGGTCTTTTGATCTCCTGTCAGGTGTGAGGGTTGGTCGGCATCGGTGAAGGTCAGCGGCTTGGGCAACCTTCCGATCGAGAGAGAAACCGTGCGTGGGGCGACGTACTCTTAGACTGGGGCGGGTTCATCTCGTCGGTGGGTGCTCATGTCAGGAATTTCCATAGCACTGCCGAGAGAGCGCATGTACACCGAACGTCCTTGAACAAGGGCATAAAATATTGCGCCGTTAGGCCGCACGAGACGGCCAAGTGATACCGATCTCAGCGTTACCGCTATAGTTCGATGACCCGCGATTCGCCTTCACCGTCGATGGTTTCAGGCGACGTTGCATTGGCAAACGTGTTGTCTACCAGTGCCGCTCAATTCAAGCGAATGCCCCGCCCAATCCTCGTCAACTCTCCTGCGTTATGCGGTCAGATTTGGCTTTGGACCAGCGATTTTGTTCAAACGGAAACATAAAGTAGTCGCGCACGGTGAGGGGCTCGGGTTGATTGCGAAGGCCCACTTCGGGCCATTCGTCCCGTTTCGGCCAGTATGCCGTGCTGAAGATCGTGTCCCAGATGGTCGTAAAGAACCCGTAGTTCCGGTGCCGGTGATGCGGCTGAGTTGAGTGATGAATTCGGTGGAACTGACCGTCTCCGATGATATATCGCAGAGGCCCAAGGTTGATGCGCGTGCTGGAGTGTGAGAGGTGCGCCTGAAAGGTAATGAGGGTCATGGCAGCAGCCGGCACCACGCCAGACTCGAAGTGGATCAGCGCGAGCGGTAATGCTACAAACAAGGCGTAGATAACCGGCTCGGAAATGTGATGATTGCAATTCCACGCTGTCAGTTCGCGAATCGAGTGATGTGTAGCGTGCAAGCGCCAGAGGAATGGCACGGCGTGCTGTGCACGATGCATCCAGTAGTAAAAGAAGTCACCGGCAATTGCGACCAAAACGCCTGAAAGGATGGCGAAAGCCGTCTTGATAACTGCGTTGTCAGAGTGAAGCACTGTTGAAATATTGACCGTCAGGAGCGGCTTGACGCCTAACCATTGCAAGCCCACAGCGTACAAGTGCCAGATTAGCGCGCCGCATCCAATCCGAATCGCCCAGTTCCGTGCGCCGCGAAGGTACGATGCAACGCTGTATCGATAAGCCGGAAAGGCGATCTCAAGAGCTGCACATAACGTGGCAAAAATCGCAAGCAGTTTGAACGATTGGACGGCGAACTGGACCATCTGGTGGATATCGACAGCATTCATTGTTTGCTCCGGTGAGCCGATCGAATACGGAGATCTCGGGTCGAAAAGCTGCTTGTCAAAATGGCCAGCTTCTTCATGGGTGTCATGCAGTTACGTGACATAAGGAGGACACCAATGTAGTAACTCGGGGTGCCAATCGATATCCGTGGCGATGGGCATTGCAGGCCACAAGGTCGTGCAAAGTGTCTATTGAGGGTGCCCTAACGGACTGCCCGGTGCGCGATGCCGCCGACCGTCTGCGCTTCGGGTGACTGTGCCGTGGCGGCATCATCACTATCCGCCATTTTCTGAAATCGCGAAAATCAATTGTTTGGATAAGACGCATTCGCTTCACAAATGACTTTCTCAATACGGACTCAAGGGATGGTCGAAGGCATATGCACTGCACTCAAACTGCAGCGCGGTCGCGACGTGACAGTAACCGAAGGCCGGTGCCGTCGGCACGGCGCCCTAAGGTAAGTGAATCCACGACATGATGACGTGCGCCGTGTGGAGCGGCCAGCGCAACTATTGTCGTTGCCGTTAGGACTGCAAGCTCGATAAGACGACTTATGCGGGGCGGCGCGTTTCATGCATGGGTAAAATGGGGCGCGCATGGCCATGCGGGACCGCAACTGAGATGTTTGTAGCGCCTGCGGATCGCTGCCAGAAAGGCTATCGAAGGTAGATTGAAAGTTCTAAAGTAATCATGGGGACGCCCACGATGCGCGGACATACAAAGACCAAATCGGCGTTGACCTGCGGTTCACACACCCAGTACTACTTTTTTTTGGGGACTCGTCCTGAAACATGAGCCCAATTCGAGAGTTCCTCGGCCGGTTCCGGCAGGCCATCATAAGGGGGGGGGCCCTATGTAGTTCGTCAAGCGTTAGGGGCTGACTTGGGTTTGTAAAAGGTGCCATCGCGCAGCATGGCGAACAGGACATCACAGCGTCGTCGTGCCAGCGCGATGAGTGCCTGGTTATGTCACTTGCCCTGCTGGACCTTGCGTGCGTAATACGCTCGCGAAACGGAGTCTCGCAAGGCCGCGAAGGCGGATAGGAACAAGGCGCGCTTGAGTGCCTTGTTGCTGCGCCTGGGCTGATGCGGGCCACGGATAGATGAGCCTGAGCGCCGGGTAACTGGTGCGAGGCCAGCGTAGGCCGCCAGGTGACCTGCCGAAGCGAAGGCTTTGCGCGACCTCGGTGAGGAGTCTAGCGGCGGTCCTGACGCCGACTCCCGGCATGCTGGTCAGGACCGGCCAAAGAGGGTGAGCAAGCACCAGCCGCTCTACTTCGGCGGCGATTTCGTCGCGCTGCTTGCGTAAGGCGGCGAGCTGCTGAGCCAGGCGCGGCATGACGATGGTGGTGGCTTGCGTGCCGGGCACCGTCACGGCCTGTTCGCCCAGCGCTCGAACGATTTCGGCCGCCAATCCCTTGCCCATGCGTGGCGCGAGCTTGGTCAGGCGGTTGGCAAGCGTCTTCTCGCTGGTTGCTGCAAGCGCGGCTGGAGACGGGTAGCGCTGGAGTAGATCGCGCACGGCGGGATGCTCGAGGGGCGGTCCGAGAACGCGCTCAAGCGCGGGATGGATCTGGGTGAGCAGGCCGCGAATACCGTTACGGGTCTGGGTAATTTGAGCGGCGAGATCGTCGTCGAAGCCGCACAGCATGGTCAGTTCGCCGAGCGGTTCATCAGCTAACCGAAGCGAGCGCAGCGTATGCGGCATCGAACGGTGGCCTCGGCGATGAGGGCGCGCAGTTTGGCTTCGTCGTTGGGGAGCGCCTTGTTGTACAGGCGCTTGCCATTCCGAGCTAGTGCCACGGCGGGATGCTGGCCTTTACCGACGTCGACACCGATGAAGACATCGACGACGTCATGTTGTTGGAATTCTTGCATCGAACTTTGTGCAGATTGAACGAGTGGGCCTGCGACAACGGTGGCAAGTCTCGGCATCCACGTTACGGACGGCCTTGGAATATCCCAGCCGAGCCCCTACTAGCGATCACCAGCCCACCAGGCCCGGTGACAACACCCCACCGGATCATGACTACGACTGGGGGCGAGGGCGAGAATCATACCGGGCCTGGCTGGCCAAAGCCTCAATTATCGAGGCGGGAAGATAGTAACTGGGGGCTGCAACCGGCAAAATGGTTGGCAGTCGCTGTTACATGTGTGAGTTTGCAGACGAAAGCAAGGTCCCGCTCAAAGTCGTTTTGTGGCGTTCAAATTCTACATAGATGCCATCATTGCAACACGCAACATATCGGGAGGTGCTTTGGCCCACTTACGAAATTAGACGTCGTGAATTCGACATCTCCCACCGGTTCGACGAACTGCAACTTCGGGATCAGTTCCTCGAACAGGATGCGCATCTCCATGTTTGCGAGATGCTGGCCAAGACATACGTGAGCACCGGCTCCAAACGCAATGTGCCGATTCGACCTTCGGTCGATATCGAATACGAAAGGGTCGGGGAAAACTTCCTCATCGCGATTGGCCGAGCCGTAGCAGAGCATCAGCCAATCGCCCTTGCGGATCGTCCTGCCTCGCAAATTCGTGTCGGCTGCCGCCGTACGCATGAAATGACGCACTGGCGATGCGTAGCGGAGGCTCTCGTCGATGAATTGCGGAATGAGCGACGGGTCAGCCTTAAGCCGCGGCAGCAAATGGGGGAATTGACACAATGCCCACATCGCAACCGATATGGAAGACGAGACCGTGTCATGCCCAGCGGCGGCGATAATCACGTAGTAGCCGAGGCGGGTTGCCTCATCAATAGGCTGTCCATCGACAACCGCGTTGGCGAGCAAGGTGGCGATGTCGTTACGCGGGTTTTTTCGGCGATCTTCGGTCAGGCGATCGAAGTAACCCTTGAAGTCTGCTACAACGGACAGCAGCGCCTTGCCGATCGCACTTCCGGCGTCGCCCTGGCGAGTGATCTCGCGCTTGTATTCGGCATCCTCGCTTCCAAACATCTCCTGTGTGAGTCTCAACATACGGGGAGATTCTTCCTGCGGAACTCCGAGAATATCCATGATCACGTTCAGCGGATAGTGCAACGCGAAATCGTTCGCAAAGTCAATCACGGAGCCGCTCTGTTGCACAAGTTCTCCGATCATCAAATGTGCCAATGATCGGATGCGAGCCTCAAGTTTGAGGACGCTGTTCGGCATAAACCACGACTGTGTCAGTGCGCGCAACCTCTTGTGTTCGTCGCCGTCGACGTGGACGAGCGAACGGACGATGTTTGGACTACCGGTGGCCGCTATAACATGCGCGATAGATGCTTGCGGACGGCAGACGACGGAATAATCGCCGTTGCGAAACAGGGCATTGTTCCGGGAAATCATTGAGACGTCGGCGTGTTTTGTTACCACCCAGAATGGGTCATGCGCGTCCGCCATTGCTCGTCCGACTGGGTTGTTTGCACGCGCCCACGCGTATATCTCATGGAGCCCGTCGAGGTTTGTATAAGACTGCGGATCAACCAGACGGTTTGCTATGTCTTTCGGTAGGTCGTAATTTGTCATGCTCACGATATTGAAGAAGAATCGACATGTGGAATCGAGGCAAGCAACGTGTACGTATCCACTCATGGCTGGGATTTGGGGTCGACCGACGTTTGCGGGTCACTCGCCAGTTGGTGCGCATCGAAGCCGTCGCGTCGGAAAAAGAGGCGAACGGGCCGGGCGCAAGCGTGCGCTAGCCGGATGTTGTTCTTTCATACTATTCACGACTTTCGTCTTTCACCTTAATGCATGTCAACCTTTCTTGATCACGTGGCCATGCATTTAAGCCTCGAAGGTATCCCTTGTCCGACACAGCGCATGACAATGGCATTCGCGCACCAGGAGCAAGCTCCCCGCTTGTCGATGTCTTCGTGGCCAAGTGACAGAACCGGAAGGCCGTCGAACCGGTGCCCCTTTGCCCGGTACGGTGCCTCTCACGCTGCAATGATTCTCCAGCCCATTCTAATGAAGCCGTCGTTCATATCTATCACGGCAAGGGGTGAATATTGGTCAACACTATGGGTCGCGGGTTACGCTGAAGTTGTATTCATGAAACGAACGATTGCGACGAAATATCAATTTGCGGTTGAGGAGGGCGGCAGCACACATCCCGCACAACCGTGCCAATGACCTTCTTCGTCGAATGTCAGGCTTGCCAAAGATTGGCTGGCACTTTGACGCTATGACAAAAGTGGCTCATGACAGGAGGCAACTCTAAGTAAAAATCCTTTTCCGTATCCTTCAAACTGCCCGGATAACAGTCAGAGACGAAATCTTTCAACGGCGCCAGCGCCGGGCGGCTATTTGGGCGGGGCGTCCTCACTGAATTTGTTCCATCGCGTAGCCTATGCTGCCAGCAATTCATGACCGTGTTGGCTACTTATCTGATGTGAGAAAGGTATGACCTTGATCAAGGGTTGCCGTGCGCCAGTCTCGTACACTTGGGCTGCAGCGGGTCGAACCGTCTCGCTCGACCTACTGTGGGGACTTTAGACGACCCGTCAGAGTATAGACGACTCCGATGGGTCACTTTTTTTCTGTGTCCCCGCTGTCCTTGCCAGTCGCCCACCCGTTCGTTGGTCGGTCATTAGTTCCGAAATAGAACGCGCGGTGAACAATGACCCGATCCCCGATAGTGGTCGGGTAGCAACCCTTAATATTCGTTCCACGCAACGATCCGGACCATCTGTTTGACGGCTACCATTCGGCGGATTCCTCGCGGACTGGCGCAACACCTTTGGCGCTGCTTTCTGCATTGGCAAAGATTGGCGGCTGCTGGCAAGGTGAAATGCCACTAGCACATGGGCGGACCGTTGAAGGACCAGTATTGAGATCTCCCGTAGCCCACAATCACCGTGGGCTACGAGGTGTGCGAGGCGGGTTCCTGACCGATATGAGTCATCCAATGAATTAAGCATTGATGCGGTTAGGCCCGCAGTTGGCGCAATATGATGCGCTTTGCGTAGCCGTTCGCGCGTCGGACCCTGTCTGCGTCGAATAGAGCTAGACATGCGTAGGCAGGTCGGTCATTGAGGGCCAGCGGCATCAGTCGGACGATCGAAACAAACGAGCCGTTGGTTCCTCCCGAGCTACGACGCTACAGGATCAACGAACGCGGCCCATCCCACCGCATCTGCGTTGCCGAAAGCGCAACCACGAGGCGTGGAGCGACAAATTATCTCTGTCTGGGATTGATGCGGACCTTCGCTGCACTATGATCCGCAATCTGTCTTGGCAAACATGAAACGCGTGGGGTCTCGCGTTAATTCGCAACGTCGGTTATAGGGGGCCCGCGACCCTGACGTCCATTGCGCGCGCGCTGGCGACATATTGCTCGAGCGCCGAAGGTTGCCGCGGCATGAGGATAGGCAATTGGATTGCAGGATGCCGATGCGAGACGGGCTATTCGACAACGCGCGAATTAGTGACAAAGCTCGGTGTATCAAGTTAGGCAAAGGGGCCCTGTCCTCCTGCGTTAGCAGTTTGGCCGGCGCAACGATAAGCTCAACGGCGAAGGGGTAAGTCCGCCAGACGGAGCTATCGACGCCGTCCGGTGCAGTTGCGGATGGGCGCATATTTGGAAAGACACCAACGAGAAGCTGGCGTACGCACCGGGAGTTATCGCGGTGCAGCGGCATGGGAAATAAAAATGATCTGTCGCAGATGCGAGACGTTCAACTGGTACGGCAAGCTGGCGGGTGATGATCGTTGATCATGGAGCCTCGATCGGTCAACCCCCCAAACTTATGGAGGGCTCAACCACCATTCGAGATGTATGTCGATCACAGTGGTCAGATTCCTGAGCAGGTGCTGCCGTTCGATTGCTTCATTTCTTTAACGCAGATGTTGTCAGGAATTCTTGCCGGTGGTGAACAGTTCTTGTTCAGGCTGTCCCCGTTGGTTATCAATACACTGAATATGCCAGTGGCCGTTTGATGGAGCCCAACGTCCTTCTGTATACCGCAGCGCAGATCCGGAGTCGCCTTCGAAAAGTCTATAACGACAGTCGAGATTCAATCCTTCGAGAACATACGCGAGTGTGTTTTCGCTGGGCCCGCACACTAACGTGTTGCCGCAATCCACATGCAACGAGCCCCATTCGGGTAAGTCTAGTCCGGAATGAGCCTCGCGCGACCATTGCCGCTTTTCTGTGTCGAGCCAGAGGACTGCAAATGCCATCGGACGGCTAGTATTAAACATGTCGAGCTGGACGGTAAGACGCATGAAAATTCTCCGAACACATATTCTCCACGCCTAGTTGGCGTAGGAAGCGGCGAACCTCGCCGCGGATCACTCGCTGATTTCTCACTCCCACCGTATGCACATCGTTCGTCCGTGTGCTGCTATCAAAACGATCGCGACAGGGGCCGTCAATCTGACTGAGTATTGTACGCGTAAGAGCGCTGTGCCTGTACTAACCGTGTTTCGCGATTCATGGAGATCAGAGGTGGGGAACGGACTACCAGTGGCTGCCTCGAGCCAGGCATGCCCTAGAGCTGCTGAACATCTTGACAAATTGTCGCGGACGGTGCGCGCGAGCAACTGCGAGATGTAGCGTTGGTGCAGCCACGCTGCCACGTCACAATACGGGTTTAGTTTGCCGCAGCAACAGAGGGTGTGTCGTTGACCACGATCAACCGAAGGCCCCGCGCTGCGTTTGAAGTGTTGTCGGTTGGACATATGCCTGATGACAGGCGGCGGGGGGCAAATCTGTCGCAAACCGTCGCCGTGCCACACAGGACTAGCGCCAAGTTGCGTGTACTTCAATACGACCATGGCGGTTCGAGGAAGGTTGCCCGCAAGGAATATTGGATACGGATATACAACGACGGCGTTCGGATCTCGTCGCGGATGCTGTCATAGACATTTCACAAATTATCTCCGTGCAACGTGCCTTGTGTGAAGACGGCACAAACCAGTTCGCGCCGTCGTCATATCAGGTTCCTCAGTGGAACGACGGCAGTATTAAAGGTTATTAGGTATGCATAAGAAGAACTCATATTGGTGCGGTGGTTCCCTGTGGCATGATCAGTATCAGCTGCGGAGGAATGCGGATCACTCGAAGCGGGCCTGCGCAAGAGCTCCAGTCCGTCAATTGACATGAAGTCCAATGCGATGGGCTCGGCCGCATCGGTAACCAATTACTTTGATCTCTGATATCTGTGCGCGACGGGTGTCAGGTGGGGCATGGGCAGCGCTTTCGCGTCCTCAAATAACTGTTTCGACTATGGAGTGTGGACCTATGACCGCACGGCACCCATTTTTATTGACACCGGGGCCATTGGCGTTGGACGCCGAAGTAAAGGCTGAAATGCAGTTTGACATGGGTTCCCGTGACGTGAGTTTCAAGAAAATAACGGAGCGAGTAAGAGGCCTGATTGTAGATTTGCTGGACGCTCGGGGGGGTACTCGGCAGTACCCATACAGGGCGGCGGGTCTTACGGCGTAGAGGCGGCATTGGCTTCGTTCGTTGGGACATCAGACCGGCCGCTCGTATGCATTAATGGAAGCTACGGCGAGCGGATACTCAATCTGCTGCAGATCCGAGGCATTAATGCCGTCAGCATCGTTGCCCCGAGTGATCACTCCTTCCCCTGGCGAAAGTCGCTGCCTGCCTGGAAGAGGATCCGGGGATCACGCATCTTTGTTTTGTGCACTGTGAAACGACCACGGGAGTCGTGAATCCGCTCCGGCCAATGGTAGAGTTGGCAACGCGTCATGGTGTAAGAACCATTATCGACGCAATGAGTTCTTTCGGCGCTGTGGAAATCAGTGCCAGGGAGGTGCCGTTTGACGTCCTTGTGACCTCGAGTAACAAGTGCATCGAGGGTCCGCCGGGTGTGTCTTTTGTTGTTGCCTCGCTGCAAACGCTCCATAGCAAGTCCTCAGAGACCAACTCGTTCGTGTTGGACGTTCGGGACCAATGGCGTAACTTCGAACAGACTGGCGAGTGGCGTTCCACGCCACCGACGCATGTTGTTCAGGCGTGCGCAAAGGCGCTCGAAGAACTGGCTGTTGAAGGGGTGGTTCGCCGTGGGGAGCGATACGCCTCTGTCCGTGACGCAATCATCCGCGCAACTGCGCCATACGCCTCTGTCCGTGACGCAATCATCCGCGCAACTGCGCCATACGCCTCTCCATTGCTGGAACCGCGGCATCGATCGCCGGTATGCCTTGCACTGACGGCGCGCGATGTCGTTCAAACGCAAGAAGATCTCGACGCGCTGTACGCCCATCTCGTGGAGTACAACCTCTACATCTATACCAAGCTGCATCTTCCGACGCGCAGTTTCAGGATCGGGTGCATGGGATGTATTGATCCGTTGTGGATCCGCCTGCTGGGAACTGCGTTTGAAGACTTCTTTTCAGCTTCATTCGATGAATCCGCAAACCACCCGGGCCGCGGTATAACCGAGTTATGGAAAAAGGCCATTTGACATGTTAAGAAACAATGCGAACGCCAAAATGAACCGCGAGACCTCACTTCTACACGCCGGTTATCGTCATGACCCTGTCACCAAAGCGGTGACTGTACCGATTTATCAATCTACCGCCTATGAACTTGACGGCGATCTTGAAAAAATTGCCGACATCTACAACGTCCGAGACGATGGGTTCACGTATAGCAGGATCATCAACCCGACAACGCGCATCCTCGAGAAGCGATTCGCTGCAGTGGAGGGTGCGAGCGACGCCCTGGCGGTAGCCTCAGGGCAGTCCGCAACCTTTCTCGCTATCGCTAACCTGTGCAGCGGAACGCCAGGCGATAACGTTGTCGCATCGAAGTATCTATATGGCAATACGTGGAATCTGCTCTTCAATACATTCAAACGATTGGGTATCGAGGCACGATCTGCGGATCCAAGAGACGTAAATTCGTTCGAGCGCATGTTGGACGACAGGACGATTGCTATGTTTGGAGAGACGTTTTCCAATCCGTGCCTTGTCCCTTTGCCTGTTCCGGCGCTGGTGGAAATCGGTGAGCGGCGCGGGATTCCTGTTATTGTAGATAACACGACAACCCCTTTGATTTGCCGTCCGAAAGCTCTGGGCGCGGATATCTCCACGTATTCCGCGACAAAGTATCTGTGCGGCCACGGAACGACACTTGGTGGACTGATTGTCGATAACGGAAGCTTCGCGTTTGACGACGCAGGCCAGTTTCCGTTGTTCAACGACGGAGATGAAGCGCATGGCGACATGATCTGGAAAGAAGCTGTTCTGAAACTTGACGATCTTGGCGCCAGTCCCTATTTGCTTAAATCCCGGATGACTTGGCTTCGTGACACCGGCGCCGCGATCAGTCCCCTCGCCAGCTTTCAGCTGATACAAGGACTCGAAACCCTTCATCTTCGCATGCAGCGGCATTGCGAAAATGCCGTCGCGGTTGCGGAGTTCCTTAACGCCCATCCGAAGGTCGCACGTGTCTCATATCCATCGCTGTCTTCAGGATACGAACGTGAGCTTGTCGAGGGGTTAGTTGACGCACGCGTCGGCTACGGCGCAATGACTATGTTTGAACTGGGCGATGAAGCGGCAGGGCGAAGATTCATAACCAACATCGAGCTAATGTACCACGTGTCGAATGTCGGTGACGCGCGAACGTTGGTCACGCATCCCGTTTCGACAACGCACACAACGGTTCCCAAAGAAAAGCGCGAGGCCGCTGGCATTTTCGACGGATCGATTCGGCTTTGCGTTGGGATTGAGAACATTGATGATATCGTCGCCGATCTTCAACGCGGACTCGACGCTGTCTGACGTCGATCTTTCTGGGAGGGAGTTTGATCATGGAAATTTACGACGCTTGGCAATTGCGCGGCAAACGTTTCACCACTTCGCGATTCTCGCGCGACATTACGCGAGAGCTGGCCGAATTGAGGCCCGATAATTTGACGGGCGCACTCTACATTGTGAAGGACTATCTTGTCATTCTTGCGTGTGCGCTTATGCGACGATACGGATCTCGGGGTGGTTCTACCCGCTTGCAGTACTCGTAATCGGCGCGCAACAACGCGGACTGACCACTATCGCGCATGATGCCGCGCACCGGACGCTTGCCAGGAGCACCGGATGGAACTACGTGCTCGGCATCGTCTTCGCCGCATATCCTGTTTTTCAGCGGCACTGGGCTTATCGCTACTCGCATGTTCATCTGCACGATCCATATCTCGGCGACCCTGAAAGGGATCCTGACCTGAAGTTCTTTATATCATCGGGCGTGTATGATGTGCGCCCGCCACCTGAATACGCCTTTGCCATCGTCTGGAAAGCGATGTTTGGCGGAGCGACGGTACGCTATCTCAAGTAGCTATGGAGTGAGCGGTTTCTTATTTCTCGTGAGGGGAAAAAAGACATCGACAGGCGGGGTGCTGCCATCGACACCTATGGATTTGCGGTATTCTGGCTGATTGTCATTTTCGGCTTTGCCCTGACGCAATCGCTGGATTTGCTTGTGCTGTTCTGGCTTGTTCCATATCTAACCACGTTCCAAGCCTTGGGCTGGTTCATTGAACTCGCTGAGCATTCGCCAATGGGTGAGACCGAAACCGAAGATGTGTACTTGACGCGTAACCGCAAGGGGAATTTGATCGAGCGACTGCTGGTCGGCGCGAACCTTGATGAATATCATCTGGAACACCATCTTTCGCCAGGCGTGCCTTTCTGGCACCTGAAGCGGGCACAGAAGATCAGGTTGCGCGATCCGCGATATGCTGAGGTTGCAGATTCATGGGGAGGACTCTTCGCTAGTGGACCAAAAGGGCAGCCAAGTGTCATCAACCAGCTGCTCGAGCGGAACCGGCGGCTGTACGAGGCGCAGCGCGGACGGTTAGCAGGGGAGGGCGTGGTCAATGACTGATACACGTCGCCATCTGGGCTGCGCCGTCGTCGGGGTCACAGCCAATCGTCATCTTCACGACGGCGTTCACCGCGACTGGTTGCGGCGGCGCTATATCGAGGCGCTGACTAAACACGCGTCGGTCGAATGCGTCATCTTACCGACGATCGACCGCGATCTGCCTTGCGACGCGATTTTCCAAAGATTACGCGACCTGATGTGCCGTCTTGACGGCCTTGTTCTAACTGGCGACGAATCAGATCTCGATCCCGGGATCTTTGACAGGAACGGTGGCGCTTGGGCGCTTGCTGAAGACGACATTGTCGCCTGCAGGACGGATCGTCCGCGAGACAGGCTGTCGATGGTTGCGTTGATGGTGGCGGAAGAACTGGATATGCCAGTATTGGGAATCTGCCGCGGTTTGCAGGAGATGAACGTTTACCGTGGCGGCACATTGCACGAAGATCTGTCGTTGACACACAAGGGGATCTCGCATCGCGAAAACCCAGAGATTCCTCGCGACGAACAGTACCGTCCTGTCCATACGGTTAAGGTCGCTTCCGGCGGCTTGCTGTCGTCCGTTATCCAGGGCGACGAGCTATGCGTCAATTCGTTGCATAGGCAAGGCATCGCGGAGCTTGGAGAAGGAATCCGAGTAGAGGCAGTAGCGGGGGACGGTGTCGTAGAAGCTCTGTCATATAGGGATTCACGCACCTTTCAACTGGCGCTGCAGTGGCATCCAGAATGGCATGCTTCCAGCGATGTAATCAGCCAGAAGATTCTGGGCGCCTTCGGGAGAGCCTGTGAGGCATATAACGCAGCGGTCCACTGAGATGCGGAGATTAGAGCGTGTTAGGAACTTCGATTGAGACCTGGTATCCTGGCGGGATGAAAAGAACCGACCGCAAAGGGTATCCGACAGATGTGTCGGATGAGGAATGGAGTTTCGCGGCGCCGTATCTGACGCTG
>NZ_JBFRCK010000058.1:0-18857 GCF_040965775.1 Paraburkholderia sp. BR10954
GGGCTCAAACGGCTCGGCGCGCGCGGCGGGCTGCTCGCGCCGCTGCCGTCGCTCGCGCGTTATCGGCAGGTCGCTTATCTGCAGCGCTTCGTTGCCGGCGCCCGGCCCGGTTTCGACTGGCGCGTGCTCGTGATCGGCGGCAAGGCGGTCGCGGCGATGCGGCGCAGCGGCGGCAAGGGCTGGATTCACAACGTTGCGCAAGGCGCGCGCTGCGAGGCCGCCGAGCTGACGGTCCCGCTCGCGCAGACTGCCGTGCGCGCCACCGTCGCGCTCGGGCTCGACTACGCGGGCGTGGACCTGATCCCGAATCCCGACGACGCCGCGCTGCCGCTCGTGCTCGAAGTCAACGGCGTGGCCGCGTGGCGCGGTTTGCAGTCGGTCGTGCCGCTCGATGTCGCCGCGGCGCTGGTCGACGATCTGCTCGATCGCAAGCTCACCGCGCAGCGGCGCGCGCATGAGCAAGCCGAGCAAGCCGCTAGCGCCGGGTTGCCCGTGCAGTCTCCGCAGCGCCGGGCTTGAGCGTCATGCCTATCCGTCATGCAATCTCCGTCGAGCATGCGCGCGCAGCCTTTCTCGCAGCCTGCACGCTCGACGTCACCACGCCGAAACCCGGCAACGTCAGCACCCAAAGCCCCGGCCACGGCATGAACGCGGCGCAGTTTCTCGCCAGCGCGGACGCATCGCTCGACGCGCTGTTCGCGCGCGGCGCCCGCGTCGGACAGCGCATTCTCGACGCGGTCACGCGCACGCGCGCGGCGGTCGGCTGCAATACGAATCTCGGCATCGTGCTGCTGATCGCGCCGCTCGCCGCGGCCCTCGACGAAACCGGCGAACGGCCGCTGACGGCGCCAGCGTGGCGCGCGGCCGTCGGCGACGTGCTGAGCCGGCTCGACGTCGAAGATGCGCGGCTCGCCTATCGTGCGATCGCGCTCGCCAATCCTGGCGGCCTCGGCGACGCGCCCGAGCAATCGGTCCACGCAGCGCCGACGATCGGCCTGCGCGACGCGATGCGACTCGCCAGCGAGCGCGACAGCATCGCGCGGCAGTACGCGAACGGTTTCGCGGACCTGTTCGACACCGGCCTCACCGCCTGCTTCGAAGCCTCGACGCCAGCGTCCGAAGCCGCGCCCGTCGATCCCGGCGAAATCGCGATGCTCAACGTGTTTCTCGCGTTCCTCGCCGGCTGGCCCGACTCTCACATTGTGCGCAAGCACGGCCTCGCGCTGGCGCAGAGTGTCACGCTCGTGGCACGCGAACAGCATGCGCGCTGGCGCCAAACGCGACCCGCCGCGCGCCGCTCGGCAAGCGATCCGCAACTCGATGCTTGGGACGCCGAATTGAAGGCCCGCGCGATCAATCCCGGCACCAGCGCGGACCTCGCGGTGGCCACGCTGTTCGTTGCGCGCTGCGTCGAAGGACGCGGTTAACCCTGAATCGTCTGCGCTGAAAACGCGCCGAACGGGCACGTCAGCATGCCGGGTGCCAGAACTGGCACGGAACCTGTTAGTTAGTACCGCCGTGCAATCCCGCACCGCTCTCGCGATGCTGATCTGGACACGATCGCGGGCGGCGCCTCGTCAGCAGGTCCATACCTACTCATTGGAGGAACAGAATGGCCAAGATCAACCGCGTCATGATCGGGGAGTCGCTAGTCGGCGACGGCAACGAGGTCGCGCATATCGACTTGCTGATCGGACCGCGAGGTTCGGCTGCGGAAACCGCGTTCTGCAACGCGCTCACCAACAACAAGGACGGCTTCACGTCGCTGCTCGCCGTCGTCGCACCGAATCTCATCACGAAGCCCAATACGATCCTCTTCAACAAGGTGACGATCAAAGGCGCCAAGCAGGCCGTGCAGATGTTCGGCCCAGCGCAGCACGCGGTCGCGCTAGCAGTGGCCGACAGCGTCGAGGACGGCACGATCCCGCAGGAAGAAGCCGACGATCTGTTCCTCTGCGTCGGCGTCTTCATCCACTGGCAGGCGGAGGACGACAAGAAGATCCAGCAGTTCAACTATCAGGCGACGCGCGAGGCCATCAAGCGCGCGGTCAGCGGCGAGCCGAGCGCGGCTGAAGTAGTATCCAAGAAGGGCACCGTCGCGCATCCGTTCGCGCCGAACTGACGGTGCATGGCGGCGCAGGAGACGCGGCGCCGTTCGCGGCCCCGCCTCCTCGCGCATCCCGTCGCCTCGCGGCCGCAAGGCACGGACCTCGCGCAGCGGTTCGCGAAGCGGGTTCAATGCTCTCGCAGAGGCATTCAATGACTAACAGATGTCGCGCGCTTCTCGCCTTTACCTCGCTCATGCTCGCCGCGCCGCTCGCGTGGGCGGGCGGCTACAACTATCCGACCGAGGGCCGCGTCGAATACGTGCTCAGCTGCATGGACGATAACGGCCACGATTTCGCGAACGTCTACAAGTGCTCGTGCGTGATCGACAAGATGGCCGCGTCGTTGCCGTACGACGAATTCGTCGACCAGTCGACCTTCTCGAAGTACGCGACGCTCGGCGGCGAAGGCGGCGCGGAATTCCGCGTCGATCACGCCAAGGCTCAAACCAGGAAATTCCGCGCGCTGCAAACGAGCGCGTATCAGGCGTGCGGACTCGGTCCGCAGAAAACGTCGACCGTGGCGAAATGACGACGGTTCGAGGCGCGCCGGGCGTCGGGCGCGCCCCGCTCTCCCCGTCAATTCGGCACCAGCCCCGCGCCCAGCGACGCGTAACACGCGAGACCCACGGCGGCCGCCGGGCCATCGCCGCGACGCCGCTCGATCTGCACGCCGACGGCCGCGAGGTCGGCGAACTTGGCAGGCTTCGCGAGCGACACCCGCACCCAGTGCGCGCCGAAGTCGGCAATCAACAGTTGCGCGATCGTCTCGGCGAGCGCCTCCAGCAGCCGCACGCGATGCGACGCGAATAGCTCCAGCAGCGCCTCGCGCACGGCCGCATAGTTGACCGTATCTTCGATCCGGTCCGTCGCGCACGCGCGGATCGCGGGCACGCCGATCGCCAGATTCACGCGCACCGGTTGCGCAACATGCAACTCGCTGCTGTCGATACCGATGACCGTCTGGCCGATGAAGTTCTCGATGAAGACGATGTCGAGGCGCTCGGGCAACGCGCCGGCTTGCGAGCCGGGATTGGCGCCGAGGCTGGAAAATGCGGCAAGGCGAACAGTATCGATACGATCCATGATGGTCTCCGCCGCGGCGCGGCCCAAGGTTGAACAGATGCAACAGTAGAACGATAGAACTGAGCGACGCGCGGCACACTCTGTGTCGAAGCTGCGACAGGCATGCAACCTGCAAAACGTTTAACGCATCGCGCATCGAGAAAAGCAAATTCCGGGCACGGTGAGGTAAACCCACAGTCACTTTCTGTTGAACCTGTCTTGCATCGAGCGTACAGTTTTAAATACCCGCCTCGTAGCAGGGCCGGTCGCGAGGGAGCAGGCGGACCCAGAACCCGCCGCACCAAGGGCAGACAGGCTTGATAAAGCGGCATTCGCAGCGTGCAATGCAGGCACGCTTGCGAAATGACGCAACGGAGACGAATCCCATGTCGTTGCTCGCTGACAGCAGTACGCACGTCCGGGAAGTTCTGAACGTGGTCAACCATCAGTTGACCACGCGCCCGACAAGCGAACCCGTGGCTCAGTCGTGGACGCGCTGCATCAACGAATTCCAGCTGGACCCCGCGCGTTTCGTGCCGCCGCCGGTGCTCACCGAATACGAACTCAGCGCGCGCCGTGAGGCGCTCGGCGATCTGATCGCGTGTTCGAAACTCGAGATGACGACGCTCTATCAGCAGCTCGCCGATCCCGAGCTCGCGGTCGTGCTCGTCGATTCCGGCGGCGTGATCGTGCATCAGGTGTCGTCCGTGCCGTTCGCCGATGCGGTCGCCGCCGACGGCTTTCGCGTCGGCGCGCTGTGGAGCGAACGCGAAGCCGGCACCAACGGCATGGGCACCTGTCTCGCGGAGCGCGACTGCATCGCCGTCTGTCAGCACGAGCATTTCTATCCGCGCTATACGTCGCTCACGTGCTCGGCCGCGCCGATCTTCGACGACGGCGGCGAAATCGCCGGCGTGCTCGACGTCACCAGCCGCTCGAAGCTGCTGCAGCAGCACTCGCTGGTACTGGTCGGCATGTCGCGGCAGATGATCGAAAACCGTCTGCTCGATGCGCGCTACCGGCACGCCAACATGATCCATTTCCACAGCCGCCCTGAATTCGTCGGCACGCTGCACGGCGGCAAGCTCGCGGTCGGGGACGACAGCACGGTGCTCGCCGCGAACCGCAGCGCGCTGTTCCAGCTCGGCTTCCGCTCGCTCGCCGAGCTGCGCGGCCGGCGTATCGAGGAAGCGTTCAACGCGTCGCTCGAAGACATGATCGCGCGCAGCATTCGCGGCTCGTTCCATCCGGTCACCGTCTACAGCGCGAATGCGACGAACCGCTTTTTCCTCGTCGCGCAGACGCCGCAGAACGGCAGCGGGCGCGTGACGCGCGTGATCGTCACCGACTCCGCGATCCGCAGCAGCGCCCCGGAAAAACACGAGAAGCACGACAAGCACGCGCCGGTGCCGAAGCTCGACGAGATCGCGCACCTCGAATTCGGCGACCCGCGCATGGCCTCGCAGATCCAGCTGGCCGCGCGCGTGATCCAGCGCAAGATTCCGATCGTGCTGCGCGGCCAGACCGGCACCGGCAAGGAAGTCTTCGCGCAGGCGCTGCACAGCATCAGCCCGCACGCCGACGGTCCGTTCGTGCCGGTGAACTGCGCGTCGCTGCCGGAGAACCTGATCGAGAGCGAGCTGTTCGGCTATCGCGCCGGTGCATTTACCGGCGCGCAGCGCGAAGGTCGGCGCGGCAAGATCGTGCAGGCCAACGGCGGCACGCTGTTCCTCGACGAGATCGGCGACATGCCGCTCGTGCTGCAGGCGCGCCTGCTGCGCGTGATCGAGGAACACGAGGTCACGCCGCTCGGCGCCGAGACCACCGTCAAGGTCAATTTCCAGCTGATCAGCGCGAGCCACCGCAATCTGATGGAACTCGTGCAGAGCGGCCAGTTCCGCGAGGACCTGTACTACCGGCTCAAGGGCGTCGAGCTGAATCTGCCGGCGCTGCGCGAGCGCGTCGACAAGCTGCCGCTGATCCATCATCTGCTCGCCAACGAAACCGACGATCCACCCGATCTGACGCCGGAAGCCGAACACGCGCTGCTCACCTACGCGTGGCCCGGCAACATCCGTCAGCTGCGTCACGTGTTGCAGATGGCGATTGCGCTGTCCGACGGCGAGCCGATCGGCTGCGAGCATCTGCCGCCCGAGGTCACGCAACGCACGTCGGCGGTCGATCTGCCGACCGCACTGCGACTCGCAAACGCGGACATGGACGGGCAGCTCGCCGACGAAGCGGACATTTCTTCGCTGAACGCGATCCAGCTGAACGAGCGCGAGACGGTGCTGTCGCTGCTCGACGAGCATCGCTGGAACGTCAGCAACGTCGCGAAGGCGCTCGGCATCAGCCGTAACACGCTGTACCGCAAGATGCGCCGGCTGCATATCCGGCTGTCGCACGAAGGCTCGCCGCCGGACGGCATGCCGCTCGATCTCGACGCATGACCCAGTCGTCCCCCAACGAGTCAGCGCCCAAGGCCGCCCGCGATCTCACCGACTTCAAGCCGGATGCGCGCTTCGCGTGGTGCGTGACCGGCTCCGGTCACATGCTCGAAGAATCGATCGCGCTTGCGCGGCGCTTGCCGCGCGTCGATCTGTTTCTGTCCGCGGCGGCCGAGGAAGTGCTGCCGCTGTACGGCTGGCCGCTCGACAAGCTGCGCGAACAGTTCCGCGTGCTGCGCGACAACAGCGCGAGCGGCGTGCCGGTCGGCATGCTGTATCACGGCGTCTATCACACGGTCGTGATCGCGCCGGCCACCAGCAACACGGTCGCCAAATGCGCTTACGGCATCTCCGATACGCTGCCGACCAACATGTACGCGCAGGCCGGCAAGCAATGCATCCCCGGCATCATCTTTGCATGCGACACCGAACCGAGCGTGATCACGCATAGCCCGGACGAATGGGTCGAACTGCGGCCACGGGCGATCGAGCTCGACAACGTCGAGCGTCTGGCACGTTTCGAGTACACGACGCTCGCGCGCTCGCTCGACGAACTCGAAGCGGCACTCGCCCAACGCCTCGCGACCCTCGATCTCGCATGGACCACATCCTCTTCCTGACCGGCCGGCTTGCCGAACCGAGCCTGCGGCGCGTGCTCGACGGCATGGCGCCGGCGCCGTTCAGTTGGGAGGTGCGCGAAATCGGCCTGCAGGTCGCCGCGTTGATGACCGCCGACATGATCCAGCGCCGCGTGCCCACGCCGCTTGCCGCGCAGCGCGTGATCGTGCCGGGCCGCTGCCGCGGCGATCTCGACTCGCTGAGCGCGCACTACGGCGTGCCGTTCGAACGCGGCCCCGAGGAGGTCAAGGACTTGCCGCAGTTTTTCGGCCACAAGGCGAAGCCGTTCGACCTGAGCCGCTGCGACACGGAGATTTTCGCGGAGATCGTCGATGCGCCGCGGCTCGACCTGGACGGCATCGCGGCAAGGGCGCGCGAATATGCGGCCCAGGGGGCGGACGTGATCGACATCGGCTGTCTGCCGGACACGCCGTTTCCGCATCTCGAAGACGCGGTGCGCCGCCTGAAGGCCGAAGGCTATCGCGTCAGCGTCGATTCGATGCGCAACGACGAACTGCTGCGCGGCGGCCGCGCGGGCGCCGACTATCTGATGAGCCTGAACGTCGATACGCTGTGGATCGCCGACGAAGTGCCGTCGACGCCGATCCTCGTCGCGCGCGAACCCGCTGACCCAGCCTCGCTCGACGCCGCGATCGACGCGCTCTCCGCGCGCGGCCGCGCGTTTCTCGCCGATCCGATTCTCGATCCGATTCCGTTCGGACTGGCCGCGTCGATCGCACGCTACGTGCGCTTGCGCGAGCGCTATCCCGACATCGCGATCATGATGGGCATCGGCAACGTGACCGAGTTGACCGAGGCCGACACGAGCGGCATCAATGCGGTGCTGCTCGGCATGGCGGCGGAATTGCGCGTTGGCGCGGTGCTGACGACTTCGGTGAGTCTGCATGCGCGGCGCGCGCTGCGCGAAGCCGATGTCGCGCGCCGTGTGATGCATGCCGCGCGCGATGCGCAAGTGCTGCCGAAGGGCATCAGCAGCGAACTCGCGACGGTCCACGCGAAACGGCCGTTTCCGTACAGCGCCGAAGAAATCGACGAATTCGCGCGCGCCGTGCGTGATCCGAATTTCCGCGTGCAGATCAGCGCCGACGGCATTCACGTGTACAACCGCGACGGCCATCGACGCGGCGACGATCCGTTCGCGCTGTACCCGCAGCTGAACCTCGAAACCGACGGCGGCCACGCGTTCTATATGGGCGTGCAGCTTGCCCGCGCGGAGATTGCATGGCGGCTCGGCAAGCGCTTCGATCAGGACCAGCCGCTCGACTGGGGCTGCGCGATCGACCGGCCGGAAGAAGATCTCAGCGTCTGGTGCGGGCCGGGCGAGACGATGAAAAAGCGCTGAACCCGCCGCGCCGTCACTGCATGGCCGCTACGCTCGCGGGTTCGTCGACGGTAGCCAGTTCGCCGCGCATGCCGCGAATCGCCTGCGCCCGATCGCTCGCGCCGAACACGGCCGATCCCGCGACGAACACATCGGCGCCCGCCGTGGCGACACGCGCGATGTTCGACGCCTTCACGCCGCCGTCCACCTCGATCAGCAACGGCCGGCCGGTGCGCTGCATCGTCGTATCGACGCGCTCGCGCAGCAGCCGGAGCTTATCGAGCGTTTCGGCAATGAACGTCTGGCCGCCGAAGCCCGGATTCACCGACATCACCAGCACGACGTCGAGCATCTCCAGCACATGATCGAGCACCGTGAGCGGCGTCGCCGGATTCAGCGCGAGCCCGGCGCGCGCACCGTGCGAGCGGATCAGTTCGATGGTCCGATGCACGTGCAGCGTCGCCTCCGGATGAAAGCTGATCAGGTTCGCGCCGGCCTCGGCAAACGCCGACACCAGCGGATCGACCGGCGTGGTCATCAGATGCACGTCGAACGGCAGCGACGTGTACGGCCGGATCGCCGAGCACACGAGCGGCCCTACGGTCAGGTTCGGCACATAGTGGTTGTCCATCACGTCCAGATGAATCCAGTCCGCGCCGGCCGCCGTCACGTCGCGAATCTCGTCGGCGAGGCGGGCAAAATCCGCCGACAGCAGCGACGGAGCAATCAGGAATTCGCGCATTGCGTTCTCCATACCAGTGACGTCAGTGATAGCGGCTCGCCATCGTGTCGAGCGGCAGTGGCTTGATGCGCGCCGCCTGCCCCGCGCAACCGAACGCCTCGAAACGCTCGATGCAGATCGCGCTAGCCGCGGCGGTGGCCGCCTTCAGGGCCGCGCGCGGATCGAATTCCGAGCGCGCATTGGCGAGCGACTTGCGCATCGCGCCGCTCATCGCGAGACGGATGTCGGTGTCGATATTGACCTTGCGCACGCCGTGCGCGATGCCGCGGCGGATTTCGTCGACGGGCACGCCGTAGGTGGTCGGAATCTCGCCGCCGTACTCGCGGATCACCGCGAGCCATTCCTGCGGCACCGACGACGAACCGTGCATCACCAGATGCGTGTCCGGAATCCGCGAATGAATGGAGTCGATCCGGTCGATCGCGAGGATGTCGCCGGTCGGCTCGCGGCTGAACTTGTACGCACCGTGCGAAGTGCCGATCGCGATCGCGAGCGCATCGACACCGGTCGCATCGACGAAGCGCCGCGCTTCGTCGGGGTCGGTCAGCAGGTGCTCGCGCGTCAGCTTGCCTTCTGCGCCGACGCCGTCCTCTTCACCCGCGGTGCCCGTTTCGAGCGAGCCGAGACAGCCCAACTCACCCTCCACCGACACGCCGACCGCATGCGCGGCGTCCACCACCCGGCGGCTCACCTCGACGTTGTAGTTATACGCGGCCGGCGTTTTCTGGTCGGGCAATAGCGAGCCGTCCATCATCACCGAGGTGAAGCCCGAGCGGATCGCCTGCTGGCACACCGCCGGGCTCGCGCCGTGATCCTGATGCAGCACGAGCGGAATGTCCGGGTGCGCCTCGAGCGCGGCGAGCACCAGATGGCGAAGATACGGCTCGCCCGCGTACTTGCGGGCGCCGGCCGACGCCTGCAGGATCACCGGGCTATCGGTCGCCTCGGCCGCGCGCATGATCGCGTGAATCTGCTCCATGTTGTTGACGTTGAACGCGGGCACGCCGTAGTCGTGTTCGGCCGCGTGATCCAGCAGTTGCCGCAGGGTGATGAAGGCCATTGCGTGCTCCTCGATATGAAATGAAATCTTGTCGAGCGGCGTGCTCAACGCGCACCGTCCGCGACGCGTCGCGTCGGGTGCGCTTCGAAAAACGTCAGGCGCGCGAGCGTCGGTCGATCAGTTGCAGGATCATCGGCGTGAAGATCAGCTGCATCGCGAGTCCCATCTTGCCGCCCGGCACGACGATCACGTTCGGGCGCGACATGAACGAGTCGTGCAGCATCGTCAGCAGATACTGGAAGTCGATGCCCTTCGGCCGCGCGAAGCGGATCACCACGAAGCTCTCGTCGGGCTGCGGGATCTCGCGGGCGGTGAACGGATTCGACGTGTCCACGGTCGGCACGCGCTGGAAGTTCACATGCGTGCGCGAGAACTGCGGGCAGATGTAGTTCACGTAGTCGGGCATACGACGCAGGATCGTGTCCACCACCGCTTCGTGCGTGTAGCCGCGCATCGTCTGGTCGCGGTGCAGCTTCTGGATCCATTCGAGATTGATGATCGGCACGACGCCGATCAGCAGATCCGCATGCCGCGCGATGTTGACCTTGTCGGTCACCGCCGCGCCATGCAGCCCTTCGTAGAACATCAGGTCGGTATTGGCCGCGACGTCCTCCCACGGCGTGAAGGTGCCGCCGTCCTGCTTGTACAACTGCGCTTCGGCCGCGTCGTGCACGTAGTGGCGAAACTGCCCGCCGCCGTTCTCGCCGTAGCGCGTGAACAGCGTTTCGAGTTCTTCGAGCAGATTCGCTTCCGGCCCGAAGTGGCTGAAATTCGGCACGCCGTCGCGTTCGCGCTCCTGCATCGCCGCGCGCATGCCGTTGCGGTCGTAGCGATGGAACGCGTCGCCTTCGACGATCTGCGCATTGATGTGCTCGCGTCTGAAGATATGCGTGAAACTCTTCATGACGGTGGTGGTTCCCGCGCCGCTCGAGCCGGTCACCGCGATGATCGGATGTTTGACTGACATGCGCTTGTCTCCGGATGACTGTGTTTGCGCCCAGTCGCCGATCACGCCGTGAAATCCGGCAGGAACAGCGAGCGCGTGCCGAACAGCGGCGACGAGAACGGCTTGTCCTCGCCGCGGTCGTATTCGCCGTGATAGCGCGCAATGCGCTCCACCTCGACCTTCGAGCCGAGGATCACCGGCACGCGGCCATGCAGCGCGCGCGGCGCGAGCTCGAGAATGCGCTCGCGTCCGGTGGTCGCGAGGCCGCCCGCCTGCTCGACCAGAAAGCTCATCGGGTTCGCCTCGTAGAGCAGGCGCAGGCGCCCTTCCATCGCCGGCGTTTTCGAGTCGCGAGGATACATGAACACCCCGCCGCGCATCAGGATGCGATGCACTTCCGCGACCATCGACGCGATCCAGCGCATGTTGAAGTCGCGCGTGCGGCAGCCGCTGCGGCCGTCCTTGCACTCCTGCACGTAGCGGCGCACGGGCGGTTCCCAGAAGCGCTCGTTCGATGCGTTGATTGCGAACTCGCCGGTCTCTTCTGGAATCCGGATGTTCGAATGCGTGAGCACGAAGTTGCCGATGTCGCGCTCCAGCGTGAAGCCATGCGTGCCGTTGCCGACCGACAGCACCAGCATCGTCGAGGGTCCATACACGGCATAGCCGGCCGCCACCTGTTCGCAGCCCGGCCGCAGGAACGCGGCTTCGCTGCTTGCATCCTCCGCCGAGTCGCGCGTGCGCAGCACCGAGAAGATCGAACCGACCACGCCGTTGATGTCGATATTCGACGAGCCGTCGAGCGGATCGAACGCAAGCAGATACTCGCCACGCGGATACTCCGGAGGAATCGGGTACACGTGCTCCATTTCCTCGGACACCATCGCGGCCAGCAAGCCGTCCCACTCGCATTGCTGCACGAAAATCTCGTTGGTGGAGACGTCGAGCTTCTTCTGCTCCTCGCCGTGCGTGTTGAGCGTTTGCGCGGAACCGTAGTTGCCGCCTAGCGCTCCCTTGGTCAGCATCGCCGAGATCGATTTGATGGCGGCCGCTACGTCGATGAGCAGCGCGGAGAGTCCCGCCGTGTCCCGCGTGTCGTCTGTACACGGCGGGCGATCGAGCGTGTCGATCAGGAACTTCGAAAGTGTCGTGCGTCCGTCCTGCATGGCGTTCTCCTTCGATGGTGTCGTGATTCAGCCCGGCGGCGCCGTGACGGCGCGCGCGGTGGAAGGCGGTGGCGAGGACGGCTGCATGGGCTCGTCGAATACGCGGCTCGCGCGCACATCGGCGGCGTCGATCAGCGTCAGCGCGGCGGCATCGATCGGCTCGCCGCCCTGCAACGCGCTCGCGAACAGGCGGTTCGCCTGGCGCAGCCGCGCGCGGTCGAGCGCATTGCGCACAGAGCGCGCGTTGGCGAAATTCGGTTGCCGGATGCGGCGCGCCAGATAGTCGGCGAACGCGCGGCGCGACGCGGCATCGAAGCGGTAATGCATGGTGTCGAGCATCCGCTCGGCGATTTCGAGCAGTTCGGTTTCCTCGTAATCGGGAAACGTGATGTGATGCGCAATGCGCGAGCGGAAACCCGGATTGCTCTCGAAGAACACTTCCATCCGCGACGCGTAGCCGGCCAGAATCACGACCAGGTCGCTGCGCTGGTTCTCCATCGTCTGCAGCAGGATTTCGATCGCTTCCTGCCCGTAATCGCGCTCGTTCTCCGGGCGATACAGGTAGTACGCTTCGTCGATGAACAGCACGCCGCCCATCGCGCGCTTCAGCACGTCGCGCGTTTTCGGCGCGGTGTGACCGATGTACTGGCCGACCAGATCGTCGCGCGTGACCGACACCAGATGATTGCGGCGGATGTAGCCGAGCCGGTGCAGCACCTCGGCCATGCGCAGCGCGACCGTCGTCTTGCCGGTGCCGGGGTTGCCGGAAAAACACATATGCAAGGTCGGCGCGCCGCCCGCAAGACCCAGCGAAGCCCGCGCGCGTTCGACCAGCAGATGCGCGGCGACTTCGCGAATGCGCGTCTTCACGGGCGCGAGCCCGACCAGATCGCGTTCGAGTTCGCCGAGCACGTCGCCGATGCCCGAGTCACGGTACAGTGCCGCGAGGTCGATGTGGGGCGTGGCGTCGTCGCTGTGCGCGGTGGACGCGGGCAGTGCGTCCACGATGGCGGCGTCAGTCATTGCTCCTCCTTGCGGGTTTGTCGTGTGCCTGTCTTGCACCCTCGTGCCCGATCAGCGGCTCAGCCCGGTGAGCCGTAGCGCTCGCCCGCCGGCCGGTCGGTCGCATAGCCCGTCATGCTGTAGCGCTGCGTGCGCCCCTGCGCGTCCTGGCGCGACAGACGGAAGCCCGGCTCCACGTCCGGCCGGTTGACGATGAACGACAGGCGCATCGTCTCGAAGGTGCGCTCCGAATCGAATGCGTTGACCTTGATGTAGTGCTGCGGCCGCGCCTCGCGACAGGCCCGGACCTCCTGCAAGACGCCTGCCGCGTCGTGCAGGTCGAACATCGGCAGGCCCCACATTTCCCAGTACGTGTTGCGCGGATGCGGGTCGTCGGTGAATTCGACCGAACAGGCCCAGCCCTGGCGCAGCGCGTAGTCGATCTGCAGGCCGATTTCCTCGTCGGTCAGTTCGGGCAGAAAAGAAAACGTTCCTTGAGTAATACGCATGACGAACCTCGTTGATGGATGTCGCGTTCAGAACGGCGTCAACGGTGCCCCGCGCGGTGCCGTAGCACCACGTTGCGGATGCGCTCGTGAAGCGCTGGCGGGTAAAGCTCGGCTCTCTTAAGCCGCAGTCGGCGTGGCGGCGAAATCGGGCGTATCGGTCGACGCGTAGTTGAAAGTCACGTCGCGCCACGTATCGAGCGCCTGCTTGAGCGGCGTGCACCAGCGCGCTGCGGCTTCGAGCACGTCGGGCCCTTCGCGCAGAATGTCGCGGCCCTCGTTGCGGGCCTTGACCATCGCTTCGAGCGCGACGCGGTTCGCAGTCGCCCCGGCCTGGATGCCGGCCGGATGGCCGATCGTGCCGCCGCCGAACTGCAGGATCGCGTCGTCGCCGAACAGGTCGAGCAGCTGATGCATCTGCCCCGCGTGAATCCCGCCGGAAGCGACCGGCATCACCTTGCGCAAGCCGGCCCACGGTTGATCGAAGAAGAGGCCGCGCGACAGGTCCACCGCGTTGTGCGCGTCGCGGCACACGTTGTAGTAGCCCTGGACCGACAGCGGATCGCCTTCGAGCTTGCCGACCGCGGTGCCCGCATGCGCATGATCTACGCCCGCCATGCGCAGCCATTTGGCGATCACGCGAAACGAGATGCCGTGATTGCGTTGCCGCGTGTAGGTGCTGTGCCCCGCGCGATGCAGATGCAGGATCATGTCGTGCTTGCGGGCCCAGCGCGACATCGACTGGATCGCGGTCCAGCCGATCACCAGATCGATCATCACGATGCACGAGCCAAGCTCCTTCGCGAATTCGGCGCGCTCGTACATGTCTTCCATCGTGCCGGCCGTCACGTTCAGGTAGTGCCCTTTGACCTCGCCGGTTTCCGCCTGCGCGCGGTTCACCGCCTCCATCGAAAACAGGAAGCGGTCGCGCCAATGCATGAACGCCTGCGAGTTGATGTTCTCGTCGTCCTTCAGGAAATCGAGGCCGCCGCGCAGGCCCTCGTAGACCACCCGCCCATAGTTCTTGCCCGACAGCCCGAGCTTCGGCTTGACCGTGGCGCCGAGCAGCGGGCGTCCATACTTGTCGAGCCGTTCACGCTCGACGACGATGCCGGTCGGCGGTCCCTGAAACGTCTTCAGATAGGCGACGGGGATGCGCATGTCTTCGAGCCGCAACGCCTTCAGCGGCTTGAAGCCGAACACGTTGCCGATGATCGACGCGGTCAGGTTCGCGACCGAGCCCTCTTCGAACAGATCGAGTTCATACGCGATGTACGCGAAGTACTGCGGCTCGTCGGCGCGCGACACCGGCACCGGTTCGACGCGATACGCCTTCGCGCGATACATGTCGCAGGCGGTCAGGCGGTCGGTCCACACGACCGTCCACGTCGCGGTCGACGATTCGCCGGCCACCGCGGCCGCCGCTTCCTCGGGTTCGACACCGGGTTGCGGCGTAATGCGAAAGAGCGCGATCACGTCGGTCTCTTTCGGTTCGTAGTCCGGTTGCCAGTAACCCATCTCGCGGTATTTCATCACGCCTGCCGCGTACCGCTCGCGCGGATTGTGCGGATCGCGCGCTTGATGTCCGGGCTGGATCGGCGGTTGACTGAAATCGTTCATGACCTGTCCTCGAAGGTGGCAAGCGCACTGCCGGAAGAACCAAGCGCTTGAGTTGCACTGTAGGCACGGACACGCCCAAGGGGAATTCACGATTTTATTTGGCAGACTTAATGGATCGATTATCACTATCACATCGTTAGTTTCTTTTTCACGCCATGAAACGGCAATGGGAGCAGAATCGGCTAGTGTGGGAGACGGGCACGGGTGACAGCGCAATCGGATTGGCGAATCGCGATGGAACACTTTGCTTCGTTTCCGCCACACCGCGCGGACGCTTGCGTCTGGCAAGCCGCGCGAGCGCCAGGGCGTGGCGCAATTCGCCGAGCGCTGTATTAGCTCTCGAATGCGCGCCCGCCTGGCCGGCCGGCACACGCACGGGCATGGAGATTGCGTGATGCCGGCTGCCGTCGAGATCGGGCATGAAAGTTCGCCGGGCCGGCGGCTCAGAGCAGTTCGAACCGCAGTTCCAAGCGCAGTTTCAACCGAAGGAGGAAGCACGTATGCAATGGACGACTCCGAGCTACACCGACGTACGCCTCGGTTTTGAAATCGTGATGTATGTCGCTACGCGTTAAGCCCGCAACCGGGCCGCACGCCGCGGCCCCTTTGCGGTTCCCGTTTGTGTTTGACCTCTGCTGACGGCCGGCCTTCCGGCGCTGTCGGGACAAACGTTCCCAACCATGATCCACGAAACGATCGTCACCACGGCAGCGTGCGATGGCCGTCCTCATATCGCGCCGATGGGCGCGCGCTACGAGGGTGAGCGCATCGTCCTTGCGCCTTTCCGACCGTCGGTTACGCTCGACAACATCGTCGCGACGCGCGCGGCCGTGCTGAATTTCACGACCGACGTGCGCATCTTCGCGGGCTGCGTCACGCACTGCGCGACCGATTGGCCGACCGTGGCCGCAAGCCGTGTCGCGAGCGTGCGGCTGGCCGAATCGCTGGCCCACGCCGAACTCGAACTCGACGAACTGCAAGACGACAAAGAGCGCCCGGTACTGGTGATGAAATGCGTGCACCGCGAAAACCACGCGCCGTTCGCGGGCTTCAATCGCGCGCAGTCGGCGGTCGTGGAAGGCGCGATTCTGGTAAGCCGGCTTTTCATGCTGCCGGCCGACAAGGTCGATCGCGAAATGGCCTATCTGCAGATCGCGATCGACAAAACCGCCGGCGACAACGAGCGCACCGCATGGGGCTGGCTCGTCGCCGCGGTCGCGCGATACCGCGCGAATCTGGAAGGGGCGGCCAATCACGCCGCCGCTTCCGCCCATCATTAGGGTCTGTTAGACCCTCAACCCGTTTGCCGCGGAGAATCCCGATGACCGCATTGCTTGCGAGCGTCCGCTCGGATGAGGAAGCATTCGATGCCGCACGCGCCGGCGCCGAGCTGATCGACCTGAAAGAACCGAACGACGGCGCGCTCGGCGGCCTGTCGGTCGGCGCCATTACGAACATCGCGCGACAGCTGCGGGCGCGCTATCCGGTCAAGCCGATCAGCGCGGCGATCGGCGACGTGCCGGCGGATGCGTTCGACGAGATCGCCACGCGCGTGATCGACGTCAGCGACGCCGGCGTCGACTATGTGAAGGTCGGGGTCGCGCGCGGACCAGCCGCGCGCCGCTGCATCGAGCAGCTCGCGAATCTGCCGGCCACCGTCGTGCCGGTGCTGCTGTGCGACGGCGGCATGGACGACGACCTCGTCAGCCACACCGCGGCGCTCGGCTTTGCCGGCCTGATGTTCGATACCGCGAGCAAGGACGGCGGCACGCTGTTCGATCACGTCGATGTCGACTCGCTCGCACGCTGGTTGCGGCTCGCGCGTCAGCGCGGCGCGATGGTGGGCATCGCCGGTGCGCTCGGCTGGGCGCAACTGCCGCAGATCCGTGCGCTAGCGCCCGACGTGGCCGGTTTTCGCACCGCGCTGTGCGCCGACGGGCGCCGCTCGCGGCTCGATCCCGAGCGCGTCGCGCAATGGGCGAGCGCGTTGCACCGGCCGGCTGGCGAAATCCGCGTCGATGGCGGTGCGCCGCTGCCGGGCTCGACGAGCGCGACGCGGCTATAGCCACCGCTCACATCACCGGAATGTTCAGCAAACGGTCGCGCATCAGCGCGACGTTGCTTTTGTCGAGCAGTTCGACCACATAGTTCGCATCCGTCACGTAGTCGACGAACTTGCGGTCGACTACGCCCGACGCGGCCAGCGTTTCGAGCGGATCGTCGGCGGCGATCGGACAGGATTTGACGACGATCAGCCGCTCGGCGTTGAGCATCGTCGAAAGCCAGGCGGCAAGGCTGTCGGAGGTCGTGTCCCAGTTGCTCATCGTGTCGGGCGTGTCGCGCATCAGCGCGGTGGGCACCCACACGGCGACGTGGCCGTCGCGCAACGTGCGGCGAATCTTCGCCTCGCTCGACGCGATCACCAGTTCGGGCGACACACCTTGCATCAGCAGCGCGTATTGCGTCATCGCGAGCAGACACATGTTGTGCGCGGCCAGATCGTCGAAGTTCCATTCGCCCTGGTACTGGCGCACCTTGTCCGCGAAATCGCCGCCGCCGGGCACGATCACCACGCGTCCGCCGCCGACTTCGCATAGCTCGCTGAGCCAGTGGCGCAGTGCCGGGTCGTGACTCAGGCTGCCTCCGATCTTGACCACCCACATGACTGTTGTCCTCGCGTCCAGTTGAGTGCCCGGCTGGGTCGCGTCGTTTCGCAACCTCGTTCATCACCGAACTTGTCCCGCTCGCCCAATCGTCCCCACTGCCCCTCTTTGCGCTACTCGTGCGCTGGCGCCGGGTCTTCGGGCGGCGCCGCGCCGGTCGACTCATGCCGCGCGCGCGGCGACGCCACGCGCGCTTCGCCGCTGCGCTGCCGGTTCGTGCGCCGCGAGCAGCGCGACCGCCACGCTCGGCGCGCAGGTCGCCGCCCACGCCGCGCTGGCATCGGGCACGCCCGCCAACGCGCCGAAGTCGATATAGCCGCGCGCTTCGTCGCGCGCCAAGGCGGCGACGAGGAAGCGGCCGCAGCCCGCGCCCACCAGCGGCGCGGCCGCGAGCGCCGGCTGCGCGGCGACCACGCGCATCAGGTTTGCGCCGATTTCGCGCACCTGCAGCGCCCGCCAGCGCCGCGCAAACTGCAGCCATTCGAGGTCCGACGCGTCGTGCGCGTCGTGCCCGATCATGCGCGCGAGCCGCGCGCGGCTCGCCGCCTGGGTCTTCGCTCCCTGGTCCGCGCTCGGCTGCACGTCGTGCAGCGGGTCCAGTTCGCCCGTCAGCCGGTAGACGTCGGCGGTGGTCGCAAACCATTCATTCATCACGTTCAGCGTGGCGCCGCCGAATTCGATCCGATGCGCGACGCCGCACAACGGCGTGCGCACGACGCCGTGATACACGAGTTCGCCGCTCGCGAGCCGGCCCGCATCGGTCGCGCCACGCGCGACGACCCGGCCGTCGACGATCGGAATGATGTCGGTAGTGGTGCTGCCGATGTCGATCAGCAGCGCGTTCGCCATGCGGGTAGCGACCCAGCTCGCGGTCGCGAGCCAGTTCGCCGACGCGACCTGGCGCCAGCCGGCCGCGCAGTCGTCGGCAGCGAGCCAGCCGGCGTCGCCGGCGTAGAAACGCAGTGACGAACCGAGCCGCTGCGCGAGCGCGGCCACGATCGCGCGCACGCCTTCGGCGCGGTCCGCGAACAGGTCGACCATCTCGCCGGTCATCGTCACCGCATGCTGCGCGGCGTCCGTGCGGGCCTGCGGCCAGCGCTCGAAGACGAGGTCGATCGTCCGTTGCAGATGGTCGAGCCCCTGCCACAGCGGACACGGCCATTGCACGACGTCGAGCACGGCGTCGCTGCCGTCGATGAGCGACACCTTCACGGGCGCACCGCCGCCGTCCCAGCCGAACCGCACCGCCGGGTTCGAACGGGCGGCGCTCAAGGACGCACCTCGAATGTGAGCGGATTGGCGCGCGCCGCCCCGCGGCGCTCGAGTCGCACGCCGTGCGCGGCCAGCAGCGCGCGCGTCAGACCGCTGCCGCGCACCGCCGACAGCCCCGCATAAGCGACTGTCAGACGCGGATTCACCTCGATCACGACCGGCCCGCGTTGCGGATGCCACACGACATCGATGCCGACGAAGCCGCGCAAACCCGGGATGGCCCGCGCGACGCGATGCGCGAGCGTGTCGAGCGCGCGGCCCATGTCGCTGTGCTGGTCGTTCTGATAGAGCAGCAAGCCGTCG
>NZ_JBFRCK010000059.1:0-17743 GCF_040965775.1 Paraburkholderia sp. BR10954
GGCACTGCTCGAAGTAGCGCCGCCCCGCGTCGGTCAGACGGATCTGGCGCGTCGTGCGCACGAACAGGCGCACGCCGAGCCGTTCCTCGAGCCGCGCCACCGAGCGGCTCACCGCCGCCGGCGTGACGCTCGCGGCGTTGGCCGCCAGTGTGAAGCTGCCGAGCTCGGCCGCGAGGCAGAAGAGCTCGATGCTGCCGAGCAGCAGATCGTCGAATTTGCGTTGCATGCCTGTCCGCCTTCGTCTATTGGCTCAAGAACCTGTCGATCCCGGCCGCGCGGCAGCGAACGCATGGACGCGGAACTGACGACCGACAATTGACGCCGGAAGCCACACCCGCATCGGCAGGTGCGTGCGCCACGTGTTTCGATGCCATCGATGCGTGCGAGGCATCGAGGCCCGACTGCTCAGTTCCACACCGATTGCAGCCGCTCGATACTTTCCCGCGTTTCGCGCTCCAGCTGCGCCATCAGTTCGCCCGCCGCCAACGACCGCGCAAGCGGCGCAGCCTGGCCCGCCCATTGCGCGCCGTAGCCGAACTCGCCCTTGGCCTTGGCCGCTGCATTGAGTGCCTTGCCGACGTCGTAGGTGATCGGATAGGACGGCGTTTGCGGGGCCTGCGGGTCCTCGCCGAGCGCGGTGAAGCGATTGACGATGCTGCGCGCGAGGCGCCCCGAAATGGCCGACGTGAACGTCGTCGAGCGCGCCGCATCGCTGAGCAACGCGCGGCGATAGGCGTCGTCGATCGAGGTTTCCGGGCACGCGACGAACGCGGTGCCCAATTGCGCCGCCTGCGCGCCCAGCGCGAGCGCGGCCGCGATGCCGGCGCCGTCCATAATGCCGCCCGCCGCGATCACCGGCAGGTCGAACTCGCTGGCGAGGAGCCGCGTCAGCGCGAACGTGCCGAGGCGTTCGTCGCGCGCGGTGGTGTCGAACACGCCACGGTGACCGCCCGCCTCGATGCCCTGCGCGACGATCGCATCCACGCCTGCCTCGACGGCCGCCGCCGCTTCGTCGAGATTGGTCGCGCTCGCGAGCAAACGGATGCCCGCGTGCTTCAGTTGCGCGATCACCGCATCGGGCGGCAAGCCGAAATGGAAGCTGACGACGGCCGGCTTCTCCGCGAGCAGCATCGCCTGCATCGCGGTGTCGACGACGAAGCTCGTGTAGATCTCCGAGAGCGCTTGCGGCGGCGTCGCGCCGTATTGCCGGAACACCGGTTCGAGCCAGGCGAGCCATGCACGCTCGACGGCCGCATCGGGTGTTGCCGGGCGATGGCAGAACACGTTGATGTTGAACGGTTTCGTCGTTAGCTCGCGGGTCTGGTGGATCGCGCGGCGCGCGTTCTCCGAGTTCATCGCCGCCACGCCGAGCGAGCCGAGACCGCCCGCGTTCGACACCGCGGCGGCCAGCGCCGGTGTGGTGACACCGGCCATCGGCGCCTGAATGATCGGCTTGTGGATGCCGAGCGTGCGCAACAACGCGCGGTTGTTCGCTTGAGTGCTCATGTTCCCTTCCCACCGGATGCGTTAGAGGTTCAATGTGGCTGCCAGCTTGCCAGCCGGTCAGGCTCCAGTGCGGCGGTGCGCCCAGCGCGCGAGCCCGCCGCAGGCGATCAGCAGCGCGCCAGTCACGAAGAACACCGCGTGCAGCCCGAGGTGAACGCCGATCACGCCGCCGATCACCGGGCCCACCACCTGGCCGCTGAATTGCGCCGATTGCAGATAGCCGAGCATGCCGCCGGTCCTGCTTTCATCCACCGACTGCCGCGCGAGCTTGCCGATCGACGGCAACAGACCCGCGAGCGTCATACCCATCAGCACGCGCAACCCCGCGAGCTGCCACCACTGCGTGACGAAGGCTTGCGGCACCATTGCCAGTCCCGTCAGCACGAGGCAGGCGACGATCACGCGCCAGCTCCCGAAGCGGTCGGCCAGCGCGCCGAGGCGCGCGGCCGTCAGCATGCTCCCGAGCGCCGAGCATGCCATGACCACGCCCGCAACGCGAGCAAGATGCGGCGCGCTCACGCCGAGATCACCGATGTACACGGTGATGATCGGCTCGATCGACATATTGGCGAGCAACACCATCATTGCCGTGACGAGCAGCGCCGCGATCACCGCGTAGTTGGTGCGCCGCACGGGTACGTCCGAGCTGCCGGATGCGCGCGCTTTGCCGTCGCTGGCCGGGTGAAACTCTTCCTTCACCACGAAGATGGTCAGCAGCGCCGCCGCCGCGATCATCGCGCCGCCTGCGAAGAACGTGCCGCGAATGCCGATCCAGTCCGGCAGCACGCCGCCGACGAGCGGCCCTACCAGGTTGCCCGCGAGCGCGCCCGTCGACAGTATGCCGAGCGCCCAACCCGCGCGTTCGCGCGGCGCTTGGGTGCCCACCATCACCGTGGAAGCTGACGCGTAGCCGCCTACCAGACCGGCGATCAGACGCAGTGCGACCAGTTCGTACACATTGTGCGCCACGCCGATCAACGACATCACCACCGCCATACCGATCGCCGCGCGCACGAGCATCGGCTTGCGCCCGAAGCGGTCGGCCAGACGCCCCCACAGCGGCGCGGTGAGCGCGGTGCCGAGAAAGGTCGCGCCGAACGCGATGCCCGACCACTGGATCACCGCGGACTGCGAGCTGACGCCAAGTTGCCGCACATAGAGCGGCAGGAACGGCAGCAGCATGCTGAGGCTCACGAGCGTCGTGAACGAGCCGAACACGCAAACGACGAGATTGCGCCGCCAGTACTGGACGTTGCGCTCCGCGTAGCCGCGCGGCCGCGCGTCGTGCAACGCAGGCGGCGCCGCGAGCGCCACCGATGAGGACGAAACCGGGGAGTTCATTTCGCGCTCCGTGCGGCCAGCAGATCGACCGCGAGTGCGAGCAGCAGCGCCACCGCGCCGATCGCGTAGAGCACCGGATAATTGCCGCCGCTCGAAGAGAACACGAACGAAAGACCATAGGCCGCCAGCGCCTGCATCACCGCGAAGCTCGTGGTCGCGCGGCTCCACGCGCCCTTGACCGCGGACGGATGGTGCGCAAGCAGTTCGTTCACGCGACCGAGCGCCAGTGGCACGATGCCCGGCGTGAACGCGCCTACGACCAAGGCGGACACCATCAACCCCGCCGCGCCGAACAAGCCCACGGCCGGAATCGCGACCGCAGCGGCCTGCGCCAGATACGCGACACGCAGCGCGCGGCCGAAACCCGCGCGGTCGGCCAGATGCCCCGCCGCGAGCGGCCCGACGATCGCGCCCAAGCCGTACAGCACCCAGAATTCAGCGCCCGCCTCGACGCCGCGCCCCAGCCCGCGTGCCACGAAATCGACGAGAAACAGCATGTGCGGCACGAGTCCCACCGCGTTCAGGCCATATTCGACATAGAGCGAGCGCAGGCCGGCGCGCGGATAGGCCGGGGCTGTTTCGAAGCGCGAATGCGCATGAACATGCGCCGGTGCCGCGTGCTCGGGCCAGCCGTTCCACGCCACCGCGGTCAACCCGAGCGAAACGGCCGCGAGCCCGAGCCACGTCCACGTGAGTCCCTGACGCAGCAGGATCGGCACGATCGTGCCCGATGCCGCAATGCCGAGCCCGATGCCGGTGAAGATCCCGCCGCTCGCGAAGCCGCGACGAGCCGCCGGCACGTGCGCAAGGATGGTGGGCGCGGCGAGCACCATCAGCGCGCCGCCCGAAATTCCCGACGCGAGGCGCCAGATGAAGAACCACAGGAACGACACGGGCACCGCGCAGGCCACGAAGGCGATGGTTGCAAGCAGCATCATCGCGCGCAGCACGGTGGCGGGTTTCGCCACGCGCACCATCGCACCGGCCAGCAGCGCGCCGGCCAGATAGCCGCCGAGGTTCGCCGCGCCGAGATAGGCGGCGGTCGAAGCAGGAAACCAGTGCGCGCCGATGATGGCAGGCAAAAGCGGCGTATAGGCAAACCGCGCGAGACCGATGCCGGTCAGGCTCGCGCTGGCCCCGGCGAGCGTGCCCCGCCAGACGTTGTAGCCGGCCGGACCGGCCGGATTCGAGACGGCTTGCTGCATGACGACTCCCGCGGACCCGTGCTCTTAAGCACCCGATGAAGATGGGAGCAGTCTAGCTCGAGTCGCATTCCGGGAGAATCGCCGCGCTGCGTAAGTCATTCTTCCGCGCGGCGATGGAATCAGCGGCGATCGGCGTCGGTGATCTGCTTCGCCTGTTCGAAATACTCGCGCAGCAGCGGCGCGGCGAAATCGACGAAACTGCGCACCTTGGGCACGGCAAGGCGGCCGTGCGGCGTCACCAGATTCACGGGCAGCGGCGTGTGCTCGCTGTCGCGCAGCACGATTTTCAGCGCGCCGGCCTTGACGTGATCTGCCACGTGATAGGAAAAGAGCCGTGTGAGCCCGCGCCCCTCCACGGCCGAAGCCCGCGCCGCGCGAATCGTGTTGACGATGACGCGCGGCGTGAACCGCACGACCTGCGGCAGCGCCGTTTGACGGGTCGCCGGAAAGCTCCATGAATCGAGCCCGAAATGCGTCATCGAGATGATCGGATGGCTGGCGAGATCGGCGGGCGCGACGATGGCCGGATGCGTGGCAAGATAGTCGGGCGACGCGACCACCACCCGCCTCACCTCGCCCACCGGAATGGCGACGAGCGTCGAGTCCTGCAGATGCGCGATGCGCAACGCCACGTCGATGCCTTCGTCGATCAGGCTCACGGGCCGGTCGAGCAGATGCAGGCGGATCGACGCCTGCGGATGGCGATCGAGAAACGAATCGACGATCGGGCGCAGCACCTCCTCGCCCACTGCGATCGCCGCCGTCACGCCGAGCAGGCCGCGCGGCGCGGAGCGCTCCTCGGCGGCGAGCAGGTCCGCCTCCTCGAGGTCCGCGAGAATGCGCCGGCACGCGAGCGCATAGCGCTCGCCCGCCTCGCTCAACCGGATCGTGCGCGTGGTGCGGTGTAGCAGCGGCGTGCCCGTGTGGGTCTCCAGAAACGCGATGGCCCGGCTCACCGCCGCCGGCGAGCGGCCGAGCCGGCGGCCTGCGCCTGCTAGACTTCCCTCGTCGAGCGTGGCGACGAAGACCTTCATGGCGTCGATACGGTCCATGGCGTGTTGGGTGGTGAACTTGCGCTTAGGCGTGGCACTTGATGGTGCCGCCGTCGTGTGGGTCGGTTAATCCCGCGACGATCTTAGCGGAAGACGACCAACGTCAGAGGAGCCGGCCACAGGCTTGCGGCAAAAGAACGATGGCGGGTCGCATTGAACCCCCCGTCGCGTCGACGACGACGCACTCGAAACGCATCACACCACCAGAATGGCCGTGATCCAACAGGATCGAGAAAGCGTCGTACTGGGTGCTGTTGGCCGTCTTGATCGTGCGCATCCGATAACGGCTGATACCCGGACATCATAGTCCCGTGTCCGCCGTGGGATGGATCGAGTCGGGCGCCAAAGGCATCCATTATCTTCTGTACGCACTGCTGTGGCCGAAGCGGTGTTGGGTTTCGTGCTGTGCTGGTCCGGCAACGAATCGATGAGCTTTTTCGGGCTGCTGATTCCCGCTCCGTTCGCGCCGACCAGCAAGGCCACGCCTCATTCTATCGGCGAGGCGCACGATCTCGTCGGCTGGGCCATCATCGTCATCGCTGCGGTGCATGCCGCCGCCGCGCTGCTTCATCATTACGTGCTGCGCGATGAGGCATTCAAGCGCGTGCTGCCCGGCAAGCCGGGCGGCACGTAGTTCACTGCCGGCAGACCGCGCGCTCAGTCGATCGACAGACAATCGACGCGCGCGTCGATCTGAACGTCGATGTCCTTTTTTCAAAGCGTCCGCTTCGTCGATCACTCCGAGAAGCGGAAAAAGCCGCTGTGCAGCACCACGCGTTTGGCGCCGACATCTTGTCTGTTCATCTGGCCGATTCCTTCTCCGCTTATCTACTGCTGGGTCGCCCCAATTTGTCATCCCCACAATAGATCTCCAGAACTCAAAGCACTCTCGCGGGCGTCCGAATGGCCGCGTCACTTGTCGCCGCAGTTCTCGCCATGGAGTCCAAATCGTCTTTATTTCGGCCGCTCACGTCTCGAGGGACTTGCCGCTTCTTAGCGCCTGAATTCTCTGGCGGCAGTAGCTTGGCGATCGGGCGTGCGTCAGCCCAGTTCTGAACCTCATGTGCGAGCCATCCCACCCTTCGGCCGGAAAGCAATCGTGGTTCGGGGAACGTTTTCTCGCGTACCAGTTGCTGTACGGTCGTCGGTGACAGAGAGAGTGCCTCTGCCACTTCTTTTAGAGAGAGACAGATCTTCATTGCGACTTTACCTTCGTCTGTTACCGTTGGTTCCGGACTGCACTGAGGCGTCGTCAACATGAACGAACGGAGGATTGATCTGCGAGCGATTCATCGTTACGGTTGAGCACGTACATCGGAATTTAATTGGCGGCACTAATTGTGGCAAACGCCCTCAGAGAAAGAAAATTCTGTTTGCCAGCGCAGCCACCAAGCGATGCGCTTCCGGAAAGTTCCGCAGAGAGCCGCTTGCTAGACGACGCTGAGCCGGAAACTTCTCAATGCCTGCTGCTTAGCGTTGATCCTTCTCATTTGAAGTTCGATGGAGATTGGATCCGGCCGGTGTAACGGGAAGTGGAATGCTTCACGCGACGCCCCGTTGATATCTGATCTCGCCCCACTGCCGAACACCCGCGCAATGGTTACATGCGTGCTACTTCTTTGGGGGATATGCCGCCGCAATCGCTTCCAGGCGATGTGACAGTTGCCCCAGCCATTCGCGACGCTCGCTGTCGTAGGTATGGCGGTTATAGACGCCGATGATGCCAGGCTGAACATGCCCGAGGACTGCCTCGGCAATTTCGTTTGGGCATCCAAGGGTCGCAAGCAGCGTCCGGGTTGTGCGTCGAAGATCATGAGCTGACCAATGCGTGACGGGTAAACGAGGCCGATCATGGTTCGGAGCAATCTTGCAGTACGGCTGATGGTAGTAGACGCCGTGCTGGACCACGGTCTGATCCATCGCCACCCCACGCGAGGAAGGAAATAGGACCGTTCCCTTGGCCTGATCGAGGCGTCGCCGCACGATTACTTCGGCGCGGCCTATGAGCGGCACGCGCAGATCCGTTGCTTTCTCGTTATGTAGCACTTTGGTCTTTTGCTTGGGGATCGTCCACCAAAGACCGTCGCCTTCGTCTGCGATCTCCGTGCTCTCCATACTGACGATCTCGCCTCCCCGCGTGCCTGTCCAGAGGTAGAGCGTCAACGCATCAGCGACAGTCAGACTGAAATTCGGCAACCACCGAATCAATGTGCCGAGCTCGTCTACCGATAGCACCCTTTTCTGTGTCCCGGTGTATTTGCCTTCAATCTTGCGCCCTTTGCTCTTCAGTTGCCCTCGTAGAACTTCCTTCCACCAATTCGCGGTGTTTTCAGGAAGACGACCGGCATCTAGCGCGTAACGCCAGGCATTACCGAGCTCCATGCGAAGGCGTGCAGCGAGAACAGGCGTCGAACGATATGACTCCAGGAAATCGAAAGCCTGGGCGCGCGTGACAGCAATTGCACGCGTATCCGCAACCGGCCCTAACATCGCCCTGAATATACGTGCGACCTCGGTCGCGCCCTTTGCCTTTCGATTGAGCTCTACATATCCCTGCAGATAGTCGTGGCACAACTGTCTAACGGTGTAATCACCTGGCGATGGGCGATTGGCCTCATTTTCCTGCTTTCGACGCAGCGCGGAGAGTTCCGCACCGGAGTCCCTCTCGATACGACTCTTCTCCCACGCAGCGATAGCTGCGGCAAACGACATTGCCGGCCATTCACCAAGCTTCACTTGCCGCATGCGGCTGTCGATTGGCGACTTGTAGCGGTACGTCCACGATTTGCGGCTCGCCGAAGCTTGGAGTCTTAGTCCTGAAAACCCCTCAAAGGTCATGTGCTCGCCACTGGGCAGCTTAGCTGCGACACGTGCATCAAAGCGCATACTTCCCTCGGCGTAGTTTTTCTGAGAGAAGCATACTCGGCGTAGGTTTGCAGCACAATGCAGCAAAAACCTACGCCAAGGTAGCGAGTTTAGTCGCACACAGAAAAGCGTTGATGTGCCAATTGAGCGAGTTATTCCGATATTTTTTCTTTTTTATTCAGATACTTGAAGCATCCATTGGCTCACTATGGACGAACCCGGACAGGTCTCGACTTGCTACTATTCGTTCTCGTCGAAGTAATGCCCGAACTTCAGCTGCTTCGTGCGGATATAGCGCTCGTTTTCCTCGCGCATCGGAATCGCGAGCGCGACACGCTCGCACACCGGAATGCCGTGCTTCGACAGCGTGTCGAACTTCTCGGGATTGTTGCTCATCAGCCGCACCGACGTGACCTTCAGCGTGCGCAGGATGCCCGCGGCCGAATCGTATTCGCGTGAATCGTCGGGCAGGCCGAGATCGAGGTTGGCTTCGACGGTATCGCGCCCCTGCTCCTGCAACGCATACGCGCGGATCTTGTTCGACAGGCCGATGCCGCGTCCTTCGTGGCCGCGCAGATACAGCAGCACGCCGCATCCCTCAGCCGCGATATAGCGCAGCGCGAGGTCTAGTTGCTCGCCGCAGTCGCAGCGATAGGAGCCGAGCACGTCGCCCGTCAGACATTCCGAATGCAGGCGCGTCAGCACGGACGACTGGTTGGCGACATCGCCCATTACGAGCGCGAGATGTTCGGCGCCGCTTTCGAGCACGCGAAACACATAGGAAGTGAACGTGCCATAGCGCGTGGGTAGCGTGGCGGTGGCGTCGAGAACGACGCATTCGCCGGTGACGGCGCCGTCCGCTGCGGGCGATGAATCCTGAGACGTGAGCATGGCGTTAAGCAATGGTGCAGGCATGAACCCGGCGAGCCGGGGATAAGGTGTGGACTGCGAGTTTACCGCTAATCCGCATGCCGCACCCGGATGCCCCTTCGCGAGCACGGAACGCAGCCCCCCCGCGACAACGGCTGGCGCCCCACGACGGGACCGGCAAGTCCGTGCGAATCTGGCCGAACCAGCGCACATCGTCCGGCGTGCCAGAGGTATTCCCGGTGTACCGCGGGCGAACCTCGCGCCTATACTGGAATCGCCTGTCCCTCACGACAGCGCGCCACTTCGGCGTGCTGCATTGCGAAACGGAGCCGTTCCATGTCAAGCGTTGCACAGCTTCTCAAAACGAAACCGAACCCCTCCAACGTCTACACGATTGGCGCCGACGACTCCGTCTATGAGGCGATCCGGTTGATGGCCGAGAAGGGTATCGGAGCGCTGGTAGTGACCGACGGCGACAGCATCGCCGGCATCATCACGGAGCGCGACTATGCCCGCAAGGTGGTGCTGATGGACCGGTCGTCGAAGGCGACGCCGGTACGCGACATCATGACGAAGGCGGTGCGCTTCGTTCGCCCCGACCAGACGACCGAAGAGTGCATGGCGCTGATGACCGAGCGGCGCATGCGTCACCTGCCTGTCATCGAGAACGACCGGCTGATCGGCATGGTGTCGATTGGGGACCTCGTGAAGGACATCATCGCGGAACAGCAGTTCACCATCCAGCAACTCGAGTTCTATATTCACGGCGAACGACTCCACGGCGAATGACGCTGAAGCACGAGCTTCGCCGAGCGATCGCCTGGCGTTCATCCGCTCGGGACCGGCCGCAAAAAAGGCCCAAGCCAGGAAGAGCTTGGGCCAAGCTACCTTGCGGCAGCGGAGGTTCCTTCGGAAAGAGGAACGCAACCCGCGCACGGATCACACGCTCGCTGGCGAATGGGTGCGGCGCGCTTGATTTAAACAGTACCTGGTACGAAACGCTGTGCGCCCGCGAAAGCGGCGCACAGCGTGGTGCTGCGTGCGTGGTTACCGGTTAGGGAAATTAGTTGCCGAAATACACGCTCTTCGGGCCGCTCGTCGGCTGCGGCTGGGTCGGACGACCCGCTTGCGTCGCTCCGCTCATCGGCGCGCCGTAACCGCTGGTATTCGCGGTCGGCTGGGTTTGCGCGACGGCCGGATTTTGCGCTTGCACGCGCTGTTCGGCGGCCTGGATGTCGGCCGGATATTCCGTGTCGTTCGAGGTCGACGGGTTATAGCCCGCGCGCTCCAGTTGGATCAGTTCGTTGCGAACCTGGGCGCGGGTGACCGGCTGCTGGTTCGATTGCGCGAACGATACGATCGGCGCGGCGGCAATGGCTGCAATGGCAACTGCCTTGATCAGCGATTTCATGATGACTTCCCTCCAATGTGGTTTTCTCTGCATCGCCGACACCGTGGTGTGCAGCGAACAAGTTCAGTCTAGTCACCGCATGAGCAAGGGAAAACCCTTAATTGTGAGATATAAAATTGTGCTGATCGCAACAATGTCGTGGAATATCTCGGAGTCGATGCGCCCCGCATGATGTTCCGGGCAACAATTGTCCGGAACATTCCGGGCGCGGCCGAAATATCATGCGCCCGAATGCGGAATCGTCAGTAGTTTGCGCGGGCCGCTGACGAACGCGCTGCCCGGCTCGAAAAACCGCAGCGGCCGGTGCATCTCGCGCGAAAGGCCAATGCGCGTCGTCACGCCGACCGGTGCGTCGCCGGTTTCGATCACGCCGATCCATAGCCCGCGCCCCGTACACAGATCGTGGCCGTCGAACGCCTGGCCGATGCCGAATGCCACTGTCAGCCGGCCGGGTCCGCGGGCGAGATCGCGCAGCGGCACGCCGGGGCGGCGCGCTTCCATCAGCGCGAGTCCTTCGAGCGGTTCGATCGCGCGCAGCAGAATGCCGGCGCCGACCTCCTCCGCTTCGGACGACATGTTCAGCATGTACGACACGCCATAGGTCAGCCGCACGTAGGCATGACCGCGCGCGAGAAACATCGAGCCGTTGTACGGACGCCTTCCGATAAACGCGTGGCTCGTCGAATCGCCGAGCGGATAGGCCTCGGTTTCGACGATGCGGCCGCTCAGGCGTCCTTCGGGCAGATCGTGCACGAGATATTTGCCGACCATGAAGCGCGCGAGTTCGACCGTATCGACGGGCAGATCGTCGCGGTGTAATGGTCGGATCGGAAGAGCTTCGTTTCGCATGGGCTGGATGTCCTTAAGCCGGTGCTGAAATCCCACGTCATAGACCGGTTGCGATCTACAAATTCGTTGTACCGACGCCTCATTTTCTGCGCCGGCAAGTCAACATGGCACCAATTGCTGTATCGTGTGCTTCCGGCCGGTCACACGGCCGTTTGCATGTTTTGGCGCGCACTTCGCGGCTCGCGGAAACATCCGTGTCGGCTGAAAGTGTTCGCATGGCTGCTGTACCTGTTTCATTCGCATTGAATCCCGCTGTACCCGCTGGTGTAAAAAAAATCGACCCCATCCGGGGGATCGACGTTCTACGACAATAGGAGATGGTTGAATGAAAGCATTCTCGGCAATCAAGGTGATCGGCGGCGCGCTGGTCGTTCTCGCTTCCCTCAACGCGTACGCGCAAAGCAGCGATGCGGCCGCGACCGAAGCGCCGGCGGCAGCGGCACCGACCACCAAGCAGGATAAACAGGCTAATCGCGCTCTGCAGAAGAAGGTCCGCGCGAAGCTCGCACGTACGAAGGGCCTGACCGTCGGCAACATCACCGTGCGCGCACGCAACGGCGCCGTCACGCTGGAAGGTTCGGTGCCGGAGCAGGCTCAGATCGAAATCGCGACGAACGCCGCTCAAGGCGTGGATGGCGTGACGTCGGTGAAGAGCGCACTGTCGATCCGCGCAATTGGCCAGTAAGCCGGTGAACCAGCCGAAGAAGTTGCGGTAAAAGCAGCAAGCTGGCGTCGATGGCGGAAAGCTCCGTCGCGACGCCAATTTCCCCTCCGATCCGTCGCTCGACACGATTACCCCCGGTGCAGCCCTAGCACCGCCCGACGCGACGATTTCCCCGCGCCCTCGAAACCGCGATATGTTGAACGGACGAGTCCGTGCAGCGCGGGTTTATTGGGACAGCTTTTCCCTTATAATTGAATAGCTTAAGGTCGATCCTTAAGATATAACTTCAAGTTCATACACGCACCGAAAGGAAGGCCGCATGACTTCGCCGGTGACCGTCTTGCCCCGTTGGACCCTCGTCGCGCCAGTCATTAGCTGGATCGTGCTCGGTGCCGCCTATGCGATCCCGGGCAATGCGCTGCTGCTCGCGCTGGTCGGCGTGTCGCTGTGCGCGGCCGTGTTTGCCGCCGTCCATCATGCCGAAGTGGTCGCGCATCGCGTCGGCGAGCCGTTTGGCACGCTGGTGCTCGCGATCGCCGTCACCGTGATCGAAGTGGCGCTGATCGTCTCGGTGATGCTGACGTCCGGTCCCGAGAAAGCCGGCCTCGCGCGCGATACGGTATTCGCGGCCGTGATGATCGTCTGCAACGGGCTCGTCGGGCTATGTCTGCTGGCGGGCGGCATCCGCCATCTGGAACAGGACTTCCAGAGCCGCGGCGCGGCGGTCGCGCTGGCGGTGCTCGCATCGCTGTCGGTGCTGACGCTCGTGATGCCGAACTTCACGACCACCAGCCCCGGGCCGGTCCTGTCGCCGCCGCAGCTCGCGTTTGCCGGTGTGTCGTCGCTGGTGCTGTACTGCGTGTTCGTGTTCGTGCAGACGGTGCGCCATCGCGACTACTTCCTCGCCGGCGTGCCCGACGAAGACGTCCATGCCGAGCCGCCGGGCGCGCGCCTCGCAGCCATCAGCGGCGTGCTGCTGCTGGTGAGTCTCGTCGCGGTCGTGCTGCTCGCGAAAGTGCTGTCGCCGGTGGTCGAATCCGCGGTGCTCGGCGCGGGCGCGCCGCCGGCGGTGGTCGGCATCGTGATTGCGTCGCTGGTGCTATTGCCGGAAGGACTCGCGGCGCTGCGCGCAGCGCGCGCCGATCGTCTGCAGACTAGCCTGAACCTCGCGCTCGGCTCGGCGCTGGCGAGTATCGGCCTGACCATTCCCACCGTCGCCGGGGTGTTCCTGTATATCGGTCAGCCCATCGTGCTCGGCATCAACGGCAAGGACATGGTGCTGCTCGCGCTGACGCTGGTGGTCGCCACACTGACGCTCAGCACCGGCCGCACGACGATTCTGCAAGGCGCCGTGCATCTATCGCTGTTCGCGGCTTATCTGTTTTTGTCGTTCGCGCCTTGATCTGATGTCCAATCCGACGCTGGGGCGGACGGTGACTCACTCTTCCCAGTGCTCGACCATCCAGTCGCGAAACAGATTCAGCTTCTGCTGTTGCGCGACCGAGTCCGGATACACGAAGTAATAGCGCCAGCCGGTCTTCAGCACGGTGTCGAACGGCCGGATCAGGCGCCGCGCCGCGACGTCCTCGTCGATCAGCGCGAGGTCGCTGATCGCGACGCCGAAGCCCTGGGCGGCGGCATTGGTCGCCATGTCGAGCGTATCGAAGCTCGGGCCGAGCTCCGCGTCGATCGTGGCAGCGCCCGTCGCATCGGTCTCCGCGACTTTCGCGAGCCACATCTTCCAGTCGCGGTGATCGCGCGTCGGATGCAGCAGCGTGTGCCGCGCGAGATCGGCCACCTGCGCGAGCGGCTTGTCCTTCAGCAGCTCGGGCGTGCAGACCGGCGTCAGACGCTCCTCGAACAGCGACACCGCCTGCACGTCCGCACCGGGCGACGAACCGTAGATGATCGCCGCGTCGAACGGCTCGCTCTGGAAATCGACGTCGTGCTGCCAGGTGGTCGTGATCTGCACGTGCAGATCGGGATACTCGGATTGGAAGCGCATGATCTTCGGCAGCATCCAGCGCATCACGCAGGTCGGCACCTTCAGCGCGAGATCGGTGCGCTGCCTCGTCAGGCGCAGCGACATTTCCTCGATCCGCGCGAAGCTCTCCTTGACCGTCGGCAGCAGCATTTCGCCCTCGGCGGTCAGCGTCAGCCCCTTGGCGTGACGCTTGAACAGCGGAAACTTGTAGTACTCCTCGAGCGCGATGATCTGCCGGCTGACCGCGCCTTGCGTCAGGCACAGATGGTCGGCGGCACGCGTGAAGCTGCGATGCCGCGCGACGGTTTCGAAAATCTGCAGCGCGTTGAGCGGCGGTAGACGTCGCATGGGATGTCGTCCTAGATCAGAAAAAATCATTGCGCGGCTGCGGCAGCGCCCGTCGCCGCCCTGCCCGTAATGCCCAAAGCATACGCGATCGGCCGCGCGCGCACGAGCCGGCGCGCGGGCGAACCCGCATGCGTTCGGCTCATGGCGCCCGAACAATGCGCGTTCCGGCCGATGTCGCACCGCGGTGGTGCGAAAGACCTGCGGCACCCGCACCAGAACCGAGCTTTCCTCATACCTCGATACACCCCGTATTCACCGGTCAGAGATGGTCGTTAACCCGCATGCACCGTCGCCCATAGTCTCCTGTCGCGTCGCTGAACCGCGCGCCGCCGCGCCCGCGCACCGCGAGCCATGAGCGCAGGTCATGCCACCCATGCGCATATTTCGATTGTTGCGTGATTTTGGCAAACCTACAGTGCCTCCACGCACGGTTCATCCGGCAGCGGTCATAGCGATTCATGGGCAACGGGCGTTCATCACAGGAGACCGTCATGCAGCAGATCAAACGCGGTAGAAGGCAGGTCATCAAGACGATCGGTACGGCGCTCGCGGCATCCGCTCTGCCGATGCCGTTCCTCAATCTGCGCGCACAGGAGCACAACTTCAGCGGCAAGACGCTGCGCATCCTGACATGGTCCGACGATACCGGCACGGCCGCGCTGCGCAACATCGCCGCGACCTTCACCGCGAAGACCGGCGCGAAGGTGATCGCCGATCGCGCCGACGGCACCTCCGGCATGGTCGCCAAAGTCAAGGCGGCGGGCGAGCGCCCGACCTACGACGTAATCACGCTCGCCGGCGTCGGCGCATCCGGCCTCGCCGACGCGGGCCTGCTGATGAAGCCCGATCTCGACCGCCTGCCGAACCTGAAAGACGTCGCGCCGCAGTACCGCACCGGCGCGAACGGCTTCGGCGTCGGCTATCTGCTGTGGTCCGACGGCCTCATCTACAACACCGCGACCGTCAAGACGCCGCCTTCGTCTTACGAGGCACTGTGGGACCCGAAATACGGCGGTCGCGTATTCCTGCCGCCGCCCGAGTGGGCCGAAGCGGTCGACCTCGCGATCATCGCCGCGAAGATGAACGGCGGCTCGCAGCAGAACATCGAGCCCGGCTTCAGGAAGCTCGCGCAACTGAAAGACCATGTGATGACGCTCGGCGAGAACCCGAACCAGGTGGCCGACCTGTTCCGCACCGGCTCGCTCGACATCGGCGGCATCTACTCGCCGGCGTTTTTCCCGGACCAGATCCGCAAGCCCGAGTACAAGATGGGCGTGACCTACGGCATGAAGGAAGGCTTCGCGACGCAGCTGATGTTCACGGTGATCCCGAAAGCGCATCCGGGCGACAGCGACCTGATCCACGCGTTCATCAATCATTCGCTCGACGCCGGCGTGCAAGGCCGCATGGCCGCCGACGTGCTGAACGGCCCGGTCAATTCGAAAGCGATGATTCCGGCCGAGAGCCGCGCGTTCGTGCCGAGCCCGCAGCAGATCGCCGAGAAAGCCGTGCTGCATGACGACAAGGCGCTCGCCGTCGTTCAGCCGGCGTGGATCAAGCGCTACACCGAAATCTTCTCGGCGTAACCACGATGCTCGCGCGCTTCCCGCGGCGTGCCGCGATGATGCCGGACGACGCGGCGCCGGGTCCGACGCCCGGCGGCGCTGCCTGCGCTTCCGTAGTCGTCGAGACTGCCTTGACCGCCCCAGCTGGCGGCGCAACGACGCTCGCGAAAGCCCGGCCGTGGCTGCTGCTCGCGCCGATCCTGGTGTTTCTGGCGATCCTCGGCGCGGCCGCGCTGGTCGTGCTGCGCATGAGCTTCGGCACGTCCGGCAACGAATGGCGCAGCTTCACGCTGCAGAACTACGCGGACCTGCTCGACGGCTACTTCCTGAAGTCGTTGTGGCTGACGCTGCGGCTCGCGTTCCAGAGCATGCTGTGCGCGGTCGTGCTCGCGATTCCGGTTGCGCTCGCGATGGCGCGCACGACCTCGCGGCTCGCGCGCCGGCTGCTGCTCGCGGGTGTGCTACTGCCACTGCTGGTCAATCTGCTGCTGCAAGGCTATGGCTGGCTGGTGATCCTCGGCCCGGCGGGCCTGCTCAATCACGCGCTGCTCGCGAGCGGGCTCGTCGAGCGTCCGGTCATGTGGCTGTATCGCGAGCATGGCGTACTGCTGGGGCTGATCCAGACCGCGTTTCCGCTCGCCGTTCTGCCGCTGTCCAGCGCGATGCGTGCGGTGTCGATCTCGTACGAGGAAGCCGCCGCGACGCTCGGCGCAACGCGTTGGCAAACGCTGCGCCACGTGCTGTTGCCGCTCGCGATGCCGGGCCTCGTGTCGGGTGCGCTGCTGGTGTTCGCGTATAACGCGAGCGCGTTCGCGGTGCCGCTGCTGCTCGGCGGCCGGCGCGTGCCGATGCTCGCCGTGCTCGTGCACGATCAGGTCGCGCCGCTGTTGAACTGGCCGGCAGCCTCCGCTGCGGGCGTCGTGCTGATGGTCGCGACGCTCGCCGTGATGGCGCTCTCGCAACGGCTCGTGCGCCGCACCCAACGTCTGACCGGGGAGCCTCACGCATGAGCACGCCGCTGCCAGCTTCGCGCCTGCCGCGCACCGAACCTCGTTCGCCGCGCTTCCCGCGCCTGCCCGATACGATGCCCGGCCAGCTCCGCCGCGCAACCGCGCTCGTGGCCGGCGTCGTGCTGTTTCTCGCCGCGCTGCCGATCCTGACGATGATCGCGATGTCGTTCAGCGCGGCCGACACGCTCGAATTCCCGCCGCACGCGTACAGCCTGCACTGGTATCGCGCGGCGTGGCACAGCTTCGTGTCGCCGGACGCGACCGATACGCTGTCGATGGGCGCCGCGCTGATCACGAGCCTCATCGTCGCGCTATCGACGATGCTGATCGCGACGCTGGTCTCCGTGCCCGCCGCGTATGCACTGTCGCGCTACCGTTTTCGCGGCAAGCCGGCGGTCGAGCAGCTGGTCGCGCTGCCGCTCGTCTATCCGCTCGTGATGCTCGGCCTGTCGCTGCTGCTGGTGTTCAACGTGCTGCCGGTCGAGCTGGGCGTCGGCCGGCTGATCGTCGCGCATGTGATCCTGGCGCTGCCGTTCACGGTGAAGAACTGCGCGGCGTCGGTCGCATCGATCGGCCCCGAGTTCGAGGAAGCCGCGCTCGTGATGGGCGCGAACCCCGGCCGCGCGCTCGTCGACGTGGTGCTGCCGCTGATGCGCCCCGGCATTCTCGCCGGCATGCTGTTCGCGTTCATCGTGTCGTTCAACGAGTTCACGGTCACGTTCTTCCTGTATAGCATCGACACGATGACGCTACCCGTGTGGCTCTATAGCCGCACGGTGTCGTCGCTCGATCCGACCGTGTTCTGTTTCGCGGTGGTCATCGTCGCGATCGACTTCGCGCTGATCTGGCTGCTGGAAAAGCTGATCGGCGACGAAGGCGTCGCGCTGTGAACCCGCCACCTTGCTGGAGCCTGCGATGACCCATCTGACCTTGCAAGCCGTCACGCGGCGCTTCGGCGCCGTGCATGCCGTCGACGACGTCGACCTGAGCGTGCCCGACGGCAAGCTCGTCTGCTTCCTCGGCCCGTCAGGCTGCGGCAAGACCACGCTGCTGCGGATGATCGCCGGGCTCGA
>NZ_JBFRCK010000060.1:0-17549 GCF_040965775.1 Paraburkholderia sp. BR10954
ATGATCTCAAGCGCCTCAATCTCTGCGCACAGCGTATGAAGCACGGCAAGGTTGGCCATCAGCGCGCGCTCGACGTGCGGCGGCAACGCGAGTGCTCGCACCGCTGTGTCGTCGAGACGCTGCACGTATTCTCCATTGATGCGTAGATTAAGCTGCCTGGCGAGCAGGCTTTCGATACTCAGGATGTTCAGGGTGCGGTGCTGGACAAGCTGCATGCGCTTGCGTGCCAGGTCGCGCAGCGCGCGTTCGTGCGACGGATAGATGTAGCCTTCGGGCGGTAGTCCAAGCCGAAAAATGTGTGCAAGGAATACGGCGTCGTGCTCGTCACCTGAGTACTTCAGGCCCTCGTACTGCCTGATCGCTGCAGTCTTGGCCAGATGTACGGCAAAACCGGCGGCCATCAGTCCGTCGACAAGCCAGTACCAGTTGAACGTTGATTCCACGACTACTCCCTGCAGTTCATCCCGATAGGGCCCCAGCGCGGACACTATGAGTTGGAGCTCATTGGTGAGTCGCTTGCAGTACAGCATCCGGTCCTGGTCTGCGCTATGCACCAAAAAAACTGATCCTCAGAGCATCTGGCTTCAGGAGTTGATGGCTCGACGCGGGCATAACTGCGCAGCGGTCGCACTGGCCAACAGGAATGCGCGGATCATCCAGGCACTGCTCAGCAGCGATGCGACTTATATGACGAGAGGCGCGGCAACATAACCACCGAAAAACTGTTTGTAAGGAGACGCTACCCCCACACACAGGTTTGCGAAGCTTCTCAAAGCGATGACGAAATAGGTTGAACCAGCATCCTGAAGCCTGTCTTTCGTGCCGGCTGCCACTCTTGGCAAGCCGCGATTTTGCTAAGGACGGGGTGCGCGGATCTCATCGAGGCTGCGGGCGTGCTTCGGCAACCGCCCATCTGGCAAGCCGGATACATGCATGCAGACCGTTTCGACATCACGAAAAAGAAGCTTGCAAAAGGCGCCGGGTCCATACAAGCACGAAAAGTACGGATACCCCGAGTTCGTCAAGCGCTCGAACCGTTTCGCCTCGCCTGCGGAACGGTCGTGGCTTTCATGCTCTTGGGCAGAGAAAAAACTGATGAAGGTCTCAATCAGCATGAGGTGTTCGCTGTCTGCGTGATCAGGGAGCCATGCATTTTTCTCTATCCCTGTGAGGTTGTCGTAAGCATGTGGACATCAACTCACGCCTCAGTTGCATTTGCGCGCTGAGGCCCGGTGTGCTCTTCAAAACTAGATAGGGCTGAACGAATCGATTCATACCACTTTGGAATTTGCGAGATTTGCGTGCCGAAGTGCAGGCAGTTCTCGCGCGCTCTTCTCGCCATCCCCTCGTAATCACTATAGCTGGTCGCAAGCCGACGCATCATCTCTGCGGCTTTGGCCTCGATGTCCGGTTCCTCAAGGACAATTCCATTCAGCCCATTTACGACTTGCCTTTTCAGACCAAAAGCGGACGACACTACGACTGGTCTACCCCGGAACAGAGCCTCCGTCGTCGTCAGCCCGAAACCCTCTTCGCGAGACAATTGAAATATGCCATGAGCATTCTGTTGAAGTCGGCCGACAATCTCTGCATTTGCGTCGTTGTCTTTCATCGAGATGCAGGCCAGATACAAATGTTGCTGTACTTCCGTTGGCAACTGGTCACGTAGTGCCAGGCACTTCTCGAAATACGTCCGTCCTTCCGGATCGTCAGCGACATCCAGAGGGTCGGGTCCTGCTATCACGAGGCGTATCGTATTTTCCTCGTCGGATGCCGCACGCACAAAACGGATAAAAGCGGTGATGATCCGGTCGATGCCTTTGAGGCTATCCCATCTGGATACGTGCAGAAAATACCGCGAACCGAGGATTTCCTGAAGCGATGGGATAGGTCCCGATTTGCGGCCATTAAACGAAACTGAATTTCCCAGCTTCTGGTCTGCCGGCCCTTCATAGTTGCGATTCTTGGCGGAGAATGGACTGATCGATGGCTGGATGATATCGATGGGTTGAGGTGTATCGAAGACGTATTCGCTGTCGCTCAGGACAATACGCTGGAATGGACGGAGGTATTCCCCGAGAAATGCCCATATCCTGTCGACCGTCGGGGTGCGTTCTGGGTAGCCGATGTGGCATCGCCAGATGGCTGGGTGCGGATGAGAATCTAGGAATTGCGAAGCAGCACAAAGTGGCTGTGGGTCATGGATGACCAGGAGGTCATTAGGTCCGGTGATTACTTCCAGTTCCGCTGCACCCTGCCTCGAAACATCGAGATAGTGCGGCAACAGGTTATCGAGACCGGCTACGGCGGTATTATGAAGAGAATTGTGAACGCCTTTGGTGAACTGGAAAAACTGCTCCTGGTTCGGTTTAAAGATGAGCCAGCGAACATCGAAACCAAGTTCCTGCAGGAGGCATATATGGTGTGGAAGCATTTCGGCGACCCCACCGCCAAACGCGGTGGAATTGACTTGCCAGATGCAACGATCGCCGATCCTGTCGCGCATTGTGCCCGACGAACGCAACAGTTCATTGAAAAGTCCCTCATAGTCTGCCTGCTGTGCAACGTAGTGCTCAAGGACAGAGCCGCGTATCAACACCTCATCAAACAGTGGTGTGCGGTATTCCGTTGATATTTTCATCTTGTCGTCCTTTCGGCCCGGAAAGCGGAGGCCGGCGTCAGATTTGAAAGGTCATCTCGCGAAAATCCTCAATCCAGCCCTTGATGTCGGGGTGGCCGCTGGCATTAGGTCCGACGCCTACGCAGTCGCAACCAGCAGTGGTTGCCGCTTCAATTCCGGCTCTGGAGTCCTCAAAAACCAAGCACCGTTCCGGGGCAATCTGCAACGTCCGCAACAGCACTTGATAGGGTTCCGGATTCGGCTTACCCTGCCTCACGTCCTCAGCGGCAATCATGATTCTTGGGCGTGAGATTCCGGCCGCCTTGAGGCGGGCAAGAGCCGAGACCCGTGACGAAGAGGTGACGACAGATCGCCTCCCAGCGGTGAGCGAGCTATAGAACTCGGCGGCGCCTAAGATTGGTCGGAGCAGATCCATCACCTGGACCTCATAGTCTGCGATGCGGGCCGCTTCTCGTTCCGGCGAGAGGCCGGGAGAGATTGACGCAACTAGTTCTATATCTCGGCGCGCGGCAGACATCCGCAACACACACTCCGGAGAGAGCCGTTCCTCCCCTGCCCATCGACGGAGAGCGTTTTCAACTACAGCCGCTGAATCCACAAGGACACCGTCCAGGTCGAAGGCAACGTGATCGTAATCGTTGAGATCGATTTCGTTCATGGCAATATGGGTAGGAATCGAAACAATAGAAAAAGTTGGTGATTGCAATTTTTGTCGCGTCTTTCCTAGACTTTGCCCTCTAGTATCACGCCCAGTAATGCTTGTTCGACAGACATGCCTTTTCGGTCGTGCGGAATGCCTCCATGCAGTATTCGACCATCGAAGCATCGGTGAACGGTGTCGTCATATCTTCGGCCCTGCAATAGTCTGCGAGTGCCAGATCCAGTGCCGGTTCTAACGCCTCGAAAAAGGCCTCATTCATAGAAGCATTGCTCATGTATGTTGCCGGGTATCCGACATAGATGCCATGCTGCAGACACTTTTGTGCGAACGCTTTTCCATGTTTTTCAGACGGCAGAACGATATCGAACATGCTGTCGCTTCCCAGAACGCGACCAGGTATTTTGCTACGCTCGAATGCGGTCTGGAATAACCTCTTGAGTGCGGAACCACTTTCGGCGAGACGGGCCACAATGCCCGCTTCTTCAAATATTTCCTGTGTCAGGTTGCCGGCCACGAAGGCCCGGTTCTCGCGCAGATAGGTATGGCCAAGATATGCGGTGTCGGCCCCCGTCATGGCCTCGTCGGTGCCGACAACTGCGGAAAGGCCGATGCCTTGCGCGATCCCCTTGGCCAAGGTAATGAGGTCGGCTTTTACACCGTGTTTTTGGCAGTAGCCACCCGAAGCATAACGGAGCCCGCACAGGACTTCATCGACGATCAGCAGTGCTCCATGCAGCTTTGCCAGTCTGGAGATTTCATGAAGCAATGCCGCGGGAAAGATCGAAGGTTCAGGTGTGAAGAAAATGCCCGCGACTCGCCCCCTGTTCATGACCAGTTGCTGCTCAAGGAGATCGAGGTCATATCGGAAATCCTGGATGTGTTGGTCCCTAGCGGGTGGACTGTCCGACCAAGGGGGCTGCTGAAAGAGGTCGTGCCATCCATGGAAGCCAGCCGTCAGGAGGACCGGCCGGCCAGTTCGATACCGGGCGATCCGAACTGCCGCTTCCGTTGCACAGGACCCCGTCCTCAGAAAAAACACTCTCGGCGTGTCAGGGAACATCTTCGAGATTTTTCCGACCAGCCTCAGGCGTTGCAGACTCACCGGCGATGGAAGAATGTCCGTTTCCTGCTCCATTGCCCGTGCGAGCCTTGCGTTGAATACTATGTCATTGCTGCCGAGAGGCGAAGCCCCGCTGCAGGATGTCATATCCAGATACATCTTGCCGTTGATATCTTCCGCCACCGCGCCATTGGCGGAGCGGAAAATGATTGACGATCGGGTTTCGCGTTCCCATTCGGCCAGATGTCCGGTCACTTCAGGATTAAGCATCTTGAGTTCCCCTTTACTCGAGTGAAAGGGCCATTCGTCTCGCGTTGGCCATGATCGTGTGTGTCGGATTGCTGTTTCCCGCGAAATTCATCACGGAGCCATCCATGACGTGGATGTTCGTGAACCCATGAACACTGCCAAGGCGGTCCACAACTGAAGTGGTGGGATCGTGTCCGGCGCGCATCGTGCCGTGCAGGTGGGAACTGCCTTTTGAGTATGCAAGCGGCTCGCGCTTGATGCGTAGCGCTCCAATGTGTCGCAGAATGTCATCCGCGCGATCAGCGAGAAAGCCAATTCGTGCACGGTCATTTGCCGAGCTTTTGTATTCGAAACGAATGTAAGGGACCCCGTATCGGTCAATGGCCTTGTCAAGCACCACGCGATTGTGCGACCACGGTTCTTCACCCGCCATATAGTGAAGGCGCATAAGACCGACGTTTTCCTCCGGCGTGGGTAAATTCGCTTCATAGATGAGACCGCCGAATTTGAGTGGTACGTCACAGTGCTCGTAGAACTCGTCGGTATAGACGGTCGCATGGGGGCCCCAGTGAGAAGCCAGAGCACTGGAGCCGTGATCCGGTCGCTCCATGTACCCGACAGAGTAGCCGCTAATCTTGAATGAGAGGCCCCGCCCGACGAGGCCGGATTCGTTGCCTATCCCCTTGGGGGCATGCTCACTCTTTGACCGGAGCATCAGTGCCGCCGTCTGTATCGCGTTTGCGCAGACGATGACCCTTTCGACTGAAATCCGGATCCGCTCAGATGATAGTGGCACGTAGCACTCAAGAGCTTCAGCTTGACAGTCGTTCCGAAGCTCGATCCGGTTGACGAAGCAGCCATACAGAACCGAGATCGATCCGGGCAGGGCAGAGTCATCCAGAATGCTTCGTGCGAGCACAGATGCTTTGGCATCCGTAGGGCATACCAGTTCATCGCAAGCTGAACACAGGTTGCACCCCATGCAAGTCCCTGGTGGCCGGATTGCCAGAGGAATATGGCGCGGTTTTATACCGAGTTCATGCATTGCAGTGGATAACATTACCCCACGAGGGCTGACTGGATATGTCGGAAATCCATTCGCCCCAGTGATCTCCAACAGGTGCTCGATCTCCGAGTAGTGGGGTTCGAGATCCCGGAGTGCGACGGGCCAATCAATCTCCAGGTCGGTCGTCAGATATTGAGAGGCCGAAAGATCTGCCTGCCGGTATCTGAGCGTGATAGCGTTGTAGAACTGCATTCCGCCGCCCACGCAACACGCCGTCCAAGGGTTGCCGTCGGCGGGTCGGCCGGACGAAGTGAGTGCCTTGCTGTAGGCCGCCTGATGCGGCCCGTACAAGGCACCAGGGGAAACCAGGCCTCCATATTCCAGGACTGCCACGCGATATCCTTTCTCTGCAAGTGTTCGGGCGACGATCGATCCGGAGGGCCCAGAGCCGACGATAACCGCGTCGAACTTTGTGTAGTCGCAAGAGGTCGCTGCAATGTGTCTGATTTCTGTCACGAGCAACACTCTTCTTTTGAATGCGGGTTGGCGAACCAGCAGGAGGTGTCCGCGACGACGGCCAGGAGCTGCTTCGTACGGGCGACATAGCGCGGGACCGCGATGCCTGCGAGGTCGGTGGCCGGGTGGCGATAGCTGACGAACAGGCCATCGTGGTTGCGCCAGACCCAAAGGCACACCTCATCCGGATCGGTGCAGCGACTACGAAGCGCGATGGCTCGCCAAGTGTTCCAGTTGCGCGCGCCGGGGGTACGGCGAAGATCCATATACGAAATCATGAAGGGATCACGAAGGGGCTGGCCAAGGAGTTCCGCTACCCGAGGAAGGGGTATTCGGGCCAGTTCCTTGACTCCGTCGAGGCCTGCGACTGCCGAACGGACCGTCTCGGCAAAGGAGCTGGTTGCGCTCAGAGAGAAGGCGACCGGGCCCATACCGACGAACCATCCGATGGAGGATCTCCAGGGACCTGTTTGCGTGTGGACCGGGACCATCGTGCGAAATTCACCCGAGCCGGTGATTTCGTGGCCGACCTTCGCAAGGCAGCTAAGCAGTCCGGAGAATGTGGCACCGCCTGCTGCGCGACAGACCTGATCAAAGGTGCGCGCGGAGGACGCGTCGAGAAGCTCGGCGTGTCCTCCCGGCTGCGCGGTGGTGGAGTTGCCACTCTGAGCGCTAACTGGTTCAGGGAAAACTGGCAGGTGGCCGCCAACCTTGGTGACAAACTGTTGCCAGCTGATGACGGATTCGTGGTCGACGGTCAATGCATCGGCTGCATTCCGTTCAGTCTCCGCAAAATCAAGGTAGCTGGCCGTGGGGGGTAGGGGAGGAGCGGGTTTGCTGTCGGAGGTAGCGAGTGCTGCAGCGTACAGGGTGTGGATCTCATGTGGGATCCCGAGAATGGAGTATCCGTCGATCAGGGTGTGGTCGGCGACGACGCAGACGGTGGTCGCGTCAGCGTTGCAGATGGTGGCGCAGATATATCCGGGCCAGCCGAGTGGGCCAATTTCGCGGTCGAACAGATCTTCGATATACCGCGCCAGCTTTCGGCTGTCGCGGAAGTTCGTCGCCTCACTGGGGTAGATAGTCACGGTGCCGGGCGGCAACGTCACGCGGAGTAGACGACTGTCGGGTGTGGAGTGAGCGGAAAACATCAGTTGACTGCGGAGCGTTTCGTGGCGATCTGTCCAGTTGCGCAATGCCGCAGCGAAGGCATCTGCATCAAGTCCAGCGGGCAGATCGAAAGCACACCCCAACCAGGACGGCGGCAGGGGGCCTTCACCTGCTGTGTCAAGTGCGTACCTGATCAAGGCCTCCTGAGCATGGGATGGTCGCCGCGAGTCGGCCGTCCATGGTGCTTCCGGCATGTGCGGGGCGCTGGCTCGCCAGACGATGAGATGGCCCGGGGACAAATTGAGTGAAGGTATATCAGTGAACATGATGATATGTCTTGCGTTACCTGCGAGGAGGAGCTTCGGCTACGAAAGTCGGCTCGGCATGTCGCTCCTGGAGCTGGGGTGTCCGCACTGCTCGCAGAGGAGACGTCAAAATCCACCCAGAGGACATCGCTATTAGAGCACCGCTGAATAGGAGCGTTGCCCGGGAACCCAGCAACGTTCCACAGGAGCCGCCCAGCAGGGCGCCGAAGGGAGCGAGGCCCCATACTATGGTGCGAATGCTTGCGTTCACACGCCCATGCAACTCAGGTGGTGCTAGCATGAAGCGGATGGGCACCTGATGGACGTTGTACATCTGTTGACCGGTCCACAACAGGAACTGCGATAACCCGATTGCCAGCGGCGCCGGACACATGGGTGCGAGCGCCGCGCCGACGGCGCTGGTGCAGAGGGCCGCAACCAACACTCGGCCGAGTCCCAGTGCCCGCGCAGTCAGACGAGCGAGCAACGCGCCGACGGCGGATCCCACGGCCGCGATGCCCATGACGGTGCCAATCGCGGTGGCCGTCAGTCTCAAGTCCTTGGTCAGGTACGGGAGAAAGACAGCCGAGTAGGCGCTGTAGAAAAAGATAAGCGTGCCCGTCGCAAAGGTAATTGCGCGCAGCCGGGAGGTACGCAGCACAAACAGTGCGCCCTTTGTAGCTTCCGACAGGATACGACTGATGATGCTCCCGTCGACCGCGGCGCCTCGGCGGTCCGCGCCGAACAACGTGCTCCTCACCGGCCTCATTGATACCCAAGGGAGCAGCATCGTCACAAGGACGAACGACGCGACATCGGCGAGTATCGCGATCGGAGCGGAGAGGGTAGAGATCAGCCAGCCCGCAAGTGGCAGGCCGAGTATCAGTGCCACCGACTGTCCCAGCTCTAGTCTGCTTTGAGCCTGTACCAGTTGCGGGAGCCGCACAACGGTTGGTACGCAAGCAAGAAAGGCCACATCCGCGATCACCGTGGCCGTGCCTGCCACGGTGGCGACCATATACAGATGACGCGTGCTTACGTGGCCGGCCAAGGAGGCGGCCAGCGGTACGGAGGCCAAGGTGAGTGCTATCGTCGTGTTCGCCGTCATTAGCAGCATCCGATGCGAGAACCGGTCGGTGAGGACCCCGGCGAGCAGCCCTAGTAGCAGGTAGGGCGCTCGTCCGCAGGCGAGCAATATCCCAGTCTCGAACGGGCTTGCGTTGTGAAGTTCGATCGCAGTCAGCGGAAGAGCAAGAAACGTCACTTGTGAGCCGAGAAGGGAGACCGTCTGGCCAGCGAGAAGCAGATAAAAGCTACAGGGCAGGCGGTGCCGGGGCGCATTGTGCGCCTCTATCATCTCGCGCTTCCTGAACGCGGCATCGACAGATCGTAGCCCAGGTGTATCAGCTCTTTACCGGCGACCCGCTCGAACTCGGCAATTTCTCCGGGCGTGAGGTCGTGCAAATACCGTCCATTACGCCCGGTGTGCAGCGGCTTGCTTGCGGCCAGTGCGGCGGGATGCCCCCAAGGTCTGTTGAACAGCGCGTGTTCGTGCGCCGCGTGGTTCAGGACCGCCTCGTCCCACGGCAGGTGAAGGTAGTCCAGCATTCGTCTGATGGTTTCGCGGGGGTGCGTGACCAGATCCTCGTACCGCGCCTCCATATAGCGGCCGTCAGGCGCAGCCTGGCGGGGCCGGGTGACGACATCCAACCAGCCGTGCGCGGCCTGCGCGACAGTCCGGTAGCCCCAGTCGGGGACTGTCTTCAAGTGGGACGCGGCCAGATCGCGGCCGTCGCGAATGATGTGAATGAAATGGGCCCGAGGCCAGATCGCTGCGTAAGTGCCGACGTCCAGTATCCTGCGCTGAAGCTTGATGCCCCATCGTCGGGCTCCCATCTGTTTGCGTCGGAATTCGCCAATGGAGTCGATGAGCCGACAACGGTCTTCCAGAGCCGACAGATTGGTTCCACGTTTGGTCATCAAGTCCACCACCAAGTTCCGCAAATCGTCGCGCTCCAGACCGAAACGTTCGCATTGCAAAACGAAATGCGCGCCGTCGTACCAGTCAGGGTCAACGGTTTCCTTCGTCGCACCGGCGAGCCGTGAGTCGTGGACGTCGATCATGTCGCACACAGCGAGGATATGCGGACCGAGGTCGACCGGTTCGGTGAAGTCAAGTTCTGGGCCAACGACCAGATCGCGGTGCGAGTCGAGAAGAACGCTGAGTAGAGTGGTGCCGGAACGATTCTCGCCGCCGAGCAGGACAGGATAAGAGGGCAGGGTGACAGGAGGGCAATCGGACGCACACGGAATGGCGAAACCGGACATGATATCTCCTCTGCAGGGGGGGACGTTATTGAATAGATTCGGCACGCGAACACGCTGAGGCTTCACACGAAACACAGAGGCGCATGCCGCTGTAAACAATTAGCATTCGGTTTGCTGCGTAGATTCTCGAATCCGATTCCATCGGAAGTACTCCGACGGCAGGAGAATTCATCCCTACCGCCCTGCTCCAGCCAAACTACCGCTGAAGCATTTACATTTACGCCGACCGGCGGCGTAACCACGCCAGCGCGACTACTTTGACAAACCCGGACAAAGTGCCTGATCCTCTAGGGAAGGTCCTTCCAACTAGTTTTCAGAGCGCTGAACTTTTGTCACTTGCGGCATATCAGTCGTAAGAGTTTGTTGGCGGGGTGGTCGCCCGGCTTTCGAAGCATGACGACCTCCGTTTGCCGAGACCGACGGGCTTTTCACGTTTCGCGTAAAGCCTTGCGCGCCATCCAACGGTTGGCCAGTGCAAACAGTGTCGTGATCTGCGCGGTGCTCTTCATCAACCCTCGATACCGGGCCTTCGTCCATCCAAACTGCTGCTGGTTCCTTCTTCGTCTGGTGCGTGTCCGGGCCCCGTGTATCAGAGCCGTTCTTTGTCGAACTGGGTGCCGAAATCAAGATCGCATCGACCGCCGACCCTGCCTTCAGCATCAAGTCTTGCTCGCTCAGGATCTCATTGACAAGCGTGAGCATCTACGCGGGCAAGCCGTGTGTTGCAAGGAGGTGACGGAACCGGAGAATCGCACTCTTGCCAGCCAAACGCGCCATACCCTTATCTAATCCCGAAAACCCACTGTGCGCACACAAGCAAGATCGAGGCAGCAGACTCTATGGATTGCGACCATCATGCCACCGATCGCCCATCACATTGATATAAAATGTTTTTTTGATGTCCGCGTGATTCTCTAATGCCGCCCAGTTTTTGAGGTTTTGAACCGGACCGGATTTGGTGGGCTCTGATGTGATGGACGACTCCCGCTACCCAGCGAGGGGTTTATGCCAAAGTGGGGAAGTCGTGACTTCCACGGCAAAGGAACGTTCATCATGAACATAGCGAAGGTTGGATTGGACCTTGCCAAGAACGTGCTGCAGGTTCACACAGTGGATTCTCAAGGGCACATTGTTGTGCGCAAACAGCTCAGACGCACGGATGTACTCCGGTATTTCGCAACGCTTGAACCGTGCGTGATTGGCATGGAAGCGTGTGGCTCGTCGCACTACTGGGGCCACGAGCTCGCGAAGCTAGGACACACCAGTTCGACTGGTCGCACCGCAGTTCGTCGGCCTTACGTAAAGAGCAACAAGACCGATGCTGCTGACGCGGAAGCCATCTGCGAGGCGATACAACGACCAAACATGCGCTTTGTACCGGTCAAGACACAGGCGCAACAGACCATACTGTCGCTGCATCGCGCACGCGCTGGGCTGGTCAAGTCGCGCACAGCGCTGGCCAACCAGATCCGGGGGCTTCTAGGGGAGTTTGGTATCGTGCTGCCACAGGGTATCCGGCTGCTCGGGCAACGGGCCATGGAGGCCCTTTCCAGCCGCGATCGTGAATATTGCGAGCCGTTCCGGACGTTAATCCAGATGCTCGTTGAGCACCTGCGGGAGCTCGGCAACAAGGTGGCCGAACTGGAAGGTCGGATCCGCGCAATCCATCGGACCGATGCACCCGACCAACTTCTCGAAACAATACCCGGTTGGGGCGCTCACCGCATCGGCCCTAGCGGCGCCGATCGGCGCCGCCCGAGCCTTTCGCAACGGCCGCGAACTTGCTGCCTGGCTGGGTCAGGTGCCGCGCCAGCATTCCTCGGGCGGCACGCCGCGTCTGCTGGGCATCAGCAAGCGCGGCGATACGGCATTACGAACACTTCTGATTCACGGCGCCCGTGCAGTTATCCGCATGGCCGCCGCGAAGACCGAGATGACTGATTCATGGCTAATGAAGCTGTGTCGACGCCGGCACAAAAACATCGCTGCCGTGGCGCTCGCGGCAAAGAATGCACGCATAGCGTGGGCCATGCTGATACGAGGCCAAACCTGTCAGGCCAACCATGTTCCCGTGCGATCCAGCGGGACGGATTGACAGATACAACCTTTAACATCACACCAACGTTCACTTTCCACGGGTTGCCTGAGCAGACTTCAATTCGATGACAGAACGGTCGGACCGTGGGGGGCCAAACCCGCTTTGCACCAAGGGCGATCAAGACCGTGGCTCTGATGGGGTACCTACTCGCGGATATTCATCGTGGGCCTGCAGCGAGCTGCTGCGAACCGAGCCCGGATACATGGCTGCAACCTCGACCTGATGCCAGAGAACCCGGACTGCTTGACAACAGGGAGTCGTCCATACATGGTGCAAATAGCGCGGAGGTGATCTGATCGACATGTCGACGGAACGGGGTCTCGGCCACATGAACGAAATCGCGATATGGATCAAACCAAAACAGAAAGTTTCACCTTGGCAGTGTCGCGCCGCACGTTCCTGCACAGTTTCGGCGCGTTGACGTTGAGCGCATGCGGCGGGGGCGGCAGCGTCGGCGAAGCGGCCGTGAGCCGCTCGGCCGTTGCGAGGGCGGCGAGCATCAACACAGCCAGCCTGCTGCTCGCACGAGCGGCAACCGGCGAGGCCGCCGTTGCGACGAGCGGCGCGTTTGTGCATCCGGGGCTCCTGCACACGCAGACCGACTTCGACCGCATGGCGCAGAAGGTCGCCGCGCAGGCGCAGCCCTGGTACGCCGGCTTTCAGGTGCTGACCGCCAACGGCCACACGCGACTGTCCTGGTCGCCCCGGCCGGCCGCGCAGATCAATCGTGGCGGCACCGGACCGCAGAACTATCCGCAGCTGTATGGCGACATCGCCGCCGCCTACGCTTGCGCGCTGTACTGGAAAGTCACTGGCGACACGGCATACGCCGACAAGGCGGTGCAGATCATGAACGCGTGGTCCTCGACGCTGCAGAGTCTCGCCGGCGACACCAACGTCGATCTGGCCGCCGGCATCTATGGCTACGAGTTCGCGATCGTCGGCGAGATCATGCGCAGCTACCCTGGCCTCGCCGCAGCGGACCTCACGGCGTTCCAGTCGATGATGTCCAACATCTTCTATCCGATCAACATCGATTTCCTGAACCGCCACAACGGCACCGACTACACGCATTACTGGGCCAACTGGGACCTGTGCAGCATGGCGTCGATCATGGCGATCGGCGTGCTCTGTGACGACCGCGCGATGTTCGACGAGGCGGTCAACTTCTACCTGAGCGGCCTGGGCAACGGTGCGATCGCGCAGGCGGTCTACTACCTGCACCCGGGCTACCTCGGGCAGTGGCAGGAGAGCGGGCGCGACCAGGGGCATAACAACCTCGGCATCGGGCTGTGCGGCGCCATCTGCGAGATGGCCTGGAACCAGGGCATCGATCTCTACGGCTACGACAACAACCGCTTCCTCGCCGGCGCGGAGTACGTGGCGAAGGCCAACCTCGTGCAATCCAACGGGACTTACCTCACGGTGCCGTATGAGAGCTACGCGAATGTCGACGTGGTGCAGCCCGGGTTTTCGACTGCCTCGCAAGGCGATATCCGTCCGATCTGGGCGCTCGTCTACAACCACTATGTCAATCGCAAGGGGCTGGCCGCGCCGTGGTCCGACAAGTTCGCGCTCGCGATCCAGCCGGAAGGCGGCGGCAACTACGGTACGACGAGCGGCGGCTACGACCAGCTCGGCTACGACCAGCTCGGCTACGGCACGCTCGCCTACACGCGCGATCCGGTGACGCCGGCCGCCGCGCCGAGCGACGTGACCGCCTGGCCGGCGGCGGGGCAGGTGGTGCTGTCGTGGTGGGGTGTGGCGAATGGCACGAGCTACAACGTCAAGCGCGCCGCGAATTCGGGCGGCCCGTACACGACCGTCGCGAGCGGCATCACCGACGTGCTGACCTATACCGACAGCCCGCAGGCCGGCGTGTGGTACTACGTCGTCAGCGCGACGACGGCAGCGGGCGAGAGCGCGAACTCGAACGAGGTCGCCGCGGTGACGGCCGTGCAGTTGCATACCTGGCTGAGCTTCGACGAGTCGAGCGGCACGACCGCGGCCGACGCGACCGGCAACGGCCATACGGGCACGCTAGTCGGCGGCGCGTCGCGCACCGCTGGCAAGTCCGGCAACGCGGTGCTGCTCGACGGCTCGAGCGGCTACGTCAGCCTGCCCAACGACATCGTCGGGGACGTCTCGGATTTCACGATCGCGGCGTGGGTGTTCCGCAATTCAAACAGCACGAAGCAATGGGAGCGCGTGTTCGATTTCGGCACGGGCACCGGCCGTTACATGATGCTCACCCCCGACAGCAGTGGTGGCACGGTGCGCTTTTCGATCACGCTCAACGGGTCTCACAACGAGCGTCAGGTCAATGGCAACGCGCCGCTGCCGAGCGGCCAATGGACACATGTGGCCGTGACGCTCTCGGGCACGACGCTCACGCTGTACGTCAACGGCAGCCAGACCGGCCAGACGACGGGCGTGGCGTTCGCGCCGTGGCATCTCGGTCCGAGCGCGCAGAACTGGATCGGACGTTCTCAGTACGCGGCGGACCCGTACTTCAACGGAGCGATCGACGAGTTCCGCATCTATCGCGGCGCGTTACCGCCGGATCAGATCGCGACGCTCGCGCAGGGTTGATTGTCAGCGTGAACTTCTTCGTCAAAAGGATGACCGTTTCAATGAAAATGAACCACAACGCCAGCCTCTTCATCGCCGCTATCTTCCTGAGCGCGGGCTCAGCGGGCGCGCAATCGCTGGCGAGCGGCGATAGCCGGTCGGTCAGCGAACCGGCCTATCCCGGCGTCTGCCAGACGCTGTACGCGAATTTCTCCAGCTCGCGGCGCTCGTCGCCTCCGGCCACCGACGACACGAGCCGCCTTCAGGATGCACTGAATCAGTGTGCGGGAACCGGCCAAAGCGTGGTGCTTGCGCCATCGGGCTCCAACGATGCGTTCTACACGGGCAGCCTGACGATCAATGGCGCGGGCCTCGCGATCAGCGCGGGCGCGACGCTCATCGGCAACAACTACGCGAGCAATGCCAACCTGCTGCAATTCTCGGGCACCAATGCATCGCTGATGGGACCGGGAACCGTCGACGGGCGCGGCGACCTTATCTCCGGAACGCCGAGGCTGGTGCAGGCCAGCAAGATTTCGAACTTCATCGTCTACAACGTCACGCTGGCGCAGGCCGCGCATCCGAATCTCTATGTGGAAGGCGGCAACGGCTTCACCGCCTGGGGCGTGTCCATCCGTACGCCCGCGACGCGCAAGAACGCCGATGGCATCGATATCGATAGCCTCACCAACGCATCGGTGATCAACTCCGACATCGAGGCCGGCGACGACGGCATCGCGATCAAGACCAACTCGGGCAACATCTCGAACGTCACCGTTGCCCATACCCGGCTGCATGGGACGCACGGCCTTTCGGTGGGCGGTATCGACAAGAACACCGTGTCGAACATCCTGTTCCAGAACAACTACGTGTACGGGAATGATCTGAACGGCACACCGTCGACCGACGCCAACGGCATCAACGTGAAGACCGGCCCGTGCGCGCTGACGGTGAGCCAGCTGAGCTACGTCAATCCTGCATGGTCGATGTGAAGCACCTGATCGTCATGGACACCAACTACAACACCTGCACGGCAGGCGGCAGCCCGTCGCTGTCGGACATCGTCGTGAACGGCGCGTATGCGACCCAATCGCTGTCGGGCGCCTACACGAAGATTGACGGGCGCAATTCGAGCTATCCGGTCAACGCCTGGCTGGCCAACGTCAGCCTGGATGCGACCGCGCAAAGCGGCGACCAGTATGCGAATGTCGGCTTGTATAACGCGAACGTCACGCCGTCCGGAACCGGCGTGACCACATCGAGCTTCACGACGACGGGAAGCGTGCCGAGCTGCGCTTTCTGAAACCGCCAATCCGCTGCGCGCCCCATGCGACGGAACCCGTCAGCGGTCCGTGCGCATGGGGGAAACGGGATATCCATGCAGATTGATAGCCACATCGAACAACGCCGTTACATGCGGCACCTGTGCATCATTGCGGTCGTGGTGGTCTGCGTGACGGTGGGCGTGCTGCGGATTCTGCAGGCCGATTCGGAACCTGCCGTCGCGAGTCCGACGAGCGAGGCGCGCCCGGCCGGCTCGTCTAGCTCGTTCGGCTCCGAGCCGAGCGTCGGGCGTGACGATCCCGGGCTCATCGTCGCGGAAAACCACGAGCTGATCGTGAATGCCGCGCTGCTCGACCTGATCAATTCTTTCCTGCTGCGGAAGACGGACGACGATCGGGCCGATCAGTTGCGGATCTATCTGAAAAGCGAACTGCCGTCGCCGGCGTACGGCGAAGCGGAGCGGATCGTCGAACGTTACCAGGCGTACATGAGAGCGCACGACGAGTTGCTCGCCGCTCAACATCTCGCCGGCGCGACGGATGCATCGGCGCTCGACATAGAACGCGTTGCGGTCTGGTGTCAGCAGCGCGACCGCTTGCGGCGAAGCATACTGGGCGATACCGTCGTGCAGGCGTGGTACCAGAACGATGACGCGCAACTCGATCAGGTACTTCAGGAGTGGAGGCAGCGCGCTGAGGATGATTAGCCGCAGGCATAGTCCGCACAGCAGCTGCGATATCCGGTTCCTCACTGGCGCAACAAGAATGACGAAGAGCGCCATCGCCAGTACATGCTGCGTGTACTTGAACACGCAATGACGAGCTTCGAGAGTTGCAACTCGAGGCTTCGACGCCTGGCACTGGTATGCGAGTGATGCTTCCCGGGCGCGTCATTCGATCGTCGATCGGCGCGCCGTTACTCCGCGTGAGCGTGCCTGCTTCCTCGCCCCGTTTGCGGATCGTATGCATGGATCGCGCCGTCGCCGAAGGTGCCGATCGCAGCTCGTTGCTGGGGTAAGCGTGTACTTTTCTGCGGGAAAAATGGTGATAAGTTCCGAAGCGATCACAAATATCAATAGCTCGCCATCAGGCGGGACGCGAGAAACCTGATGCTTATACCGCGCCGTCTGGTAGGTCGGGACGCAGTTCAGCCTAAATCTGGTCGAAGCTCCGCAGGCCAGTCTCCAGCGACTCCGGCACCTCGCGCATGAGCTGGTACTCGGCCACGCCCATCGGTTTGGCGATGCCGCGAACCGAGTATTCCGCCACAAGCCGGTTTTTCTCCTTGCACGACAGCAGGCCAATGGTCGGCTGATCTTCCGCCACCTTGGCCTGTGCGTCGACCGCAGACAGGTAGAAGTTCAGCTGGCCTGCATACGCAGGCTTGAATGGTGTCGTTTTCAATTCGACGACGCTCCGCTAGGCATCACCGGCGATGCATGGGATATCGCCAGCGCTGCGGTTTCTTCGTCAGCGACCAATCCACGTTCCGTCACCCGTGCCCCCTCTCAGTGGATGGCGGGGTAACAAAGATCATGCAGCTTACAGTGCACACCTTGGTCGTTTCGGAAGATGACTAAATGATTGTCCGTCAAGTGCAATTGGCGGAACCAGTGTTATCTTGATAGCAATAGCAATAGCAATAGCAATAGCAATAGCAATAGCAATAGCAATAGCAATAGCAATAGCAATAGCAATAGCAATAGCAATAGCAATAGCAA
>NZ_JBFRCK010000061.1:0-17088 GCF_040965775.1 Paraburkholderia sp. BR10954
AGTGCAATTGGCGGAACCAGTGTTATCTTGATAGCAATAGCAATAGCAATAGCAATAGCAATAGCAATAGCAATAGCAATAGCAATAGCAATAGCAATAGCAATAGCAATAGCAATAGCAATAGCAAGTGGCGAATGTTTACGAAAAATTGGAGCTTCTTCGACGTCCCGTCAGCCGGCGCGCGTTCAAGGCGGCATGGCGGACGGGTGACGAGATATCTAGCCGCCCGTCGTTAGCAAATTTCGCGTTTTTTGCGGCAACAGTAACGTCGACGTGGACGGGCTCGTTACCAATGCGGCCGCGACCGGCTATGTGCTCAATCGCACCGGCTCAGTGAATCTCAACGGGTACTCCAGCGGCGCGTACTGGACACACTACGGCCCAGGCGGATGGTATGTCGACGCGATCCTGCAGGGCATCTACTACGACGGTAACGCGACGACACAGTTCGCCCGGTTGCCCGTCTCGGGTTCAGGATTGGCCGCGTCGCTAGAAGTGGGCTATCCGTTCCACTTACCGCTTGGACCCGGCTTCGTGCTCGAACCCCAGGCGCAGATCATCTGGCAGCACGTAGGGCTGAGCGAGGCAAATGACGGGCTGGGTTCCGTCGATCCGGGCTCGGCGTCGGGCGTGACCGGGCGGCTCGGCGTGCGTGGGCAGTGGACCATCGAGCGCGCCAACGGACAGGTGTGGCAGCCGTACATGCGCGCCAATCTCTGGCGGGACTGAGGCGGGCGGGCCACAACGACTTACTCCGGGGCCGAGCAGGTCCCGATCACGCAGCAATTCACGCGTATGGACTTCGCCGCAGGTGTGACCGCGAAGCTCGGCCAGCGTATGAGCCTGTACGGACAGTTCGGTTACCAGTTCTCTATCAACGATTCGGTGAGCGGCAGCCGAAGAGGTGTCTGGGGCGACATTGGGGCCCACTACACTTGGTGAGGCCCGACCGATGTTGCGTTAGCCCCCGTTGAACCGGCCTGGCGATTGGACGCTGTGTGTTGTCGGTGACACGCGCGCGTAGCGCGAGGTGGGGGGCGAACAAGGTAAGCACAATTTCCTGTCATAGGCGTCCAAGGTATGTTGGCTTGGTCAAATCGCCGAAAATTGGCATATATGCCGGGCGTGCCATGTGGGTTCAGAGTTCATCCCAGATTTGCGGAAATGATTCAGAAGGTCAGGCTAGGGAGGCTAAGACTTGGGTTGCCACAAATACCCCGTTTTTTGCAGCCGGGCAAGCCAGGCTGCCCGCTTGCCATGACTCGACATCAATTGCGCTAGGCGACGCCGGAAGACGGCATCCTGCATGGCGTTTTCATACGCTGCGGCGAGATCCTGCAACTTCTGGAATGCCTGATCGTAGGCGCTGCCCGTCGTGCGTCGCAGTTGTGCATCGATGCTTGACCACGCCGTGTCTTCCTGTTCGAGAAGTGATGTGAGGTACCGTGTGCGTTCCTTGCGAAAGCGGGCCTCGGCCGCTTGGCGTGCTTCCTGCTCCTTTTTTCCACGGATGGCACGATGAGAGGCGACCCTTGATTCGATTTCGGATATTCGACGGCGCCGGGGCAAATTCAATTGCTTGGCATTCCTAGCCTTATACCATTTGAGAAAAGCGTTTCGAAGCGTTCGCTCCGCTTCACGGCTGCGCCCCTGTAGCAGCATGCGCAGTTTCGCCCGCATTTCCTCAGCCGGCAACTCACGTAACCAGGGATCAAAGCGACTGTCTTCGCTCCCACTGGATTCTGGGGCCAATAATGACGGGCTGGCCTCCGCGGCGGCGGCCAGCCAATCCGCATCCAGCATCAGAAACTCGGCCAGTGCTACCTGTGCGGGCGTCAACGCCTGTAATCCCGCAGGCACCGGCGGTTCGATTTCATCATCGTGTAGCTCATCATTCCCGAGGCGGGCAAGCCATCCAAGATAAAGCGGGCGAGCATCGCCGCCGAGCAGCTCGTCGCGTACAGGCAGCAGGCGCGTCATCCACCCCGCACCATCCATCTCCTCCGAGAAGCGGGCATGTTCGCCCGAGTCATCCTTGAACGACCAGTCGAGGAGGCACCAGTCATCGACGTCCATGGCCTCGAATGCTTTCTCGAAACGGGAACGCGTCTTTCGTCCAGCCTTGACGTAATCGCGGATGGTCGCCGCGTCAAACGTCCCGTGCGGCAGGCGAAGAATCAGGCGGCAGCTCCCCCAGTTGGAGGAGTAGACATGGGCATCGAAATATTGCTGTACCCACTCGAGCGGGTCGCCCTTGAGGTTTCCCCAGTGATATTCGTTGACGAAGCTCGAGGCGGTGATCGTGGCCCGCGTGGAGAAACTGCGCAACTCTGCCTGCTGGGTCGCCGTAAGCCGCTGGTCGACGCATGCAAACTCGTAGTATTGGTATTCGCTCATGCCAGATTCCCGTAGCGAAGCGCATGGAAGAGAAGAAGCTGAATGTGCTGGCGCGCAACCCGGCAGAGCCATGAGACTTCGGGCGAAAGCCAAAATGCTTCATGGCAAGCGCCGAAAAGCGTGCGCGTTGCCATTGTGACGTCCATTCGGCACGCGATACCGCGTTTTCAGCCCGCCGCGTCCGCGCCGCCCAGCCGTATCCGGTAGTCCACCAGGAGCTGCTGCTGTGCTTCGAGCTGCGCGGCCAGCTTCGTGAGGTCTGCGCGGAGCGAGTCGCGAGCCTCGTGTACCTGGAGCAGCTCGACTGCCCGCGCATCGGCTTTCGACTGCGCTGCGTCGTGCTCGGCCTCGGCGCGCGCCCGATCGGTGAGCGCACGATTGAGGGCGGACTGCAGCGCCTCGCCATGTGCCTGCTGATCGCGTGCGAGCCGGGTCGTGGCCGTCGCTTCTGCGACAAGCCGCGCGTTGTCCCGGTTCAACCGTGTGATCTCGTTCTGCCGGACGATGGCCGTCTGGTTCGCCTGACGTAGCTCAGCCTGCACCTGCTGGACCTGCTGCTCATGTCGGTGCGCTTCCTGTTCGCGCTGCTCGCGCGCGGCCGTGCGGAAGTGCTCAAGGGCATCGCGCGCATGCACGAGCTTGTCCTCAAGCGACAGGCGGAAGCCTTCCTGCTCGGCAAGGCGCTCCGTCTGGTCGCCTACCTGCTGGGTGAGCCGCTCGACGTCCAGGTCGCGCTGATGCAACGCCACGCGAGTCCCGGCGTGCGCCTCTTGCTCCGCGCAAAGGGCGGCAGTCGCGCCGGAGAGTTGCTCTCGCACCGTGGCCAGCTCAGCGCCGAGCCTTGCGATTTCGGACTGCGCCTGCTGGCGCTGCGCGGCCGCAGCGGCGGCCTGCTGGTCGACGAGGGCTTGTGCTTCTTCATGCAGGCGGGCCGCGAGCCGGGCCACCAGATCCTGGATCGTGTCCGAGAGCGACCCGGCGCGTGTGAGTGACGCGCCCTCATCTTCCTCCAGTTCCTTCAGGAACCGGTGGATCGTGGTTTTCGAGCCCGTGTTGCCGAGCGATACGTATCGCGTCGATCGATGTGTGCTGCCCCTGCGCGAGCAACGCCTCGCGGGCGCGCTTTACGTCCATGCGCGTAAGACCGGTGCGGGCCATCTGCTTCCTCGCTCGAATATCGTACTGTATTACGTACCATGTATATACGTATCAACGCATATGGTCAAGAGCAGCCTGATGCAGGCGCCACTGGCCTGCGATAAAGGAGGATTATCGAATGTGAGAACCGAAAAATGGCCGCCGGCCGCCGGAAACGGTACGGAATACCGATTCGCTGCCCGGTTTCAGGCCAGCTGGAGCTGGACATCTTCTCCAGGCGTGCGGACCTGGTAACCCATCGCCCGGTAGCCCCGCTGGCGTTTCTCCCACATGCGCAGCAGCACCGGATGGCCGCCATCCACGTAATCGAGCACCCGCACGCCAGTCTTGCCTGCATGCTCGCGGTGCAGCCGGCCGGCGTACTGCTGCAGCGTGCCCTTCCAGGCGACCGGCATGCCCAGTACCAGCGTGTCCAGCGCCGGGTGGTCGAAGCCTTCCCCGACCAGGCGGCCGGTTGCGAGCACGACGCGGGGCGTGTCGCCGGGCAGCGCGTCAAGGGCCGCCAATTGGGTGGCGCGCGCTTTTCTGCCGAGCCGTCCGTGCAGCACGAACAGCGAGGGCACCGTGTCTTGCAGCATCTGCTGCAGGCTTTCGAGATGGTCGGTCCGCTCGGTGAGTACCAGCACGTTCCGCCCCTGCCCGTACTGTTCACGTACAGCCACCGCGATCATCTGCGTGCGCGGTGTGTCCTGCGCGAGCTGTGCGAACACCGCCTGGATTGGCGCGTCGGCCGCGACGTCCACCGCGGAGGTGAGCCTTTGCGGGAAGACCTCAAGCACCTGCGGCGCAGCGGTGGGCGATTTCGCCGCATGCCGGATCGGTCCGCACAGCATGAACATCACCGGTTGCTGGCTGTCGCGTCGCACCGGCGTCGCCGTCAGGCCGAGCACGTAGCGTGCATTGACGCCCTTGAGCACGGCCTCGAAGGAATCCGCGGAGACGTGATGACATTCATCGACGATGACATGGCCGTAACGCCGCAACAACTCGCCGCGGGCACCATCGGGTTGCCACGGATTGCAGCATCGCGACATCGATCCGGCCCGTCGCCTTCGACTTGCCGCCGCCGATCGTGCCGATCTCGCGCGCGTCGAGTGCGAGAAACGACTGCAGACGCTCGCGCCACTGGTCAAGCAGCTCCCTGCGGTGCACAAGCACGAGCGTGTTGACGCCACGCTGCGCGATCATCGCGGCCGCCGTCACGGTCTTGCGCGAACGCCGTCGGCGCATGCAGGATGGCGGTGTCGTGTCGCAGCAGGTCGGTAACGGCCGCCTGCTGGTCATCGCGCAACGTGCCGGCAAACGGAACTGCAAGCGGCTCGCCGGTGCAGCGCTCGTCGCGGACGTCGCAGGCGATGTCGTTATCGCGCAGTAGCGTCATGACGTCGTCAAGGCATCCGCGCGGCAATGCAATGTGGCGCGGGCAGTTCTCGGCGCGCCCAATGATGCGTGGCTTGTCCCATACGCTGAAGCCGCGCGCCTGGGCCCGGTAGAACTCCGGATTCTGGAAGGCGGCCAGCCGGATGAGCCGGTTGAGCAGTGCCTGCGGAAGCTGCGCCTTTTCAAGATAGAGCTGGTTCGCGAGCGTCAGTGTGAGCGACGCCGGCATCGTTCCGGCCAGCCGCTTCGGCTGCGCGGGCGGTGGCTTCCACGGTTCGGCCTGGTCCTCTTCGGCGATGAACGCAACGTCGAGCGGGTGCGCACCGCCCGTGACGCGAAAGATCAGCCCCTCGATGTCGCGGCTGTCCATGGTTTGCACGGACGCGAGATACGACCACTGGTCAGCGTACGGCTGAAAGCCGTCATCGACAAACACGCTCCAGCCATGCTCGCGTGGCTGCTTCTGCAGTGGCAGGGCAATGAGGTTACCGAAGCCGCCTTTGGGCAGCACATCCTGGTTCGGGAAGAGCCGGTCGTAGGACGTCAGTTCGAGCTGACGGGTCCGGGTACAGGTGTGGCTGATGATGGCTGAGCCCATCCGTCGCGCGTCACGTGCAGCAACGGCCGACGAGAAGAAGATCCACGCGTGAGCGCCATTGCCTGAACGCGAGATTTCGAGCGATACGGGCACGTCCATCTCGAGGCAGGATTGCCGGAACGCCTGCGCATCTTCACGCCAGCCTTCCTCGTCGAAGTCGACAGCGAGCAGGTAGCAGGTGCCGTCCGGCATCAGCGGATAGAGGCCCACTGTGCGATCGCCGGCCAGGTGCGTATAGACGACCTGGTCGTCCAGCGTCAGCAGTACCCGATTCCCGCAGTCGGCGCACCGGATGCGGGGCTTTTCGCAGATCCCGGCGCGCCATTCGTTGGCGCACGCCGGCGCGTAGCCGGATTTTCCGGAATTACGGCCTTCCCAGCGTAGCGGATAGACATCCGTGCGGCCGCGAAACAGCCGCCGGAAGAGCTGTACCTTCTGCTCGGGCGAAAGTACGGGGGCGCCCGTGTTTCGCACTGCTGGCGATGGTTCGTTCCGGGTCACCCGCACGGGCTTTGCCTGCGCCGGCGGCGTTGCCGGCAGCAAGGCGGTGAGCCGCGCGATTTCGGCCTGCAGGCGGGTGAGCTCCGCGAGCAGCTCCTCGCGAGTGAAATTTTCCCAGTCTGCCTGTACCAGCTTGCCTTCGTTCATCGCTTCACCGGCCGAAACCCTGGCTCCCATCGAGCACGCCGGCTGGCGCACACGTTCGTTGTTGCATATCATCGTCTATATGAACGCGTCCCGTTTGCAACAGCTTTCGTGAGTTTCAGACAGACAAGGATGGGTTGCATCTCTATATCCGGGCTTGTTGCAGACGATACTGCCGTCGCGGCCCCCTATGAAATCCGCTGACCCACGCCTCATTCTCCTAGCGAGCTCAAGGCTCTCGATGATATTCAGGTTTCGTGAGTCCCGGTCCTACCAGGCCTGTCATCACACTCGATTGCTGCGCAACCTTTCGACGCTCATCCCTGTGTTAAACGTTGAACTGCTACATGGCGCGGGTCGCTCAAACAGGTTTCGCGCTCACATATCCCCTTTGGTACGGCCGGTCATGGGCTAGCACCGCCCAGATCGTCCGCGCCATCTTGTTGGCTAGCGCGACGATCACCACATTCTTCGGCCTGCGCTTCTGCATCTGCTCGATCCACCGGCCGGGCTCCTTCGCATGCGTCAATACTGCTCGTGCGCCGTGAATTAGCAGTGTGCGTAGATAGGTATCGCCGCGCTTCGATATACCGTGCAGGTTCACCTTGCCGCCGGAGCCTGTCTGCTTCGGTACAAGACCGGCCCATGCCGCAAACTCGCGGCCAGACCGGAATGCCTTCGCATCACCCATCATCGCCACGGCTGCGGTTGCCGTGAGCAGTCCGACTCCAGGAATCTCGCTGATCGCCTTCACCGCCTTGTCTTCCTTTTTCCACTCGCGCATGCGCCGCTCGATCTCTGCAATCTGCTCGTCCAGCTTTGCCAAGCCGCTCTACTGTTCGCGAAATGTATCGATCAATGAAGCAGGCAGACGCTCAGCAATCCGCTCAAACACGGCGGGTATTTCCTTGTCCAGCTTGTCCCGACTCTTGCTCATGACTTCGCCGTATTCCGTCAGCAATCCTCTTAGTCCGTTGCTCTGCATCGTGCGAAACTTGATCAATTGCTGCCGCATCCGGTGCAGTGCCAGCATGGCCTGCTGCATCTCGGTCTTCACCGCCACCGGCTTGCCGGGTTGTTGCACAGCCAGCCAGATCGCCCTGGCATCCGCCGCATCATTCTTATTCCTGATGTTGAACGCCTTCACGAACTCCGCCGCCATCAGCTTTACCTGATGGCCCATCTTTGTCAGTTGCCGGGCCCAGTGGTGCGCTCCGCCGCACGCTTCCATCCCGATCACGCACGGCGCACGGTTCGCGAAGAATTCGAGAAACTTCGCCCGCTTGACCGGCTTGTTCACGATCTCGCCGGTTTCCTGATCGACGTAATGCACCTGAAACACCGACTTCGCGATATCGACGCCGACTGCCGTACCATTGATCACTGGATCCTCCGGTTGCCTTGGAACTTCGCATTTTCCACCTTGGGCACATCGATGCCGTTGGCCCGTGAGGATCCTCCTTCCTTTGCTCACTCGGTAACGGGGTGGGACGCGTTCATTTCATTCTCCGATACAGATCACCTGATTTTACCCACGAGCCATGTCTGCCATCGATCGCTACGTCGAAGCCGCGACGCGCGAAAACACCCGGCGCAGTTACCAGTCGGCGCTTCGGCATTTCGAGGTTGAATGGGGCGGCTTTCTGCCCGCGAGCGCTGAGATGATTGCGCGGTACCTTGCCGATCACGCAGAAACCCTGTCGGTCAATACCCTGCGCTCGCGGCTTGCAGCGCTCGCGCAATGGCATCAGACGCAGGGTTTTCCGGATCCGACGAAGGCCCCACATGTGCGCAAGGTTCTCAGGGGTATCGTCGCGCTGCATCCCGCAAGCGAGAAGCGGGCGAAGCCCATGCAACTCGCACAGCTCGAAAAGCTCACGGCCTGGCTCGATCAGCAGATCACCAGGGAAGCCGACGGGCACGAGCGACTCCCGTGCATTCGCAACCGGGCGCTGGTGCTGCTGGGTTTCTGGCGCGGGTTTCGCTCGGACGAACTCAGTCGGCTGCAGATCGAGCACGTAGCCGTTGAGGCGGGCCGCGGCATGACGCTGTACCTGCCCCGCACGAAAGGCGACCGCGCAGCTGGGCACGACCTTCAAGGCCCCGGCGCTTTCACGCCTGTGTCCGGTGGCGGCCTGCGAGGCGTGGATTGCGGCGTCCGGCCTGACGGAAGGACCCGTATTCCGGAGCATAGACCGCTGGGGAAACATCAGCGACGAGGGACTGCATGCAGGCAGCTTCGTGCCGCTGTTGCGTGTGCTTTTCCATGCAGCAGGCCTGGCCGCGCCGGACAGCTACAGCAGCCATTCGCTACGGCGGGGCTTCGCAACGTGGGCCAGCTCGAACGGCTGGGATCTGAAGATGCTGATGCAGTACGTTGGCTGGAAAGACGTGCGTTCCGCGATGCGCTACATCGATGCCGCCGATCCGTTCGCGCAACACCGCATCGAATCGGCACTCGCAACACCAGGTACGACCGTGCAGGAGCTACCCGTCATCGCATTGCCTGCGCCATAACCGCTGGATCGAGGCGTTACTCCATATCCCGTAACGGATACGTACCGGGCGAGATTCGCTGCAAGCTCAATCGCGATCCGGATCAGCCAGATCTTCATGGCGGAGCGCTTCGAGCGGGCGCAGTACATCGCGGATCGATAAAAGTCCGGCGACATAGTGATCGATCTGGTCAAGCACGTCCTCGATCTGCTTGACAATCGACGCGTCCCGGGTTGTTGCCGCGAAGTTCGCGCCGTTGACGAGTGCATGCACGATGCCATGCAGGCGCAACAGATCGTCCCGCAGGCCTTCCGGATCGTCAAGGCCTGTGCGCAGTTCGTCGAGCGCATCTACCGCATCGAGCACCCGCGTCGTGTCATAGCGCGACTGCAGTCCCTCCAGTGCGGCGGCATCAACTTCACCGTACGGGTGGTGGTCACCGCGGCTCTCGCACTCATCCAGCGTTACCTCATTTCGTCGTGAGGCCGGGCCGCCCGGCCAAACAGGGCATCGTTGATCCAGCTTTCGGGCGGACGTTCCAGATGCAGCCGGTAGCGCCCGAAGCGGCGAATGTTGTGCGTCGCATACGGGCTCACGAATTCGATGTCCTCGATGCGGACCTTCTCGCCCTCGGTCACCATGTCGCGCAGGGCCCGCATCATGTCCACCGTGTTCTGCAGGATCACGGCCGATGCAATGAGATCATTGTAGCGTAGCCGTTTTTGTTGCTCTTCCGGCTCATTCTCCGCGATCACATCGCCGCCGAACGACAGCCATTTCGCGAAGCCGTTGTACGACTCTATCTTGTTGGTGCTTGCAGTCACGTCCTGGCGCAGTTCCCGGCTGCCGATCCATTCAAGGAGAAAGACCGTCCGCACGACATTGCCGAGTTCGCGTGCGGCGAGATACAGGCGGTTCTTGCGGCTCTCCGACCCAAGGCGGCGCAGCAGCAACGGTGAAGAGATCGTGCCCGCCTGGATCGACACCGCCACCTGCATGAGCTCCTGCCAGTGCCGTTCGATCAGCACCCAGTCGATGGTCGCCGTGAAAAGCCCGTCGATATGCCTGTACTTCGCATCGCTGTGCGGGCGGTACAGCACGAGGTCTTTCCAGTTGCGGATTCATCAGCTTGATGCCGAGCAGATGGGTGAACGCAAACACGGCGGCCGATTGTCCCTGCGTATCCGCATGCACGGTGTCGGCCTTGACGGACAGGCCGGCCTTGAGCAGCCCTTCGATTACATAGATCGCTTCCCAGACGCCCGGCGGGATGAAATGCCGGAATACCGCGATATAGTTGTCGGCGACGTGGCGGTAGGCGACCGCACCCATTTTCCGGTATCGGAAGTGATAGCCGGCCAGCCGGTTGTTGTCGTAGAAGTCGTACTGCGTGCCGTCGGCCGCTACCGTCTTGCCGTCGCCCCAGTGCTTTGGCAGATCGAGTCGCAGGTATAGCTCGATCAACTCGCGCTGCGCGGCCTCGAGCCTGTCCAGATTCATATGCCGACGGTTCACGAATGACAGCATGTGCGCCGTCACGTCGGTATCGAGATGCCGTGCCGCCTGGGTCGTGCCCAGGTTGCAGCCCATCGCGAAGATCGTCAGCAAATACCGCTCGGCCGCCTTGCGTATCTGCGGATCGATCCCGGACAATGGTCCAAAGTGCCGGGTAAAATGTGTCCAGTGCTCGATGTTCGCGAGAATGTCGAGCACATTGCGGGTCGGCAGACGCGCATTGATCCGCTCCTGCAGGGCGATCGCAGTGGCTGGAATTTCCCTAGCGATTGTCTTGCGCAGGATTGGCTCACCTTTCTGGTCGATCGTGACATGTTCGCGCTTGCGCGGATACTCGTCGTCAAGCTTGTGCGCTGCGTCAGTCAACCACTGACGCAGTTGGGTAACGAATTCGCTGCCCGTTTCCGGCAGGCCGACTTTCGCGCAGTAGTCGGGCAACTGCTGCTCACAGTGTCACCACGGCAGCAGGTGGTCGCGATAGTCGGCGTAGGCATCGGACCCGGACACGCACAGATCGCCGACGCGCAGTTCCTCAGCCATGTACGAGAACACGCACAGCTCAAGATAGCGCCGGTTGGTCGGCGCCCCTTCAACATGGGAGCGCCGCACAAGCTTGCGCCAGCGCGCCGCGGCGAAACTCAGGTCCACATCGGCATCGATCCATTCGCGGTGTAACGTTTCGTTCTCCAGCACGACACCGAGCGCATCGAGGAGCGTGCGTACCTGGCTCGTGGAATCCCATTCGAGCGTGCGGGCGAGACGCATGAGGACCGAACGGTGCGCCCGGAAATGCTTCCAGAGCAGCGGCAGGTGATTGCGGCCGCTGAACGCGCGGATCTCGGCACAGCTCTCACGCAGCGGTTCGAGGTCGCCTTTCGGTGCAAGCCATTTTCGTATGGACTGCGCGATCGTCCTTTCGTCGGACTCGTCAGAAAGAATGTCGACGACGCCATCGAGCAGGACCATGAGATCCTCGACCTTGTCACGCTGCCTGCGCTGAACGATCTCCAGTTCGTCGCTCGCGCGCGATTGTGGATCGCACCCATACGACGCACGAACATGCACGCGCATGCGATTAAGCAGCGCCACGATCAATGTGTAGCGTTTCTCGGGAAGGGTGTCTTTCCGGAGGGCGGACGCGTCGAGTGCCATCGCCTGCATGGCCAGTGAGCGCAGCTTTGATGCCGGGACGCCGGCGAGCGCAATCGTGAAGTCCCCGATCTCGTCGAGCCAGGTGATCTGATCAATCAACAGGTCCAGGTGCTGCCGCGATGGCCGCCTCGTGTGGCGCTTGATGCGATTGTAGGCGGTCTGCCGGCTCGACAGGTCGCGGGCCAGCAGACGGTCCAGATTATTCTTCTGTTCATCGGTCAGGCGTCGAGCGACCCGCCGGAAAAGCCGCGCCTGGGTCTTTGCATGGATCTGCTCGGTAATCCGATCCAGCGTCAAGAAAGCCGGTAGTTCGATATCCTGCGCGATCAGTTCATCGATCGTGGCATTGATAATGTCGACCGGCTGGTCCATGGACAGCGCAGCCGTATGTGCGGCGCGCGTCGCGATCGTGCCCGCGTCGGTGCCGTAGTACGGCTTGACACCGAGGTGCTCGCGAACTGCGGCGTAATGCCGGAACAGCGTGGGCGATGCCTGCGTGTCATAACCGGAGCGTACTGCGGGACCGATATTTGCCGCCGCGCGCACGTGTTCGACGACGGCCGCCGGGACGCTGTCGAGCGACGGGAAATGATGCATCTGCTGGAAGACTTTCAGGAGCACCAGCAGACCCAGCCGGGGCGCTGGCCCCGGGACGACCGTCGCGCCCATTCCAGTTCATCGGGTAGGGCGTGTAGCAGGGTTGCAGGTCCCGCGTGGCAAGGACCTTGGGAAAGCGCGGATAGGCAGTACGTTCGATGGTGGCCATGCGAGTCGTCCTCATCGCAGCGGGCCGCTCAGATTAGCCGAAGAAAATCGGTCGTTACCAGGTCAGTTCGAAATGATTCCGCGCGTCTTTATAACCCCAAAGCTTATGATAGGAATTTACGCTTACCTTGCCGCTTCCCTAGGGTGAGCGCTTTCACCGGTCCAGCGCATAGAGGATCGCTCGACTCGTCTCCAGCGTCGTTGCGAGCCACGCCTGGAATTGATCGAGTAGCGGCCGCGCATGCTCCTGGCGATGCGCACGGCGCTCGTCGGGCGGCTTGCCCCTGATCGTCCCCTCAATTCTGTAGAGCGTGCCGATACGCTCGAGCGCTTCGGTGTTCAACGCATTGGGGCGCGCTGCGTGCAATTCATAGAATTGTCGTCGAGCGCGCGCCCAGCAAGCTGCCTCCGTGACGCGGCCGGTTTGGTAGATGGCCCGGTAGCCACCGTATGCGTCGGCTTGCAGTGTGCCGTTGAACGACTCGAGGTGCTGCTGCGGATGGATGCCCTTGCGATCCGGCGTATAGGCGAACCACACCGCCGGTGGCGTCATGTCGGCCGATGCACGATCATCGCGCACGTACACCCACAGGCGGCCGGTCTTCGTCTTGCCGTTGTCCGGTGCAAGCACTGGAACCGGTGTGTCGTCGGCGTGCAGTTTCGTCGCCGACATCACGTGACGACGTAGTGTTTCAACGAGCGGCTGCAGCAGCGTCGCCGCGTGACCGACCCACTTCGCAAGCAGCGAGCGATCAAGCTCGACGCCTTCTCGTGCGTACGTGATCGATTGCGGGTAAAGCGGTACGTGGTCTGCGAACTTCGAGACCAGCACATGTGCGAGCAGCCCTGGGCCGGCGAGACCGCGTTCGATGGGACGGCTCGGTGCAGGTGCCTGAGAGATGTGATCGCAACACACGCACGCAAACTTCGGGCGCACATGACGGATGACCCGGAAGCTGGCCGGTACGTACTCAAGCTGTTCTGCGACATCTTCGCCTAGCGACTTCATCCGGCCACCGCACTCCGAGCACTTCCCGGCAGATTCGGGCAAGTGCATTTGGACATCGCGAGGCAGATGTTCTGGCAGTGGCTTGCGCGGTGCCTGTTCCACAGCCGTGCGGGGCGCCTTCGGGATTTCGACTGGCGCCGCCCCTTTGTCGGCCTCAAGCTCTTCGAGGCGCAGCTCGAGTTGCTCGATCTGATGGTCCAGCTTCTCCGCCTTGCGACCGAACTGCATACGGCGCAGCTTGGCAATGAGCAGCTTCAGGTGTTCGACCTCGGCTGTGCTCGAGGCCAGCGCGGCTTGTTGCGAGTCGACCGTTTCCTGCAGTTTGAACACCTGCGCGTCGCGCTCGCGCAGCGCCACCTCCTGGCTGAGCAGCATCGCCTTCAGCGTTTCGACATCGTCGGGAAGTGGGCTCGCGCGCGTCATGCGGGCAGTTTGCGCGCCGGCAACGGCCTTTACAACGCTGAGGTCGGTCGTGCCGTTCTCGTCCGTTGCCGCCAGTCGATTCCTTCCAGCAGCATCGACGGTTGCGCCGGGCTCAGGCAGATAACGCCACCGTCGGCTTGAGGCGCATACGAAGCGCCCCTTCTCGAGTCGCCTCATCAGCAGGCACATGCCATCGCCACTCCACCACAGCACTTTGAGCAGGTCGCCAAGCCGCACGACATTCAACATAACGATCGCAAGTGGTGTTGATCGCATACCGCTGGCATCCCGCCTACGGCCAGGAACACAGGCTGGTCCGCCGTACGGGGCGCCGTGGGAATCAGATGGTTCACCTCGACGTTCCGCAACATATCTCCCGCGAACTGCCAGCCTGGATGCTCGATGCGTCGATATGCGCGGCAATGACGCTCGGCGCGCCGCAAGTAAGCGCTGAAGCGCTGGCCTTCCTGTACCGCGTCCTGTCTGATCGGAAACGCCACTCCGCCGCAGGAGGATCATCGAAACCTCTGTCAACGGAGGGCCATTCCGATGAGACGACTGCAAAGAGACCCCGGCTTACAACTTCCGCTGGACCTGCACCGAGACCCCACCTTCAACGCAGCCATAGTGGGGAATCAGCGGCACGAAGTGATCGACGCGCTCGCGGCACTTCTGCTGGAAGCACTGGGCAAGCCGGTGAACACACCCGACCGGGGAGGTCGTGTTGAGCCAGAAGATCTCCGCTGAACATCTCTGCCGAGGCGCGGTGGTTTACGTCCGGCAGTCAACCATGAGCCAGGTAGTGGAGGACACTGAGAGCCAGAATCGTCAGTACGCGCTCGCCGAATCGGCACGAGCCATGGGCTTTGCTTCAGTGACGACGATCGGCGACGACCTTGGACGTTCGGGTTCCGGCAGTATCGAACGTCCCGGGTTCCAGAAGCTGGTCGCGTCAGTGTGTGCAGGATCCGTTGGCGCTGTGTTCTGTCTCGAGGCTTCACGACTTGCGCGCAACGGTCGCGATTGGCACCATCTCAATGATCTTTGCGCGCTGGTCAGCACGGTCGCGGTTGATCACGACGGTATTTATGCCCCCAGGCTGGTCAACGACCGACTCCTGCTCGGACTCAAAGGCACGATGTCGGAGTACGAACTCAGTCTGCTGCGGCAGCGTGGCATCGCCGCGCGTGATTCAAAGGCCCGGCGTGGCGAATTGCGCTTTGCGCTGCCCCCGGGCTGCTGCTGGAACAAACTTGGGCAGATCGAGATGGATCCAGATGAACGGGTTGCCGAGTTCATCCGGGTGCTCTTCCGTAAGTTCCGTGAACTCGGCAGTGCCCGGCAGGTGCTGCTATGGGCCATACAATCCAATGTCAAGCTGCCTGCAACGCGGCACGGCCCTGCTGGCATCCGGATCGAATGGGAGCCGGCCTGCATATCACACGGTCGTGCAGATGCGGGAACATCCGGTTTATGCTGGGGCGTATGTGTTTGGAAGGACGACGCAACGCACTGCCGTCGTCGACGGACGGGCTCGTAAGACCGAGGGCCACTCGAAGCCGATGAAGGACTGGAGCGTCCTGTTGCGAGACCACCATCCGGGCTATATCACGTGGGATCAGTTCGAGGAGCATCAAAGGATGATTGCCGAGAACACACACATGAAGAAGCGGGCTTCCCGCCGATCTGCTCGTGGCGGGCGGGCATTGTTGACTGGCCTGGCGCGATGTGGCCGATGCGGTCGAAGGATGCGAGTGAACTACGGCATGAGAGCCGGTCACGCGCATCGCTATTACTGCCGCCGCGACGAGGCACATGTCGGAGCGATTCTCTGCATTGGAATCGGTGGAGTACGTGTCGACAAAGCAGTGGCGGCGGCAATTATCGAAGCAGTTTCGGAACATGCGGTGGAAGCGGCCATTCGCGCTACAGAGCAAACATCGCGCGCAGATGACGATGTGCGTCGCGCGTTGGCCTGTGAGCTCGGGGAAGCACGCTACGATGCAGCTGTTGCTGCGCGCCGGTATGAGGTCGTCGATCCGACGAAGCGGTTGGTTGCACGTGAGCTTGAAGCACGCTGGAATGCGGCCCTTGAACGTGTCGCTCACCTTGAAGAGCGCGCAGCGCTTCTGGACCGCGAGGTCGCAAGCCGGCCGGCGATCGACCAGGCACAGCTGATGACGCTCGCGCACGATCTCCCAGCGGCGTGGAATGCGCCGGGCACCGACATGCGAACGAAGCAGCGCTGACCCGTATTCTCATTCAGGAAGTCGTGATTGATCTAGACGACAGCACGAATGAAGCGATCGCCACGGTTCATTTGGACGGGGGGGGGGGCGGCACACGGAGCTGCGAGTCGCACGCGTGAATGTTGGTCGATATCCATCCAGTCAACACTTCAGCGCTGTTGAGGTCATGCGCAAGCTTGGTGGGCAGTGGCCAGACAGGGAGCTTGCGGTTACCATGAACCGCATGCGACGCAAATCGCCAGACGGAAAGACCTAGACCACGGTTCGTGTTACCGAACTGCGTGAACGGCTGGGCATTGCGCCATTCGATCCGATGGCATCACATGCGGAGACGATCTGCGTGGAAGAGGCCTCACGGACTGGGAATTTCCGGGAGCTCGATTCACCGTCTGATACGTGAGGGAATACTGCCTGCGACCCAACTCATGCCCTCCGCGCCCTGGCAGGTCCCTGTTGCTGCGCTCGATTCCGAAGCCGTCAGGGAAGGTGTACGGGCCATCAAGGAACGGCGGCCGCCTCACTTCAAGACTCAACAGGAAGCAGAGAAGTCACTCAAGCTGCCGGGCTTCTAAACAAAGGATGCACTATGTCACGAGACTCCCGCGTTTGCCGCGGAACACGAAGACGTGCCCGCAGAACGGATCCCGTTCAAGCACGGTCTGCACCTTGGCGGCGAGACTGTTGAATCCGGCCTGCATGTCGGTCACGCTGGCAGCCAGCCACACACGCGTGCCGGCAGGAAGACCGATCACGTCTCAGCCTCCGCAGCGGGCACGCAACGTACGCAACACAACACGCAGGGTGGCTGCGTCGGGCGTGCCCTCAATGCGCACGCGTGCGATGCCGACGCAAATCTCGATCGCACCCGCGACGACCGGCTGGGCATTGCTCTGCGACTGAACAGGCAACGCAACCGCGCTCTCTAGCGTGTGTTCCTCATGCGCCACTTCTACGGGCAGCAGTGGCGCCGGCTCATACTGACCCGCTTGATAAGCGCGATGCCATTTGAACAACAGGTTCGTATTGAGCCCGTGTTCCAAAGTCAGTCGTGTGACCGAGACACCCGGTTCACACGCCAGCTTTGCGAGCCCTCGTCGAAACTCGATGGGTGTTTGGGGGCGCCTTTACGCGTCCGTTGGCTGCTGTTGCTATCTCAGGTGACAAAGTAATCTCCTGAGATTGACCCGCAAAAACGGACATCTATCCTTTGGAGAAGGAGGTGCCGATTATGGCCAAGCATCGTACCCCGTACCCGGCGGAATTTCGGGCGCAACTGGTCGAGCTGGTGAAGGCCGGACGCA
>NZ_JBFRCK010000062.1:0-16630 GCF_040965775.1 Paraburkholderia sp. BR10954
GCGTCCGGCCTTCACCAGCTCGACCAGTTGCGCCCGAAATTCCGCCGGGTACGGGGTACGATGCTTGGCCATAATCGGCACCTCCTTCTCCAAAGGATAGATGTCCGTTTTTGCGGGTCAATCTCAGTACAGAAAGCGTAGCGCCGCAGTGGCAACGACCAGCGTGCTGGTTGAGCGTCGCTGGACTTCAATCAGGTGTACCTGCCAGGCACGCACCTCCTCCAGACCCAGCAGATCCGGGGAACGACCGAAGTGCTCGGCAAAGGCATGCACCCGCTGGAGATAGGCGCGTTGAGTGTTGGCAGCGAGGTTGCGCACGCGCATATCCTCGGTCATACGTCGACGTAGGGGTGTCATGGTGAACTCCGTTCGGAAGGGACGAGGCAGCAAACTGCACTGCCATCGTCCCATCCGAGGGAAGACACTCCATGAACAGCATCGAAGACGCCGCCGCTCGCCGACCACCTGCTACCGCGTCAGCGGTTTCGTTCAACATAGCCTATCAGCATTGGCCGGAAAAACCTGAGCGCACGGCGAGCGCGAGTTGGCGGTCAGTGCTCGCCAAGCGACTGCATCGAGCAGGAGTCGTTAAGACACTATGACTTTCCGTGAGGCAGAGGCTGGCCCGCCGTGAGGAATCAAACGCGGGTTAGCATCTCTGCCAGAGCCGCACGGTGTGGACAGCGCCACACCCGGCGATTTCCGGCACGGAGGCCAGCATGGAAAACGATAGCACGGTGTACGTCGGTCTGGATGTTCACAAGGAATCCATCACGGTTGCCTATGCGCTTGGCACGGGCGAAGTCGAACTGCTCGGCAAGACCGGTACGACGAAGACGGATATCGATCGTCTGTGCAAGCGACTTCAGTCGAAAGCGAGACACGTAGAGATTGTCTACGAGGCAGGGCCGTGTGGCTACGGCCTCTAGCCTTGGTGAAGGCCCGCGCTCTTCGTCACTCCGCAAGCTCCACCCTGTCGATGTCTGCGCGAACATGTAGTTAACTTTGATGTCACTAACACCTTACGAACTCTTCGTGGGTCAGGCCAAAGTCAAAGTCAATAACGACCTAATATATTAGCAGCAGATCAACAATTACTCCAACGCGACGATAATCGGTCTTCGTCACTGCATTGGATGCGTCCATTGTTTCATTAAGTCAAAGTTTAGTCCCGCTGCGTCCGGCAAAATGCAAGGTGATTGATAACAAATTTTTACTTGGGATAGTTTCGGTTAATCCAAGGATTTGGTCGGTAGATAATACAGATTCGTTTGCTGACAGATTTGGCGAATACGCTCGACCTCGCGTACCGAAAGCGGCGCAAGGGTCGAAAATTGAATTGGACAAGACGCGTCGCGAGCTCGAGCCAGTTGTGTCACCGCTTCGTCTGCCGTTGCCCCCCGCTTAGACCGCGTCCCAATCGGGAGGATGGTCATGCAGCGCTTTGTTTGGGCAATTGAGACGCCTTTGGATTGGCCTCGCCGCCTCCCTGTGATCGTCACTTTCTATGAGCCGCTGCATCCGGGCTTCCATGCTAAAGGGATTAATTGGGTTCAGATGGCCGGCGCATTTTCCCGCGCGCTTACCCGTTTGAGAGCGTACGGGAAGATTGATCTGAAGCAACACGTACGCGAAAAGCGTTGGAAAATTTACCTTTTAGCATCGTTCTCCGGGCGTGCCAGGTTACAGTGCTTTTATCAAGGTTCAGGTGCCCTATAAACCGCTTCTCAAAGTACATTTTTGCACATATAAAAAGAAGACGGCTCAATAGCATCAATTTGACGATAAACGGGCATCTTAAATCCGTCTCTTTCTGCATTTGCGTGGAGGAAATATGGATCGCCTGCAATTGCCCTGTGCGTCGCCTTACCCCGGTGTAATCCCGGAACGGGTTCCCATTTTTACCAATACCCCCGAGCGCGTCGCCACTTCTCAAATGACCGCGTTCACCGCGGCCTTGCAGGCGCACACGGGCCAGATCTTCGACAGCTACGAAACGCTGCACGCTTTCTCGGTACGGGCATATCGAACGTTCTGGCAAGTCTTCGTGGAATGGTCTGAAGGGCTTGAGTGGTCCGGCAGTATCGAACCCGTGTGCGTCGGCGACGAATGCGAGCACGCACAGTTCTTCCCGGAACTCGAACTGAACTACGCCGAGAACCTCTTAAGCTTGTCGGTAGCAAGGGCCGAGGCACCTGCGCTGACAGCCTGTCACGCCGATGGCCGGCGAGTACATCTGACTCGCGGTGAGCTGCGCGATCGCGTATCGCGTCTCGCGCATGCACTCACGGTATTGGGACTGCGCCAGGGGGATCGCGTAGTGTGTGTGATGCGCAACGACGCTGAAGCGGTCGTCACTGCGCTGGCGGTCACTGCGCTCGGTGCAACGCTGTCGACGGCTGCACCCGAGATGGGTGTCGAGACGCTCCTTGATCGTTTCACACCGCTCTCGCCGCGCCTGCTGTTCGCGCACGCAGCGGCGCAGACTTTCGACACGGGCGCACCGGTCGCGACCAAGATCGGCGAGCTGGCGGCTGCTTTGCCGTCGCTGGAATGTATTGTCCGTCTCGACGATGGCGCCCTACCAGATGCGGTCAAGCAACGAATCTATTCGCTCGATGAACTGGTCGAGCACAGCGACGCCGCATCGTTCGAATGGCGGCGCTTCCCGTTTAACCACCCGCTATTTGTCATGTTTTCGTCGGGCACCACCGGCAAGCCCAAGTGCATCGTGCACGGTGCGGGCGGCACTTTGCTGGAACACCTGAAGGAGCATCGGCTGCATAGCGATCTACGGCCCGGCGACCGGATGTACTTCCATACCACCTGCGCATGGATGATGTGGAACTGGCAGTTGTCGGCGCTTGCGTCCGGCGTCGAAATCGTCACCTATGATGGCCCGATCTCGACGGTCGACACGCTATGGCGCCTTGTTGCCGACGAGCGCGCCACGGTGTTCGGCACGAGTCCCGCTTATCTGAAGATGAGCGAAGACGCGGGGCTGATGCCGGGGCGGCAATTCAATCTAAGCGCCCTGCGCGCGATGATGTCGACGGCCGCAGTGCTGCTCGACCCACAGTTCACCTGGGTGCGTGATCACGTGAAACCGCTGCCTTTGCAGTCGATTTCGGGCGGCACGGACATCATCGGCTGCTTTGTGCTGGGCAATCCCAACCTGCCGGTCTACGCGGGCGAAGCCCAATGCAAGAGTCTTGCGCTTGACGTTCAGGCCCGCTCGCAGGGCGAGTCCGTCGACGGGATCGGCGAACTGGTGTGCGCAAACCCGTTTCCATCACGTCCACTCGGCTTCTTCGGCGACACGGACGGCACCGTCTTTCACGCCGCCTATTTCGCGAGCAATCCGGGCGTCTGGACTCACGGCGACCTGATCGAGTTTTCGCCGCAAGGCACTGCGAGACTGCATGGCCGCACCGATGGCGTCCTGAACGTGCGCGGAGTCAACGTCGGGCCGGTCGAGATCTATCGCGTACTGGATGACATCGAGGAAATCCGCGACGCGATGGTCGTTCAGCAGTCGTTGCGCAATATGACGGCTGGCTCTTCGAACGCAGCCCCAACGGATCAGCGTACGGTGTTGATGCTCGTGCTGCGCGAAGGCTTCGAGCTGAACGCAGCGCTGGCCGCCCGTGTGCGCCGCGACCTTGCACGTCGCACATCTCCGGCGCACGTGCCCGACCGCATCATCGCCGTCGATGCGTTGCCGGTTACGCACAATGGCAAGCCGTCGGAAGCGGCCGCACGCAACGCGATCAGCGGCCTGCCGGTGCGCAACACGGCAGCGCTGCGCAATCCCGAGTGTCTGGACGCGATTCGGTGTCACCCGGCGCTGAACTCGGCAACGCGCGAACTGGCGCCGGTGGGCCAGTCCCGGGAGGATCTCGAACGGCACTTGCAGTCGCAGTGGGAGAGACTGTTCGACATAGCTCCGATCGGTCGCGACGACAACTTCTTCCAACTAGGTGGCAATTCGTTGCTGGCGGCGAGGTTACTTGCCAGTGTGAATGAGTCGACCGGGCGCACGCTGCCGCTCGCGACACTATTCATCGCACCGACCATTGCGCGCCTCGCCGCGGCAATCGACGAGCCCGGAGTGCCACAATCTTCGCCGACGGTCGTACCGATACGAGCAGGCACGGGTACACCGCTCTTCCTGGTACACGGGGTGAGCGGCACCGTCATGGAATGCTCGGCGCTCATCGGGGCGATGCAGACTCCGCGCCCGATGTTCGGTCTGCAGGCACGAGGCCTCGACGGCGAGCAGCCGGCACAACGGCGCGTTCACGACATCGCGGCCAGCTACATCGGACAGATGCGCAGCGTGCAGCCGACGGGACCCTACGCGGTGGTGGGCTACTCGTTCGGCGGATTGATTGCGGTCGAGATTGCGCAACAGCTAAGCCGCGCCGGCGAGCAAATGGAATTGCTGTGCCTGATCGATACCTATGCGCACGAGCGTTGCCTCCCTTGGCGGGCCTGGCTGCGGCACAACCGTGACTTCCTGGGCTGGCACTGGCGCATGCTGCGCGCCGTGCCCAAGGCGCAACTTACGCACTACGTGAAGGACAGACTCGCGAATGTCGTAGATCATTTGCGCATGCGCAGTGGACGCATGGCACACCGCCCAAACAGCCACAACGCGATGATGCCGCCGGCCCTACGAACGGTGCGCGAGACGTTGCGGGTAGCGATGACGACGTATCGGCCAAGGCCCTATCACGCTGGACCGATCGTCTATGTACACGCGACCTCCGCGCTGTCTTACCGTAACAATCAGTTGACGCTGTGGCGGCACATCGCTCGCGGCGGGCTGGATGTCGTCGATGTGTCTTGCGACCACTTCGAGATGATCGCCGAGCCGAATGTGCAGGTCGTGGCTGCGGCGCTGGATCGGCGCCTGACCAGCAGCGACAAATCGGGATCCGGGTTTCCAGCGTTCGGAGGCGTCGCGTGCGCCTAGGCGATCGCTGGTCGCCCTCCGCCGCGTGGCAGAGCGCGACCAGCACCAACCGTTTTCATCCGGGTTAACCTGATACCGGAAAGAGCGCTGCCTACGCTGTTTGATCCGATGACACCAGCGATCCTTCACAACCCGGAGGGGACTGCGGCAGGCATGGGCCTTGGCCTCTACACTGTCGCTGCATTGCCACGGCCCATCCCGGAACAATAGGTGTTGAATCAAGCGGGCACGGGACGAGTTTCAGCGTCTGTATCCCGAGTTCGCTTTCGATTTCAGGTTAGCCTGTTGATCGCTAGACGCTTGGGGACAGCTCGGCGGACGGATGACCGCCCCTCATGCGAAACTAGCCATCGTGGTGACACGAGTTCGGACGGCGGTTGCGGGTAAGTAGCCGCCAGATCTGTCCGACGCCCGAGCACTTGGCCTTTGCTCTCACGCCATACGTCGAGGCAGAAATCATAGACGCCGCCAGGTGATGCCGGCGCCCTTGCCTCTATCAGTCGACGAGGCGGCCACCGACGACACCCAGATGCTGTACACAATGTCATTGCGGCGCGTCGGGATGCGGTCGAACTATGCTGGGCAGCAATGCTGCGTCGGCATGTCCTGCTGCAACGCAGACAGTCCGATGCACGAATTCTCCAGCGTCTGATACAGACACAGCGCGCGCCGATATCTGAACATGCGCCTTGGCGGCATAGATGGGTGCCAGATTGCGATCGTTTGTCGCGTTGCAGATCGATGGGCGGCCAAGGCCAAGGTAGATTCGTTGAACCCACGCATGCTCATCGTTGCGGTCCCGAAGCTCGCTTCCGGCTCGTATACCGTCCCTATATGGGCAGGCTGGCGCATCCGATGCGAACATTGCCTCTCGTCTATAATTCACGAGCCAGAACATCAACGATCGCACGGAGCCACATTTTATGGGTCAACCCCGCGGACGATTTGCGGGACCTCGGGACAGCGGACAACGCCAACCTCGCCACGCGAAAAAGTCTCCGTCCAACCGGCCGGGACAACCATACGTGAAGGCGCCTCCTCGAGACTCCACTCAGACTGCGTCGATCTTCAAAACACGGTCGTTCCAGTTTCTCGTCGATGCGGTGGGTGCAGAGAATATCGCGCTCGGACTCGACTCGAACATGACGCGAGTTGCTGAATTGATGAAGGGTGAAAGATTCACGCCCGAGACCGCTTTTCATATGGAAACGACGCTTGGACTGCCGCATGGTTTCTTTGACCAGCCCCATCCTGCCCTCGCGCCCGAAACCATCGCCCGTCTGAAGTCACCGCTCGACTTTATCAAAACAGACAGCGAGCCCGAGGTTGCGTCTCAAACGCGCATACCGGCTTCCGCCCCGAACGGCGGCCAACAATCCATTCTTGCAGACAACCTGTCCGAGGAAACGGAAATGCCAAAGAAAGCAACGGGCGGATCGCCGGTGACCGTCAAAAAGAGTCGAGGCCAGTTGACCAGACCGACAGGCGCCCATGCGGCAAGAAAAGGTTCATCATCGAAACCCACAGCCTCTTCTGAAGCGACCCGGCAGCAACCGCTGGCGTTAGACGACAGCGCCACGCTTGAAAACATTCGACGGCAGAACCTCCTCGTCCTCACGGGTCGCAACGGCTCCAAAGCACGCCTTGGTGTCGTCATGTCGATGACTAAGTCCAATACCGCCCATCGGCTATATGGCAAGAAGCGCATGGACGATGCCGAGGCGAACCGTTTCACGGAGCGCCTTGGTTTGCCGACTGGCTGGCTGGACACCCCGCGCTCGGAAGTGGAAATTCCCGAGTCGGTGTTACGTTTGCTGACCCCTGCTTCGCGCGGTCGGGGATCCGTTGCCCAACAGGAGTCGGTCGAGCCTGCGACGAAGAAAGGTGCCCCAGGCAAACCCGCATCTCCGAAGGCGCACACGCGGCGCGCGCGGACGGGCGTCCCGGTCGAGCCGGAAAACGTCTCGCCAGCTTCCGCGGACATCGCAGATGAGAACACGGCAATCGTCGTCGGCCCGCATGATCATATAAGCGATGCGCATGCCGAGGCCGCCGGTCGCTCTTCTGAAGGAAATGACGGCGAGCTGCCTACAGTCATATCGGCAACCCCTGAGGCACTTGAGCCTGCCGCAATCTCCCGGCAAAACCTCGTCCCACTCCCCGCTTCCGTCACCAGCCTGGAAAATCTCCACGGCATCGCGCCAATCGCGGAAGCATTGATCAAGACGTTGGCAGGAAAGGCGCGCACAGGACGGCTGGACGAATTGAAGGCTCTGGAACTTTTGCAGCAGGCAGTCCTGTTGTGAGTCGGCGATAGCGGACGATGACCCACTGTCCCGCGGAGCCCGACGCGCATCGGGCCCGCCCTGACCCAGAGGTATCGGACCGCAACTATCCGGTCGACAAGCGACTGCTCAAGCCCCCCTTCGAAACGGCACAAGCCTCCAATGCACGCGTCAGCGCCTTAATGGTCGAGAAATGGTCGTAGCTTGGCGGTGCGGTTCGGATGCGTCAGTTTTCGCATCGCCTTGCTTTCGATCTGCCGGATCCGTTCGCGCGTCAAGTCAAACTGTTTGCCCAGTTCCTCAAGCGTACAGTCAGATGCGGTATCGATCCCGAAACGCATCCGCAACACCTTCGCTTCACGCGGCGACAATGCGTCGAGCGCCGTATTGATCGCGGCGCGCAGATTCGCCTGCACGGCCGCATCGGCGGGCGACGTCGCCGTCGGATCTTCGATCATATCGCCAAGTGTCGCATCAGCATCGTCACCCACTGGCGTCTCAAGCGATAAGGGCTGCCTCCCAATCTTCAACATGGCGCGAACCTTCTCTTCCGGTAATTCCATGCGCTGCGCCAACACCGCAGGATGAGCCTCGCGTCCGGTTTGTTGCAGGATCTCGCGGGAAATCCGGTTCAGCTTGTTGATCGACTCCATCATGTGAACGGGAATCCGGATCGTGCGAGCCTGATCCGCAAGCGAACGCGTGACTGCCTGCCGCACCCACCACGTTGCGTAGGTTGAAAACTTCCAGCCGCGTCGATATTCGAATTTGTCGACGGCTTTCATCAGACCGATATTTCCTTCCTGGATGAGATCCAGGAAGTGCATGCCCCGGTTCACATATTTTTTCGCAATGGAGATCACGAGGCGCAGGTTGGCCTCGATCATCTCGCGCTTTGCCTGCAGCATCTTCGACTCGGCCGCCATCATCTGCCGGTTGATCTTCTTCAACTGCTGCAACGGCAGTCCGACCTTCGTTTCGATATCGAGAAGCTTCCGCTGTTCAGCCTGAATCGCCGGCAGACTACGTTCGAGGGCGGCGCCGTACTCGCGCGACGCCGCCGCCGTGCTTTCAGACCACGCGAGATCAGTTTCGCGTCCCAGAAACGACTCGACGAACTTCTCGCGCGGCATGCCGCATCGGTCAACAGCAATTTGCAGAATATGGCGCTCGACTGCGCGCACCTGTGCGACCTGCTGTTGCACATCGTTACATAGCCGATCGATGGTTCGCGCCGTGAATCGAATGGGCGCCAACTCGCGCTGGATCGCTTCACGCAGGTCCGCGCGAGCCACCCGCCCCTTACCCTGCGCAGCCTGGGAACCAGAAATCTGCTCGAACAGCTCGCGCACCCGGGAAAAAATAACGAGGCTGTCGCTCGTGAGTTGTTTCAGGCGCGCTTCGTTCGACCTCGCCGTGTCTCGGTCTTCAATCTCGCTGTCCTCATCGTCGTCGTCAGCGATGGCCTGCTCGGTGTCCGGCGCTTCAGCGAAGTCCGTCGACGACTGTTCGACCGATTCGGTTTCCGCATTGATACCGTCAACCAGTTCGTCAATGCGCAGTTCACCGGCTTCAATCTGCTTCGCGCTCAGAAGGATCGCGGAGACGGTAACCGGGCACGCAGCAATCGTCCGGATCATTTCCTGGCGGCCGCCTTCGATTCGCTTCGCAATCTCGATCTCGCCCGCGCGAGTCAACAATCCGGTCGCGCCCATTTCACGCATATACATGCGGAAGGGATCGGTCGTACGCCCGAATTCCGAATCGACGCTGGAAAGCGCGACTTCCGCCTCCTCGTCGGCCTGGTCATCCAACATGGTTGCCGGCGTCGCGTCGTTCATAAGCAGCACCTCCGCTGAAGGCGCCTGTTCGTAGACCGCGACGCCCATGTCATTGAAGGTGCTGACAATGGTTTCAATGGCAGCGGTCTGCGCGAAGTTGTCCGGCAGGTGATCGTTGATTTCGGCATGGGTCAGGTAGCCGCGCTCCTTGCCGAGCTGAATGAGTGCGCGCATCTGACGCTGCCGCTCTTCGTCCGGCGACACTATATCCACCGGCAGCAGGCCTGCGGTTGCCTTGCTCTTCGATGCGCGCCGGGCCGACGCTTTCGGCGCTGATGCAGCTGTATCTGGACCTGAATTGCACGGATCAACCTTTGCCATACATTCTCCTGAAGGGGTTTGCCCGGCGATCGCGAAACCAGCGGTTGCCGGCACCGTGGCGGGCGAGTTGTACACATTCGACGGCTGCGGGGCAGGCACGAGATGAAGGATCGCAACGGGCAATGCACACGGCCCGCAGAACGAGCGGGCGATAGGGAAGCGCAAAACGTGGCGCACGAGGAGGAAAGGCTAGCAATGTAACACCACTTGCTGCACCGCACCAATCCCGCGAATTATTCGGCTGACACACGGGCCGCGATCGAATGAGGACCCGGCGGACCTGCCTGAGGTAGGCGATCGCCGGAAAGCGCGCGATCGAGCACCACGGGCATCTCCCGGTTGCCCCGCGTGTGACTTACCCGGTGCTTCGATTATGATATCCATCCGACGATCTTGACCATCTGCGGAACTGGCGATGAAGCCAATCAAATTGCGAGTATCGCGCGACGAAGCGGGCAACCTGCTGGACGATTTGACTGTATGGGCGAGCACCAGCGGCATTGACCCAGGGCTTTCCACCTTCAATACGCCCCATACCTTGTCGAGCACCAATTCGCCCGTTGTCTATCATGTCTATGTGGGCGAGAGCTTTTTCGAGCAGTTCCCGGAGTGGCGCATGTTCATCGAGCAGTAACCGGTCACCTCGGCTATGCAAAACCGGCGACAACGCCCAAAGATTTAGAGACAACTGCGTGTCAGTCGCAATCTTTTCAATTCATTTGACGACAGCGGCCAGCAAAGTGGGAACACCGCAGCGGCGTTCGCGCCTCGCTTCGATATCGGCAGCGGCCGGCCGTTCAAGACGGAAGTCGATGCCTTGACGGGCGAATTCAGCGCGGCGCGCCAAGTCGTTGACCGCCTATGCAGCGTCCGTTCTATCCGACAAGCGGCCGGTTCAGCTCACAAGGAACAGCTGGTTGCGGAGTAGCGTCGTTTGCTGCGCGCTTCGCGGCGTCGTAAGCCGACATCATCCAGCCCTAGAAGCGGTGCCGGATGCCCGTGCCGGCGAGCAACTGGTTTTGACTGCTCGACGGATCGTTGGTGTTGATCACGGCAGGCGCGCCCGATGACGCGTGCTGATAGATCGTTTCCGCATACACGTCCGTACGCTTCGACAGTTGATAGACGGCCTGCAGCGCGCCCTGGTGCCAATGCGCCGAAGAAGCGTCGGAGAAGACGTACATACCCGCTAGCGAGAGGGCGGGCGAAGCTTGCCAGACCGCGCTGATCTCGTAGTTACTGAACCCGATCGACGGCAAAGCGCCGCCGTTGTCCGCGTCGGCAACGCCCGTGTAGATGGAACGCGACCACGCCCCTGCCAGCGTCACATCGCCGAGCGCATAACTCGCGCCGGCGGCGATCACATCCTGCTTTTGCACACTGGCGTCGATCACTGTCTGACCGCTGCCGGGCAATGCCGCCGGCGAGTAGGCACCGACCTCGTTGAGGCCGCGTCCGTTGTTGCGCATCCATGCGACACCGGCATTGAATGGGCCATTGCCGTAGTTCGCAGCAATGCCGTATGCGCGGTTCTGCGCGAACCGGCCCGCAGTGTTGGAGAATGCATACATGCCGCCGAAGCTGAACCCGTTCAGAGAGGCGCTTGCATATTTGACGGAGTTCGCGGCGAGGTAGGAGTTGTTGGCATTGTCGTTGTCAAACGGATGCGCGAACGCGGTACCGCCGGCTCCCCCTGTCAGCGTGAAGGGCGCGAAATAGTCGTGAATCAGGTCGTATTGGTGGCCAAGGGTCAGCGTACCGAGGGTCTCGGATTGAAGTCCCACGTACATCGGATGCTCGTTGAATCCTTCGCCCGAGGTGACCGAGTAGCCACGCTCCATGCGAAAGAGTGCTCGGGCTCCGCCGCCCAGATCTTCGGTACCTTGCAACCCCCAGAAACTGCCATCTATCAATCCCGACGTCGCGCGATATTGCGCATGTCCATCCACGTTGCTGACGTAGGCGAGGCCCGCATCGAGCGCACCGTATAACGTGACGCTTTGGGCTGAGCAGGTAGAACTGAGGGGCGCTAGCAATGCGCCGGCCAACGAGCAGTAGTGAAGTTGGTTCATGATCAAAAAGAAAGGGTATTGGGGCGGAAAATGCCGAACGCACCAATGCGCTCAAGGCACACGGGTGCCACGCGAGATTGCCGGTAAAGTGCCGATGGATCGAAGCTAGTCAGATCGGCAGATCGATTGACGGCGAGATCTGGATGATGTTGTCAGCCGCAAAGGCTGGCGCAAGGAGGTGACTGTGACGTTCATGTGCGGCTCCGTGGGGTTTCGCACCCCGGTTTGTCCGATACAGGAACGAAAAGAGATCTGACTCCTGCCACAGGCAGGAGAATGCCAGGACAGACACAGTGGCGCGACCGCGCCGGATTCCCCCTTTTCGTTCGACGGAATGTAGTTATCATTTGGTCACTAACGGCGATGCAAACTGTCGACGGGACAACAGAGGAATCGCGGGATTCTAAGTTTCGGTGAGCGTAGTGCCTGCCGTTGGATATGACAATAAGGCACTGCCTAGCGAGGATTCCCTGCGCTCCAACGGAATGGCCGATGAGCCGCTGTGATGTGCCGCGGCAACAGTTGAGAACGACTATTCCACTCGGATATCCCCGCCTTTGCAACGCAGGCTACTCGATCGGCAGTTGAGGGGCGAGATCGTGTGGAAACTCCCTTTTCACGGTTAATGCTGAACAGCAACTGGCCGGCTCTTCGTCATTGCCTGCATTCCTCTATGTTGCAAACTGCCATGTCGATATACATCACAAAAAACGCGCAGCAAGACATTCAATGTTACGCTTTCCTGCGGAAAGTGACCACTGCCTAAGTGATAACAAAGGCCTATTTTTTGAATAGGCCGCATTTTCTTATCCCTAATAAACCGCTGTCGCAAGTTATACCTCAATAGCAGGGGCGATATCAAATAAAGATAATTTATGCCTATAGGAAAATCTTCGATGGGAATCTCCTGTTCCCCGACTTCACAAGCGTTATGGATGGTATGCGAGAGCCCTGAAGTTGGGGCCGTGTTCCGCCGCCCCGGAAGCATCGCGAAGAGGTGCCTGAGCAATGCAGACAGCCGGATACTGGGAGCGGCAGGAGCCTAAGCCAGCAATTAGTGCAGGCAAAGGAAGCTCGAAGATCATGGAAAAGGACCGCCAAGACTGCAAAGACGTGGATACGGGACGTACGGATACCTTTGGTTTTCCTCATGTCTCGAACGAGAAGCTCGCGCGACGATCTCTCAGCACGGACCTCCATGATAAGCAGCATCGACATCAATATATTTGATACCCCGTCCTTCTAGTGAAGGCGTAGAGAATTTCGTAAGATACGTAACCTGCGGCGAGGGCAAATTAAATGCGGTGTATTAACGTTTTCCAATATGGAGTGTCTATGAAAAATATGAAGCGAGTGCTATGTGGTGGCTTGCTGTCCGTTGCTCTAGTGGGGGTGGCGGCGCAGGCTACTGAGGTCCCGATCCAAATGTACTCAATTCCAAGTCCTGCGGACCCTTTCGATACTTCTACCTACTACTGCGGGCCCGGCGGGGAAGATGGGCATGGGAGTCACGCGGTGGAGCAAAGCGACCGGTCTTTGAGCCTCGCATAATGCCTACGAGAAACTAGGCAATGACAAAAGGAAATCCCACATTCATCAGCGGCGCGAGGTGAAAGGTGACATTGGCCGATGTCGGAAGCGAAGGTGCGCTGGCGAAACTGACTCACCAAGTCGATGTTTATCTTAGCGAGATTACTGAGGCTGGAGTCAGCAATCCTCGGCGGACGTGTTCTGCACGACTCGCGCATTTACGCAGTGCTTCAATCGAGTTGGCTCATAACAATCCGCGGAATGTTGAACATTTAGGCTTCCGGTGGAAATCGAGGTGTGGGAATTGCAGGGACTTACTGGCAAGTTTCTGGTTCCTCGAGGATTACCGGGGAACGGACCGCGGATCTTGAGGAAGAAATATTTCTCGTCGCGGTACCCGTAAGCGCGACGTTTAATGACCTTGATGGTGTTGTTGATGTCCTCGACGACGCTGGTATTGAGCGGACGCCGGCAACGGGCCGCCATGCCAATAGCCTTGCAGACGCTGGGCGAACAATGTCAGAGCGGCAATCCCGCTTTGCCGGGCTTGCTTGAACCACTGCTCCTAGGCCTTTTGTACCGAGGCGGGTTTGCGGCAGAAGCACAGCCGTTTCAGTTCGTCGCGCAGCGCGTAGACGCATAACAGCGCCGGACCTCAGGACCTTTGATTTTTTGAATCTTTTCGGACCCAACCGCCATTTTTTGCACCAAAGGTACGTTTCCCCCGAACGGGGGTGCTGGAGCGCTGTGCCTACCTTCGTCGTCAAGGTAAGCCGCTGCGCGGCGACGAAATGCAACAACGCCGATAAAAGTGGCAAAAACCCATGTCCCTGAGGAGCGAGACATGCAGACGAACCCGAACGAACTGATCTGCTGAACTCAGGCCCGCGAGATGGCCACGGACGCCGCCCAGACCGACATGGTGCCGACGAAGGCGAGCCGGACGCCTGAAATGGGCCTCGCGAACCACGACTTTCCCCGATCCCGACATCCCTGAGAGGACTCGATCCCTGATGAAAACCCTACCACTGCAAAAGCGTGTGGCATCCCTCGCAATGGCCATCGCCATCACCCTCGCATCCTCGGTCGCCACGGCGCAAACCCCGGGCGTCGTGCAGCCTCGCAATCCCGACCGCGCAGTCCTGCCGGTCATCTCTGGCTCGAAGGTCAGCGTTCCAGATGGATCATGCACCGTAGGGGCGGTGTTGGTGCCCAAGAGCATCCTCCACAGACTGACGCCTTACCAACGTGCCACACGATGGCTCGTGCTTGCCAAGCACTGCGCGCCGATGTACACCACCATCCAGGTGGGTACCATTGCCATCGGCACCGTCGTGTGGCAGTCGGCTGCCTCAGACATCGAGCTTGTGCGGGTATCGCCCAAGCCGAATCCGAGGTCCTTGCAATGCGCCTCCACCTCTCACAGCGCAGCCTTCTGCAGTCCGGTCCAGACTTATACGCCCCTTGCGAATAACCAGGTCTTCATGCCGCGCGCCGGCCAGGAAGCGCGCCTTGCTGTTACCGGGTGGTCGGACGCGCCGGATGAACAGTTCTGTACAAGCGGTTGGCGCACCGGCGTCCGCTGCGTGTGGCGAGGCATGTCTCTCGCGCCGGGAGATTTGAAACCGAAGTATGAACACATCGATGCCGCGGCCTCGTCCGAGTTCGACAGCGTTGACAAGGGCGACTCCGGCGGACCGGTCGTCACCTACGACCGGCATCTGATCGGGATCATCTCCTCCGGCGAGGCTGAGGCCCGTTCCATCGTCTACTACACGCCAATGCAACAGGTGCTGTACGAGCTTTACAGCTACAGCTTCGCCCCGGCCGACCTACCCACCGATGTCGGCGAGGACAATCCGCTATCCCGCAACGGTGAAAACGCCGGTTGGGAACTGGCGCCGACCGACGACAAGTGAGGTGCCCGGTCGCGACCCACTGCCGGATGAAGGCGCGCGGGTCGGCGTTCATGACGTCGGCCTGTGTCGTCAGCATTCCGTGCGGGTAGTGGGAGTAGCTTTGCTATGTGGTTGAGTCGCCCCTGGAAAACCCAGCAGTCCGTTACAGAACAAGGTAAGCCGCTGCGCGGCGACTAGAACCATCCCCCGCTCGCGGCCAACGCCGCAGGCAAGCCCGCCGTTGGCCGCGAGCGGGGGATGGTAGAGTCGGAGGTGTCGCGCACGGGAGGTACTGATCATCAGAACCGTCAGTCCGATCAAACAGCTGCTGCAGACCGGCGAGGCCTGGTGGCGGTATTTCAAAAAAAAGCATGAGCATGAGATCCGCTCGGCGGTGGTGGACAACGTGGTGCGCCTGCTCGCTTGCGGACTGGAAAGTAATGGGCTACGCGAGCCACTGCTGCTCGAACGGAGCCTGCCCGCATCGCAAGAAGGTGTGCTTCAGCTGCAAGAGCCGGTTCTGCCCCACGTGCGGCAAGAAGGCGACGGACCAATGGATCGCCACGCAAACGGCAAGGCTGCCGCAAACGCGCTGGCAGCACATCACGCTGACGATGCCCTCGGCCCTGTGGGAGGTATTCAGGCTGAACCGCGCGTTGCTGAAGGCGCCCAGCCGGCTGGCTGCGGGCATCATCGAAAAAACGGCGGCCCGCAAAGGCATCCTGCCGGGCATCTTCACGACGCTGCACACGTTCGGGCGCGACCTGCAATGGAACGTGCATGTCCATCTGAGCGTGACCTGCGGGGACTTAACGCCCGACGGCGAGCAGTGGAAGTCGATGTATTTCGTGAAGGCACAGGTCATGCCGATGTGGCGCTACGCAATCGTCGATCTGTTGCGGCAGTCGCACGACGCGCTGGTTCTGCCGCAGGAGCTGAAAATGCGGTGCCCGGCAAAAGTGGCGTGGAGCCGCTGGCTGGATGGTCACTACGGCAAGCCATGGATCGTCCATTTTGCGCCACCGTCGGACAGCCATATCCGCAACGTGAACTACCTTGGCCGATACATCAAACGCCCGCCGCTGCCGCAGTCGAGGCTGAAGCATTACGACGGCTTTCCACCGTGGAAGTTGGTCAATCAGCAGACCCAGCGTTGGATTCAGGCAAGCTGTTCTGGGGCCATGGTGCGCGACCTGCGTTCCATCATCCGGGTTGCTCAGGACCGTCGAGGTCAACCAAGCGCGTGCATATGGCGGTGGACAGGTTGAGGCAATTGCTCGCGGTACGTGTGACGCTGGGCAAGGAACAGAGGCGCGCGCAGGTCAGAGAGTTGGCGCGGCAGGTTCAACAGGCGACGGGCCAGACGCTCAAGGTGGCGTTTGCCGACCACGGATACACTGGCGAAGAGTCCGCGCAAGCGGCACTGGACGAAGTGCATTGAGCTTAAGTCATCAAGCTCCCGGAGGGCAAGAAGGGCTTTGTGCTGTTGCCGCGCTGCTGGGTGTGTCGAGCGCAGCTTCGGCTGGCTCAACCGTTTCCGTCGTCTGGCAAGCGACAACCAGCGGTTGCCTGCAACCTTAGAGCGTGTTAGGAACTTTGAAGTACTGGCACGGCGTGGACAAGCATGAGCATTGCGAAGACGACGAAATGAAGCCCAGCGAGAGTTTCGGGAAGCCGTTCATAGTCACGTGCGAGACGCCGGAAA
>NZ_JBFRCK010000063.1:0-16104 GCF_040965775.1 Paraburkholderia sp. BR10954
CGGGCGGCAAGCCGAAATGGAAGCTGACGACGGCCGGCTTCTCCGCGAGCAGCATCGCCTGCATCGCGGTGTCGACGACGAAGCTCGTGTAGATCTCCGAGAGCGCTTGCGGCGGCGTCGCGCCGTACTGCCGGAACACCGGTTCTAGCCAGGCGAGCCATGCACGCTCGACGGCCGCATCGGGTGTTGCCGGGCGATGGCAGAACACGTTGACGTTGAACGGCTTAGTCGTTAGCTCGCGGGTCTGGTGGATCGCGCGGCGCGCGTTCTCCGCGTTCATCGCGGCAACGCCGAGCGAGCCCAGACCGCCCGCGTTCGACACCGCGGCCGCGAGCGCCGGTGTGGTGACACCGGCCATCGGCGCCTGAATGATCGGCTTGTGGATGCCGAGCGTGCGCAGTAACGCGCGATTGTCCGCTTGAGTGCTCATGTTCCCTTCCCACCGGATGCGTTAAAAGGTTCAATGTACCTGCCGGCTTGCCTGCCTGTCAGGCTCCAGCGCGGCCGTGCGCCCAGCGCGCGAGGCCACCGCAGGCGATCAGCCGCGCGCCGGTCACGAAGAATACACGGTGATGATCGGCTCGATCGACAGGTTGGCGAGCAGATGCATAGCCGCCTACCAGACCGGCGATCAAACGCAGCGCGATCAGCTCGTCAACATTGTGCGCCACGCCGATCAACGGCAGCGCCAGGGCCATACCGATCGCCGGTACAGACGAAACCGTCGCATTCATTTCGCGCTGCGCGCGGCAAACGGATCGACGGCGAGTGCGAGAAGGAGCGCCACCGCGCCAATCGCGTAGAGCACCGGATAATTGCCGCCGGTCACGCGGAGAACCTGAAGAACCCGCTGTGCAGCAGCACGGGCTTCGCGCCGACCTCCTCGAGCAGCTGTTTGGCGGCCTGCTCGATCTGATAGCGGTGCGCGAGGAACGCCTGGACCAGATCGTCTTCGCGCAGCGAGCGCGCGCCGAAGTGATCTTCGAGCGCCTCGGCGGTAATCGCGCACTGCACGGACCGATCGTCGACGTGCGCCGGAAACGCCAGCACCAGATCGCGGGCGCAGTATTCGGGCATGCAGGATGGAAAGGAAATATGCATGGTGACGCCCCCAAGCGCATGAAGTGCCGCGACGTCTCCAGCTTAATCACGCAATCCACCGCGGATTTGACGTACGTCAAGGCAGCGTTCCGCGTCATCAGCGGTGGCGTCGTTTGCCGCGGCCGTGTCGGTACGAAGGTCATTCGCCGGTGCGCGTCACCGAACCCGCATCCGCGTCGTGGCGTCGCGCGGCGGCGTCGCGTCGTGGTGCGGCAAACGCACCGAGGCCGCGTGAACGTCCGTGCGCGATTAGCGCTGTCAGAGCGGGTGCCACACGGTTTGAGCAACGCCGGCCGCCACACACAGCACGACGACTGCAAGCGGCGGCACTTTCCAGCGCAGCAACAGCAAAAAGCCGATACACGCGACCGCGAAATCCGTCGCCGACAACACCGCGCTCGTCCACACCGGCGAATAGAGCGCGGCGGCCAGCAGGCCGACCACCGCGGCATTGACGCCGGCAAGCGCCGCCGCCATCGCCGCACGCGCGCGCAGCGCCTGCCACCACGGCAATGCGGCGAGCACGAGCAGCAGTCCCGGCAGAAAGATGCCCCCTGTCGCCAGCAGTGCGCCGCTCCAGTGTCTGGGTGGCAGCGCCATCATCCAGCCGAGAAACGCCGCGAACGTGAATAGAGGTCCGGGTACGGCCTGGGCCGCGCCATAGCCGGCCAAAAAGTCGTTGGGCGAGACCCATCCGGTCGCGACGGTTTCACGCTGCAAAAGCGGCAGCACCACGTGCCCGCCGCCGAACACGAGCGCGCCCGAGCGATAGAACGCGTCGAACACGCGCAGGCCTTGCGAGGGCCCGCTTGCCGCCCATAGCGGCAACCCGAACAGCAATGCGCAAAACACCACTAGCGCGACGATGCCCGCCGTGCGCGACACCTGAAAATCGCCGGCCCGCAGAGGAGTGGCGCGTGGCGCTTGCGCCGCCGTGGTCCGGCACAGCGTGACACCGAGCACGGCGCCGGCGCCGATCACGATCAGTTGGGCGTAGACGGTGCCAAGCACACTCAGCAATGCGAGCGATGCGAGCGCGATCGCCGCGCGGCGGCGATCCGGACAAAGACGCCGCGCCATGTCCCAGACCGCCTGCGCGACGACGGCCACCGCGACGAGTTTCAGGCCGTGGATCACACCCGTGCCGAGCGCTCCGCCGAGGTCCGGCGCGATCGCGGCAAAGGCCAGCATTACGAGTACCGACGGCAGCGTGAAGCCGCACCACGCGGCAAGGCCCCCAGCCCACCCGGCCCGCAGCAATCCGATCGAAAATCCCGCCTGGCTGCTCGCGGGGCCCGGCAGAAACTGGCACAGGCCGACCAGGTCGATGAAGGCTTCGTCGTCGAGCCAGCGGCGCTGCTCGACGAACTCGCGCCGGAAGTAACCGATGTGAGCGATCGGGCCACCGAAACTGGTCAGCCCGAGTTTGAGAAATGCGCTGAACACCTCGATAACGCGCGTGAGCCGTGAGCGGCGCGGCGACGACAAATCAGTATCCATGGATGGGCGGGGCGAGCAATGCCGATTTCGCGAGGTGGCGGAGCCACGGGTCGGCGACAGGGCCTCGTGTTTTGACGACGCACAGTATAGAGGTCTGCCGCGCGACCATGCGCGCCACCGCTCCGGCTCGCCGCGCCCCGCCTAAGACGCTTCGATCAACACCTTCAGCGCGCGCGTGCTCGACGCGCTGGAGAACGTCTCGTAAGCCGAAAGAATATCGTCGAGCCGGAACCGATGCGTGATCAGACGCGTCGGATCGATCCGCCCCGCCTTGACCGTCTTCATCAGCATCGGGGTACTGACGGTATCGACGAGACGCGTCGTAATCGCGATGTTGCGATCCCACAGCTGTTCCAGATGCAGATCGCACTTCACGCCGTGCACGCCGATGTTCGCGATCGTTCCGCCAGGCGCGACCAGTTGCTGGCAAAGCTCGAACGTCGGCGGAATGCCGACCGCTTCGATCACGCACTCGGCGCCGACCGATTCCGTCAGCTTCAGCACTTGCGCGACCGCATCGGTATGCGCGTTGTCGACGCACGCGGTCGCGCCGAAGCGGTGCGCGACCTCGAGCCGGTTGACATCGGGATCGATCATGATGATCTGCGCCGGCGAGTAGAACTGCGCGGTCAACAGCGCCGCGAGCCCGATCGGTCCGGCGCCGACGATCGCCACCGTAGAACCCGGCTGAACCTTGCCGTTCAGCACGCCACATTCGAAGCCGGTCGGCAGAATGTCGGACAGCATCACGAGCGCCTCTTCGTCGAGACCGGCCGGAATCCGGTACAGACTGCTCTGCGCATGCGGAATGCGCACGTATTCGGCCTGGGTGCCGTCGATCCGGTTACCGAGGATCCAGCCGCCCGTCGTGCAATGCGAATACATGCCGCGCCTGCAGTAGTCACAGCGACCGCACGAGGTAATGCACGAGATCAGCACGTGATCGCCGGCCGCGAGCCCGCTCACCGCGTCGCCGACCTGATGCACGACACCGACGCCTTCGTGGCCGAGAATGCGGCCCGGCTCGCAGCTCGGCACGTCGCCTTTGAGAATGTGCAGATCGGTGCCGCAGATCGTCGTGCGAGTGACTTTGACGATTGCATCGGTGGGCGCCGCGAGTTCGGGGATCGGCCGTTCGTCGAGCGACTTTTTGCCCGGACCGTGATAAACGAGTGCTTTCATGACGGACTTCTCCTGTGGCCGGAATGAAACACGATGCTTCCTATTTGCGTCACGCGCTTACATCATGCGCCCCGGCATGGCGGACGGCTTGATCTGGGTCAAGCGTGTGGGTTCAACTGATTGCGGGCCGCGGCGTCCGAGTTACGAAAACAACGCCGACGCATCGATGTCGGTCATTTTCTCGAGTTCGTCGCGGCGCGTATCGCACGCTCGCCTGATCGTCGCGCCTTGGGCGATCCACACGGCCAGCGAAATGAACGCGAAGCTACCGAGCGCAATGAATGCCGTCGGGTAGCCGAAGCGGCTGGCGAGCCATCCGCCGAGCAGTGGACTCAGGCAACCGCCGGCGGCTTCCACGCTTTGCACCGCGCCCTGACCGAGGTTCACCCGCCCGCTGCCATGCAACAGGTGCACGACGAGAGCCGGGATCGCGACGCTTTGCAGCCCGGAGCCCAGACCGTCGAAGATTTGCACCGGCACGATCCCCCACTCGGCCGTGATCCATGCCGCGGTCAAGCCGCGCAGCGGCAGCGTGATCAGCGTCGCGAAGATGACCCACCAGAAACCCCAGCGGCGGATCGCGCGGCTCGCGTAGACAGCGGCGCACAGCATCACGAGCTGGGAAATGATGATATTGGCCGCCGTGATCGCGCTGGCATCGCGGTGGTGCGCCGCCGCTTGCGCAAGGCTGTAAAGCGGCAGCAGCGTGGAATTGCCGAGGCTGAAGGCGGCCAGCGCAAGCGCGAGCAACAGCAACGGGCGGCAGCGGATCAGCGCGCGCACGCTGTCCGCGCGCACCTGCGAGCGATCCTTGTCGTCCTCGTGCGCGAGGCCGCGCGCATAGTGCCGATGCACCGCGCGCGCGGGAATCAGCAGCACGGAGACAATGCACGCGATGCCGAACGCCGCCCCGAGCGCGAACACCCAGACGATGCCGAGCCACCAGCCGATCGCGCCGGACAAAGCGGCCGCCACGATGTTGCCGGCGTGGTTCGCCACCTGATTGCGGCCGTATTGCCGGTCGAAGTTTCTGCGGCCGGTCATGCCGAGCGTCAATCCCATCAGCGCGGTGCCCATGACCGAGCCCGCCACTGCCGTGGCGATCTGCGAGAACGCGATCGGCCAGTAGCCGCGCGAGAGCCAGATCACGCACGCGGCGACGACCGTCAGCGCGCTTGCGGCAACCACCACCGCGCGCCGATGGTAAATGGCATCGACCAGCGCGCCAGCCGGGGCCGTCACGAGCACGCTGACGATGGCCCCCAGCGTCAGCACGGTGCCGATCATGTCGGGGCTCCATCCATGCGCTTGCAGATAGATGCCGAGAAAGGGTCCCGCGCCTGCCTGCACATCGGCTGCGAAGAAGCTGACTGCCAGTAAGGGGGTAGTCGGTTTCGTGTTGTGTTCTTCCAGTTTTGGCGGGCGCGAGCGATGGGCTTCCATCGATCAGGCGTCCGTCGGGACATTGCGCAAGGCGATCAGCGCATATCCCGCTGGAGCATCGAGCGTGCCTGGCACTGCGTCCACGCTCAACGCGTTGCCGCACCAGGATGCGTCGGATCGCTCAGGCTGTTCAGCTCGGATGCACGCCCAAAAACCGAGGGCACTGCCATGTCACGGCGTACGGTTAGCCGATAACGGAGGTTGCGGCAACGCATATTTCGCAAGCAACTGCTGATGGCGTGCTTCGGTGGCCTCGTCGGCGGGGAACATGGATTCGATGCGCAGTTCCTGCGCGGCCACGTTTTGCGGTGTACCCACGGTCGTGACCATCGAGAAATAGCGCAGCACCACGCCTTCGCTGATCAAGCCGAGTGGAATCATCGGCAGTGTCGCGGGCGTCGTGGAAGAGCCATGATGCGTCTTCCAGTCGCGTGGCACATCGGGATACGCAAGCAGTTCATCGAGTAGACGCTTTGTGTGGGCACCGATGACATGACCCACCGATTCACGATACACGCGTTGCAGCAGGCTTCGCGCGACCTCATCCCAATCGGCCACGAACGGACGCATGCCGAGCGGATCGAAGATCAGATGCAGCATGTTGCGCGGGCCTTCGCGCGCAGCCATGTCGATGAAGCAGTTGAAAAAGCGCGGCGCCGCGTCGTTGCTCATCAGCACGTTCCAGTCGCGGTCCATCACGAGCGCCGGAAACGGCTCATGCTGACGCACGACCCGTTCGAGCGCGCGAACCACGCCGTTCATCTCTTGCGCATTCCACGGCGCTTCCGAATAGACCGGTGCGTAACCGGCGGCAAGCAGCAGCGCATTGCGCTCGCGCAGCGGCACGTCGAGAGTCTGCGCAAGCGTCAGCAGCGTGTCGCGGCCCGGCACGCTGCGCCCGCTTTCGATGAAGCTGATCTGCCGCTGCGAGAAGCCGGCCTCGAGCGACAGATCGAGCTGACTCACGCCGCGCACGTCACGCCAATAGCGCAACAGACTACCGAGATCGCCCGGCTGCACTTTCGGATCGTGACTCGTGAGGTTCATCGCTTTGCCCTCCTTTTAATGGACTGATAAGAACTGCTGCGCGCCATCGAATTGGCGGCGCAATAGCCGAAGATTAGCGGCGCCCTCGCGGCGCGCCAATTACATCGGATGTCATCGTCATCGGCCAATTGACGGCGGCTTCTTTCTGGCGACCCGCCTGGGCGCGGACTATGATGTTTGAGTTTGTTCCCCTCTTGTCCCGTTCACCACTGGAAAGGAAGAACATCATGCCCACGATGAAAGCAGTCGAAGTGAAGCAGGCCGGCGGCCCGCTCGAACTGGTCGAACGTGACGTGCCCGAGGCGGGCGCGGGTCACGTGCGCATCAGGATTCAGGCTTGCGGCATCTGTCATAGCGATGTGATGACCAAGGACGGGCTGTGGCCGGGCCTCGCCTATCCGCGCGTGCCCGGTCACGAGATCGCGGGCGTGATCGATTCGCTCGGTGCGGGTGTCGAGGGCTGGCAGGTCGGGCAGCGTGTCGGGGTCGGCTGGCACGGCGGGCACTGCGGCAAATGCGAACACTGCCGCCGGGGCGACTTCGTGCTGTGCAAGTTTGCGCTGATCCCCGGCATCAGCTACGACGGCGGCTACGCCGAATACATGGTGGCCCCGGTCGAAGCGCTGGCGCGCATTCCCGACGATCTGTCCGATGTCGATGCCGCGCCGCTGCTGTGCGCGGGCATCACGACCTTCAACGCGATACGCAATAGCGGCGCGCGCGCCGGCGACGTGGTCGCGATTCTCGGCATCGGCGGCCTCGGTCATCTAGGCGTGCAGTTCGCGCGCAAGATGGGCTTTCGTACGGTGGCGATCGCGCGCGGTCAGGACAAGGCCCCGCTCGCGCAGCAACTGGGCGCGCATCACTACATCGACAGCAAAACGGAGAACGTCGCCGAGAAATTGCAGGCACTGGGCGGCGCGAAGCTGATCCTCGCCACGGTGACGAGCGGCAAGGCGATGACCGCCACGCTCGGCGGTCTCGGCCTGAACGGCAAGCTCGTGATGGTCGGCGTTTCCGAAGAGCCGATCGAAGTGCCGATCGTGCAGTTCATCATGGGACGCAACTCGGTGCAAGGCTGGCCCTCCGGCACCTCGGCCGATTCGCAGGACACGCTCGCGTTCAGCGCGCTCACCGGCGTCAAGCCGATGATCGAGGAGTATCCGCTCGCCGAGGCGGCGCAGGCCTACGATCGGATGCTGAGCGGTCACGCGCGTTTCAGGGTGGTGTTGAAGATGATCTGAGTGGACGCCTGGGAAGGAGACGAAAAAAACGCGATTGCCGGCATCCCGGCAATCGCGCTCGATGACTACTCAAAGCTACCTTCGAACACAGCGTCGGCGTGGCAAGGAACCACGCGCCGCAGTAGCTGGATCAAGCCAGATCAAAACGATCCAGATTCATCACCTTGACCCACGCGGCAATGAAGTCGCGCACGAACTTCTCCTTACCGTCCTCGCTCGCATAGACCTCGCTCAGGGCGCGCAGCACCGAGTTCGAGCCGAACACCAGATCGACACGGGTACCCGTCCACTTGACCTCGCCGGTCTTCGCGTCGGCGCCTTCGAACGTTTCCGCGGCCTCCGACACCGGCGTCCATTCCGTACCCATATCGAGCAGGTTACGGAAGAAGTCGTTGGTCAGCGTTTCCGGTTTGTCCGTCAGCACGCCTTCCTTGCCACCGCCCACCTTCAGTACGCGCAGGCCGCCGATCAGCGCCGTCATCTCGGGCGCCGTCAACGTCAGCAGTTGCGCCTTGTCGATCAGCAGCTTCTCCGCCTCCACCGGGAACTTGCCGCCCAGATAGTTGCGGAAGCCGTCGTGGACCGGCTCGAGCGCGCCGACCGATTGGACGTCGGTCTGATCCTGCGACGCATCCATCCGACCCGGCGAGAACGGCACCGTCACCTGCTGCCCGGCGTTCTTCGCAGCCTGCTCGATGCCGGCACTCCCCGCCAGCACGATCAGGTCGGCGAGCGAAATCTTCTTGCCGCCGGACTGCGCACCGTTGAACTCGCTCTGGATGCCTTCGAGCACCTTCAGCACCTTCGCGAGCTCGGCAGGCTGGTTGACGGCCCAGTCCTTCTGCGGCGCGAGCCGGATGCGCGCGCCGTTAGCGCCGCCGCGCTTGTCCGAGCCGCGGAACGTCGAGGCCGATGCCCACGCGGTCGTGACCAGCTGCGACACCGACAGTCCGGACGCGAGGATCTTCTGCTTCAGCGCCGCGACGTCCTTGTCGTCGACGAGCGGGTGATCGACGGCCGGAATCGGGTCCTGCCACAGCAGTTCTTCCGCCGGCACTTCCGGGCCCAGATAGCGGGCGCGCGGACCCATGTCGCGGTGCGTGAGCTTGAACCACGCGCGCGCGAACGCGTCGGCGAACTCGTCCGGGTTGTCCATGAAGCGCCGCGAGATCTTTTCGTAGATCGGGTCGAGGCGTAGTGACAGGTCGGTCGTCAGCATCGTCGGCAGCAGTTTTTTTGACGGGTCGTGCGCATGCGGGATCGTGGGCTCCGCGCCCTTCGCAACCCACTGATTCGCGCCGGCCGGGCTCTTGGTCAGCTCCCACTCGTGGCCGAACAGGTTGTGGAAATAGCCCATGCCCCACTGCGTCGGCGTCGAGGTCCACGTGACTTCGATACCGCTCGTGATCGTGTCGCCACCCTTGCCGGTGCCGAAGCTGTTGCGCCAGCCGAGCCCCATCTCCTCGAGACCGGCACCTTCCGGTTCCGGACCGACGTTCTCGGCGGGCCCCGCGCCGTGCGTCTTGCCGAACGTGTGGCCACCGGCGATCAGCGCGACCGTTTCCTCGTCGTTCATCGCCATGCGGGCGAACGTTTCGCGGATGTCGACCGCCGCCGCGAGCGGATCGGGATTGCCGTCCGGGCCTTCCGGGTTCACGTAGATCAGGCCCATCTGCACCGCGCCGAGCGGGTTTTCGAGGTTGCGTCCGGGCGGATCGGTGCGGCTCTTTTCGGTGCCGTGCAGTTCCTCGTCGGCGACCAGCACGCCTTCGTCGTCTTCCCTGCCGGCCGCGCCCTTGCCATAGCGCACGTCGCCGCCGAGCCAGGTCTTTTCATTGCCCCAATAAACGTCCTGATCCGGTTCCCACGTGTCCTCGCGCCCGCCGCCGAAACCAAATGTCTTGAAGCCCATCGTTTCGAGCGCGACGTTGCCGGTCAGGATCAGCAGATCGGCCCACGAAATTTTCTGGCCGTATTTCTGCTTGATCGGCCATAGCAGCCGGCGCGCCTTGTCGAGGCTCACGTTGTCCGGCCAGCTGTTGATCGGCGCGAAACGCTGCTGGCCGCGCCCTGCGCCGCCGCGACCGTCGCCGATGCGGTAGGTGCCGGCGCTGTGCCATGCCATACGGATAAACAGCGGTCCGTAGTGGCCAAAGTCAGCGGGCCACCACGGCTGCGAATCGGTCATCAGCGCGGCGAGGTCTTTCTTGATCGCGTCGTAGTCGAGGCTCTTGAATGCCTCGGCATAGTTGAAGTCCTTGTCTAGCGGATTGGAGCGGTTGGAATGCTGGTTCAGCAGATCGACGCGCAATTGCTTCGGCCACCAGTCTCGAATGGTCGTCCCGCCGCCGGCGGTGTGGATGAACGGGCACTTTGCTTCGTTTGACATGCGTTCTCTCCTTTGGAGGATGTCTCCGTTGTCGATCGGAGTCGGTGCGAAGCACTTTCTCCAATCCCATGCAAGGTACTTGTTATGCGTTTGTCATCCTGTCAGGCGTCCGTGGCAATTTGACGATCGAGGAACCCGACAGTCGGCCGAATGATTCGGCAGTGCACTCATGAAATCCAGGGTTGAAGGAAACGCAGCCGGAGTCTCTAACAGATGACTCCGGCCGACGCGCCCCTCCTATTCGAATATAGGCGAGGGCAAAGTTCAATAGAATTCGAATCCGGCAATGCCGGTAATAGATGGCGACTATAGCGGGCAACAATCGCGCGGCGCGCTCGATTACTGTATGCCGATCGATCGTCGCTGCGTCGAAGCTTGAGTGCGCCCCGCTGTTTTGCGCCAGGCGCGGCCTACTGTGTGATAGGGTTTCGCGTTTCATCAGCAAGAGAATGGGCGCTGTTTTCTTTTCAGGCAAACGCTTCGGACAACGCCTGAGCGGAGCAGAATGACGCCAACCGGCGTGCGCCCGAGGAGTGTCCCGAACCGTGTCCAAAGCCGTGCCGAAAGCTGCCCCGAATGCTGAGCTCGCCACCGTCCAGCCCGTCGAATCGCTCGTCGTGCCGGAACTGCTCGATGGCCGCGACGGCACCAATCGCGGCGCGGCGGAAATCTCCCAGCTATCGGCGCGCAATGACCTCGACGCCGTGCGCGCGTGGCTCTCCAATTACGCCGACACCAAGACCACCTTCGACAACTACCGCAAGGAAGCCGAGCGGCTGCTGCTGTGGGCCGTCGTGCAGCTCGGCAAGCCGCTGTCGTCGCTGACGCACGAGGATCTGCTGCTGTTCAAAGCGTTCATCGCCGATCCGCAGCCGGCCGCGCGCTGGGTGTCGGCAAACGGCGGCAAGTACGCGCGCGGCGATGCGCGCTGGCGGCCGTTCAACGGGCCGCTGTCGCCGGCCAGCCAGCGCCAGGCGCTGATCATCCTGAACGCGATGTTCACGTGGCTCGTCAACGCGGGCTATCTGCGCGGCAATCCGATGGCGCTGCTGCGACAGCGCGCGAAGCGCTCGGCGCCGCGCGTCACGCGCTATCTGTCGACGTCGCTGTGGGACGAAGTGAAACTGTTCGTCGAGCAGTTGCCGCAAGATACCGATGCGCAGCGCGCGTACTACGCGCGCTGCCGCTGGCTGACCACGCTGTTCTATCTGCAGGGCATGCGCATTTCCGAGGTCGCCGGCGGGCAGATGGGCCAGTTCTTCCGAAGGCTCGGCGCCGACGGTCAGGACCAGTGGTGGCTCGAAACGCTCGGCAAGGGCGACAAGGAGCGGATCGTGCCGGTGTCGGCCGAACTGATTCAGGAACTGCGCAGCTACCGGACGCTGAATGGCCTCGCCGCGCTGCCGACCCGCGCCGAGGAAACTCCGCTCGTGCTGCCCTTCAAGGGTCGCAACCGCTGCCTGTCGCGCTCGGCCATTCACGACGCGATCAAAGGCATCTTCGCGGGCGCGGCGATCTGGCTGCGCGCGCGTGGCCCCGAATTCGCCGATCGCGCCGACGAACTCGAGCGCGCGTCGGCGCACTGGCTGCGGCATACGGCCGGCTCGCACCAGGCGGACGGCGGCGTCGATCTGCGCACGATCCGCGACAATCTCGGCCACGTGTCGCTGAATACGACCAGCCTTTATCTGCACACCGAGGACGACGCGCGCCATACCGAGACCGTCAATCGGCACCGGATGAACTGGCACGACGCGAAGTCTGAAGAAGGCAATCCGGGCGGCAATTAAGCGCGGATCGGAGCCCCTGCTGCGCACGCGCAATGGCGCATGCGTTTTCGCCTGCGCGGTTTTCGCGTGCGCATTCATCAACTCATTTTCCCGATCGGCGATTCGTATCTCAAGAACGCAAAACGCGTGGCCGTTAAAAGGGCGTCGCTCGACAAATAAACAAGACAAACCGGGGAATGAAGTTGAAAAAGATCACCAAGGCGCTGTTGGCGTCGGCTGCGTGCGCGAGCTTTCTCGCGGGCTGCGTGACCAGTGGGCAAGGCCAGCTCGTCAGCGCCCCGAACCGCCCTCCCGAAGTGACCGTGACCGCGTATCAGCCGTTGCCCACCGACGTGTACGTCGCGAATGTGGTCGACCGCGACGTGGTGTTCGTCGGCGGCGATACGTATATCTGGGTCGTCGGCCGGGACGGCGTCCGGCAGCGCCAGTTCTATGCGCATGGCGATCGTCGCGCGGAGGTTTTCCATCGCCGTGAGGAGTTGCGTCGCGTGATGGCGAGCCATGACGGTCACCTGCCGGGGTATCCGGGTGACGCGCGTGCGCCGCTCGCGCGCCCAGCCGGTCCCTCGCCGGCAATGGCCGCGCACGGAGAGCCGCCGCGCGCTCACAGGCACGCCACCGGGCCGCTCAGGCCTGCGCGCGTGACAGCCGCGCACGGGCAATCGCGCCTTGCCAACATGCACGCCGCCGGGTCGGTCAGGCCTGGACGCTCGATGGCCGCACACAGACAACCGCACCGCGCCGACATGAAAGTCGCCGGGCCGGTCAGGCCCGCGCGGGCACCATCGGGCAAGCGGGTACCGAAAGAGCCGAGCAAGTCGTAACGTCGCCGACATGCGCATCATCGCGTAAGCGGCAAGACTGCGCGGGGAGCGGCTGGCGAGCGGCCGGCCTCTCGCGCCGGTCCGCCAGCAGCAAGCCGAAACCCGCTCCCAAAGCACCTGCGCACACCGCGCCCTTCCCCCCAACTCCCCGCCAATCCCACCCCATTGCCCGCTAGAATTGCCGGCTTTGCCCGCGTCGGGCGCGCCGCAAGGCAAAATACGGGTTTTGCGCGCGCCGCACGCGCGGCCGAGCCGGTCGCGAAGCGTCCCGGACAGTCTGGCGGCCCGGCGGTTGCATGATCATCGCCCAAGGCTCGCGCCCCCGGCCGCGCGCCGACCCGCAACATCACAGCCCCGCCCGGCCCGTCGGCTTCGCTGCCCGGCGCACGTGGCGCGGCGAGGACCGCTCGTCCCTAACAGAGCAGATCAGGAGCCTTTATGAGCGATTCGAACCCATCCTTCCTCGGCCGGATTTCGCTGGCCGTGGGCACGTTTTTCCGCATTCTCGGCAATGGCGAGTTCGCCGCCGACGTGCTGCGCCTGCGCAATGGCGAAAAGTTCGGCGCGGCCCCCGCGCCCGCCACCGCCGCCGCGGCCACCCCCGCACCCGCCCCCGCCCCGCAACCGAAGCCGCAACCCGCGCCGGTGCTGAAGGAGGCAACCCCCGACGCCGCGCTGCAACTGCTCGGCCTGCTGCAGCGCGACGCGCGCTTCATCGATTTCGTCGAGGAAGACATCAAGGCCTATAGCGACGCCGACATCGGCGCGGCCGCGCGCCTCGTGCACGAAGGCTGCCGCGCGACGCTGCGCGAGCACTTCACGATCCGCCCGGTGCGCGACGAAGCCGAAGGCAGCCGCGTGACGCTGCCCGCGGGCTTCGACGCGAGTTCGGTGCGTCTGACGGGGAACGTGGTCGGCAGCGCGCCGTTTAGCGGCAGCATCAGCCATCGCGGCTGGCGCGTCGACGAGGTGCGTCTGCCGAAGCTCGCGGACGGTCATAACGCGAAGGTCATCGCACCGGCGGAGGTGGAGCTATGAGCGACGCACGCTATTCCATCGGCATCGACCTCGGCACCACGCACTGCGCGCTGTCCTACGTGGACACGCACGCGAGCGACGGCGAGAAAACCACTCAGGAGGTGCTGTCGATCGCGCAGCTGACAGGCCCCGGCGCAATCGACACTCTGCCGCTCTTGCCATCGTTCCTGTACCTGCCGCATCCGGACGAACTGGCCTCCGGCGACCTGTACCTGCCGTGGACCGGCCAGCGCGAATTCGCGGTCGGCGAATTCGCGCGCAATCGCGGCGCCGGCACGCCGATCCGGCTCGTGTCGAGCGCGAAAAGCTGGCTGTGCCATCCGGGCGTCGACCGTCGCGCGGGCATTCTGCCGAACGACGCGCCGCCCGAAGTCACACGCGTGTCGCCGCTCGAAAGCTCGGTGCGCTATCTGACGCACCTGCGCGAGGCGTGGGACCACGCGCATCCGGACGCGCCGTTCGGCGAGCAGGACGTCACCGTGACGATCCCCGCGTCGTTCGACCCGGCCGCGCGCGAACTGACCGCGGAAGCAGCCGAGGCCGCCGGCTTCATGCGCATGACGCTGCTCGAAGAGCCGCAGGCGGCGCTCTATAGCTGGATCCAGAAGAGCGGTGGCCAGTGGCGCAAGCAGGTCAAGGTCGGCGACATTATCCTCGTCGTCGACGTCGGCGGCGGCACGACCGACCTGTCGCTGATCGCGGTGATCGAGCGCGACGGCAATCTCGAACTGCATCGCGTCGCGGTCGGCGATCACATCCTGCTCGGCGGCGACAACATGGACCTCGCGCTCGCGCACGTGGTCGCGCGCAAGCTTGCCGCGCAGGGCACCCAGGCCGACGCGTGGCAGCTGCGCGCGCTGACCTACGCTTGCCGCGCGGCGAAGGAAACACTGCTCAGCGACCCCGCGACCGACACCGTGCCGCTCGTCGTGCCGAGCCGCGGCTCGAAGCTGATCGGCGGCTCGATCCGCACCGAGCTGACGCGCGCCGAGCTCACGCAGACGATCCTCGACGGCTTCTTCCCGCAGGTCGACAGCGCCGCGCGTCCGGTGAGCCGCGCGCGGGTGGGTCTGACGCAGCTCGGTCTGCCCTATGCGCAGGACGCGGGTATCACGCGGCATCTGGCGGCGTTCCTCGGCCGTCAGGTCGGCGCGCTCGCCGAACTCGAAGGGCTCGGTGAAGCTGCGGCCAATGCCGCCGCGCAAAACGCGAGCTTTCTGCATCCGACCGCGGTGCTGTTCAACGGCGGCGTGTTCAAGTCGACGCTGCTGGTCGAGCGCATCATGAGCACGCTGAACGGCTGGCTCGCGGCCGAAGGCGCGGCGAGCGCGCGTCTGCTCGAAGGCGCGGACCTCGATCTGGCGGTCGCGCGCGGCGCGGCCTACTACGGCTACGTGCGACGCGGCCGCGGCGTGCGGATTCGCGGCGGCACCGCGCGCGCGTACTACATCGCGATCGAATCGGCGATGCCGGCCGTGCCCGGCCTCGAGCCGCCGGTGCAGGCGCTGTGCGTCGCGCCGTTCGGCATGGAAGAAGGCACCGACGCCGAGTTGCCCGCGCAGGAGTTCGGGCTGGTCGTCGGCGAGCCCGTGCATTTCCGCTTCTTCGGCTCGTCGGTGCGTCGTCAGGATCAGGTCGGCACGCTGCTCGAATACTGGGGCCCCGATGAGTTGCAGGAACTCGAGGAAATTCAGGCGACGCTGCCGGCGGCCGGCCGCACCGCCGGTGAAGTCGTGCCGGTGAAGCTGCACGCGCGCGTGACCGAAGCGGGCACGCTCGAACTGGAGGCGATCCCGCGCGGCTCCGACGAGCGCTGGAAAGTCGAATTCGACGTGCGCGGCAACCCGAATGCGTGAGTGACATGAAGCGGTACAGCGTCGGCATCGATCTCGGCACCAGCAACACGGTGCTCGCGTACGCGGAAGCAGGATCGCAGCAAATCCGCGTGTTCGAGATCGAGCAGCTGGTGAGCCCCGGCGAGGTCGCCGCGCGGCCGCTGTTGCCGTCGGTGCGCTATCAGGCGGCCGACGGCGAGCTGAGCGCGGCCGATCTGCAGTTGCCGTGGTCCGCCGGTGCTCGGGCAGCGTCGGGCCAAGGCAATGACGCCGGGCAGCCGGTCGTGGTCGGCCGGCTCGCGCGGCTGCTCGGCGCGCAGGTGCCGGGGCGGCTCGTCGCGAGCGCGAAAAGCTGGCTGTCGCACGCTTCGGTCGATCGCGTCGCGCCGATCCTGCCGTGGGGCGCGCCCGACGACGTCCGCAAGATTTCTCCGCTCGACGCGAGCGCGAGCTACCTCGCGCACGTGCGGGCCGCGTGGAACCAGCACTTTCCGAAGGCGCCGCTCGAAAAGCAGGACGTCGTGCTGACGGTGCCCGCGTCGTTCGACGAAGGCGCGCGCGCGTTGACCGTCGAAGCGGCGCGGCTTGCGGGACTGCCGTCGCTGCGGCTGCTCGAAGAGCCGCAGGCCGCGTTCTATGACTGGCTGTTCCGGCATCGCGGCACGCTTGCCGACGAGTTGGCCCACACCCGGCTCGTGCGGATTTGCGACG
>NZ_JBFRCK010000064.1:0-14842 GCF_040965775.1 Paraburkholderia sp. BR10954
TGCATGCGTGCGCATGCCCCGCGCGGATCGCGCGGCAAACCGGTAATTCAGCGGGAAATTGCACGCGCAAGTCTCCTGAACGTAGCTTCGGTCGTCATGACGGGGCGCTTTTCAACAGCCTGCTAGGATGGCCTCTCGTCGTTGATCTAAATCACGGACGGCAGCTGAGGCGGACTCCCGAAGTCCCGTTAGCAACGAACCAATACCGCTCATCTCCTCCTGAACGATCACAAAACAGATTCTTCCACTTTGAGTCTCAAATAAATGCTCATCCATATTTCCCTTCATCGCCGCGCGTGTTTCGCTTGGGGCTTGGTCTCGTCGCCTTCTGACCAAATCGTCGTGGGGCCGACTCCAAAATCGTGATCAAAACCATTTCAGTGAGTGCACACGTTTTGCCGTGTCGACATTTGAAATGTGCCGAATGGGAGGGCGGAGTCGTCATCGAACCTCAACGCCTTGTGCTCCTTGTCTAGCAGGTCTCCAACGGCGCATCCGAGGAGTATCGCGAGATCTTTTAGGTATTTGGCAGGGATGTCGCTCTTGCCTGCCTCCCAGCGCGCGATTGTCTCCTGCGATACGCCGAGACGCTTCGCGACGTCTCGTCGCGTCACTCGTCGCTCGGCGAGTGCTTTTTTAGGTCCGTGGTCAACTCACTCGTGTCGCGGGTAAATTACCCATTTTTGAGTGAAAGTTCAAGTGCTGACATGAACCGCGGGTCGCGCCACTACAGTGCGTAAGCGATGCAACCTTAGGCTGCTTCAACCTCAAAACAAGTAACTGATGGCTTGCCAGATCAACCGGGCGAAGTTGTAGTTACGCTTGTCTCGCGCCTTGATCTGTTTCGCGGCGAGCGCCGGTTCGAAGTGCTCGGTCTTCTCGATCGTGGGCGTCTGGCGGGCTGGCTCTCGTACACCAAGTTTGCGCTTGAGCGCCGCGGGGTTCTGGTCGTATTCCTCTCGCAGTTGTGTGGCGTATTCTTCGATGCACGCGCCGAACCAGTCGCCAGACCCCGGACTTTCCCGGTTCATCCTCTCGATGGATTCCTTCCAATTTTTGTTTGCCAGTACATTGAATTCTTTGGCCATCTCGGGATTCTTCGCCATATACTCGAGCACTTTTTTCCAGAAATCTTCGACTTGCCCGCGGATCGAATCGCGCACTTTTCGCAAACTGTCCGCATGCTGCGCGAGCTCTTCCGGCGTGGCATGTTCGATTTCTTCCTTGCTGTGTTCGACAAACCAGGTGGGCAGTTGGGCGATCAGTTCTGCTTTCGTGTTCATTGTGGTCTTCTCCAGGTAGGTGTTTGTGAGCGCGGCTTGCACGCAGTTCTTCTTCTAAACCTACACTATTGGGGAATCGCCATCTGTTCGATCCGACACCATAATAGGCATGGCCGTCGCATCGTACTCGACTAGGCGGGCGACTGATCTTGCATCGTCGTCGTCGCCATGGTGCGGAAGATATCTGCCGCCCCGAGGTTTTACCGATTATGGGCTGTCCGCTTCACGATCGAGAAGCCAAGATCGATTGGAGGATCGGCTCGACACTTTACTTGCATCGTGTCCTTGGCCCCGTGCATTCGAATCGCAGTTCTGATTTCGCGTGGAAAGGCGGCTGGATGCGGGCGCGCCGATCATCATCTGGTCGCGGGTGGATTTGAAGAGGGGATTGGGGTAGGCTTTCTCTAGCGGCGACTGCAGCACTGCCACACTAGCAGGCGGTGCAACTGTCGACCCAGTCGAAACGGTCGTGAGTTTGATTGCCCGTTTCAGCGAGTTCGCACCAAGCCCTCCTGTGGGAGGCATTTCCGAGATTGCGGAGAGTCGCTCTGGCGCGCCCGGCGTGCCTAAGCGAGATTGTTCGATCCTCCTCCTCCTCGTTGCTTGGCCTCTGCCGCCGGCCGTCGGCACCGCTTTAAGTCCTAGTCGGTCTTCCGCGATGAGGTGAGACGCCAGTACTGCAGCAACCTGTTAGCCTGCAAGTGCACTCCGAAAAAGCGGCCGCCATTGCTTGCCCCGTGATCGACGATCCTCGAAAGCCCAGCTCTGCTGGGCTTTTTACTTCAGGACGGCGCGTATCACGTCGCGCACGAGAGTCCAGACCGTAGCGCGCACTGCCGTGCGGGCGGCGAGCTCGCCCATGCCCATTCGCGAGCTGGCGCGGGCAGGTTGCGGTGCCGGCTCGCTCACGATGCCAAGACGCATTTTCTGTGCGGCCGGATTGGCGTGGTGTTCGTTGGCCAGCCTGTCGCGCTCATACTCGACGATCGCGAGATACTTCGCGCCCGCGCCGCGTTCGCCGTCCTCAAGCCCCTTAGCATCCCGCGCGATCATCTCGTTGAAGCGTTCTGTAAAGGCCAACGCCTTGGCCGGTTCCCGCCGGACAGTCAGGTCAAGGAACGTTATCCAGTAGCTCTCGGTCATGTCGCGCACGCTCTGATGGCTCTTGGAAGCCGCTGCCTGAAGATCCGGGCTCTGATCGAGCATGGCGCGGGTGTCCGCGTCGAGCAGGCCGCCGAGCGCGGTCAAGTAATCGTTGTAGGTTGCCTTCATGATTTGGTCCCCGTTGTAATGTGGTTTTCTTACTCAAATCAGAACGTCAAACTCTTCAATGCCTCCGGCATGCCATGCGACCTCGCCGCCTGTTCGCGGGCAGTGTAGATTTTCGCATCCCAAAACTCGATTTGGCTACCCATTCCGAGCGACATGACCTCTTTTTCCAGCGATACCGCCTGGCGCAACCGGCGATATCTGCACCCGACCTGCGCGATCGAGATCAACAATCCGACGCATTGCCGAGAAAGGCCTGGCGCCACCAGTGAGCCTCCATCGGCAGCGCGACAACCTTCGAGCGAAACACCTCCCACTCCGGGCGCGAAAACAGCAACAAGCAGCTGTCCGGGTGCCGGGTAATCGTCACGCGTCCGTCTGCCTGCCCTTGCAGCACCTCGCGATAGCGGGCGGGAACCGCAATTAACCCCGCAAGCTAGTCGATTGCGAAGACAACCACGCCAAAAGTCCGGGAGGAATGGGCGTCATGGAATCGCGACTGCTTGATCGGGCCAATGTGCCTCATCCGATTCCGGGCAATAGGTCCCCGAGTCCGTGAGACGGGCTATCGTGCTGCATTAGCGAGACGCGACACCCAACCAAACGACCGAGCATGAGCCGCAACATTCCGAACAAACCCAGTTGCTACCTACCAGGTAGCCGAAAAGTTCAAGGAGGTCCCCCTGCTATCTTCACAGATGGCCGTGTCATGCCTGTTTCGAGAACGAATGAAGTCTCAGACGCCTTGCTTGACCGCCTCGCGCAAAGCTTGCCAGGCTTGCTCGACCGCCTCGGTCGCTACGACGTTGCTCAGTATGTATTCTTCGTTGAGACCAGCCGCCGACTTTAGCGTGAGTTGCGCGTACTGCATCACAGGGATGGGATAGTTGTCCTTGAAACGTCTGTCAGGCGAGCCATCCTTGTTAGTCTTCGCCCACGTGGTCCCTATCTGTGTTGCGTCGTCCGGAACGCCCTTTTCCTCGTGGAAGTTGATGCGTTCAACTTTGAGTTCCACGTCGGCGAATTCGATGAGCGCGTAGTTAGTCGCCGAGGCGTGGTACACGATAAAACCTGGGTAAATGTAGATGTCCCCGCCATTGGCGTTTTCGAGGTACGGCAAGGACATCGGCGTTTGGATGATGCCACATTGGCGTGAACCGAACTTTACTGGTTTCAGGTCTACGGCGCGATTCGCAACCGTGCGTTCTGCAAGCCGGTTGGTTGCACGATATGCGACGTTATCCCATATGCGCTTCGAATGGGTACAGGCGGTGAAGTCGTCAGCGAAGCGAGAAAAGGCCTTTGCGACGCCATCGGGCATTTCGAATTGCGTGTGCAGTCGAGACAACTCGAGCTGAGTCTCAAGTTCCTGCTGAGCAGCCTGACTTTCCTCGGCCTTTGCTTGAATCTGGGCGAAGCGGCGCTTCAGGATTCGACGCAGAAGCCAACCGTCCGCCCAGCTTCGATACTTGCTCGTGTCCAGCTCCGAAATCTTCCGAGCTTCGTCCAAATCGTGCTCGACAGCAGCAAATTGCTGCTGTGCCGTTCCGAGCGTTTCCTTAAAGGCGGCGAGCCCCGCGCTTGTCAGAATCGACGAGCCTGCACTCCGGATATCCTGCATGGCCGGTAAAGATGCGCCGATTGACGAAGGTACCGGGGATGGCATCGGCACAGGAACTTGGTCCTCTGCAACCGGTGGCGTATAAGAACTGGGGGCGTGTTCAGGAGCCGTTGCATGGCTGGAGCCAAGTGGTTGACGGAGCGATAGGCCTGTACCGGGAATGCTCACCGACAACGCATTTCCATGTCGACTACCTGTGATTCGAATTGGGCCGACTCCGACCGAGGTTGTCATGCCGGTCGGCGACAAGGTCAATCGGACACCCGGAATCGGGCTGAAACTCTTCCTAAAACGCCACTCCATGGGCTATCCCCGTATCGACATGTTTTTTTGAGGATATTACACGTAGTAATGCGCTTGAGAAAACTGCCGAGAGGCGGAGCTGTGTGCAAACGGTCGGTCTCGCCGGATGCGGCAAAAAAGATAGGCGGAGGAAAACTCCTTCGCCTCCGAGGAGAAAGCTAACTGTCCGGGGAACTAGCTCACGACGTCATGGAGCCTGCGACGGTCGAACGGCCGGCCCCGCTGCAAGATACAGGCGATAGACCCGTTTGTGATCAGCGTGCGTGCTCTCGCGATCCATCATCACGTGCAGCCAGCGGTACAGAACGCCGCTTTCGTTCTTGTCGTCTCGCGCTCAGGTTGAGCTGCGCATCTCGAATGAAGATACGTATTTCTGGAAGCCCTTCAATCGCGAGAACGTCAGTCGCTGCGCGCTCGCTCTCGACGCGCTTCTCGCCTTCTATCCCATCCGAACGAAAGTACGGCTTTGCGCAAGAAGCTCACCGCCGTGGAGCAGACGAGCGCATTCTGACGGGCGACTTGCTGCCCAGCCCAGACTATACGAATGACTTGCGGGACGGAATGGACGCTCCCGTCAGCCATACTCCATCGCACTACAGCACGTAAATTTTGGTCTGATTGCTCAACCAAAAAGCTCAAGGGGTCTTTCGCCGTAGCTCGAGACTCGCTATGCTGTCAAAGTGTCGAAAAGTACCTTAGATTCTTTCGATTCAACTTGGTTCACCAAGAGTCTCACGCGCAAATCCGGGTGGTGTCATACCTCTTCGCGGGATAGCCATCCGTCTTCTTTCACATAAGCATCCTCGATGCATACCCAGCTACCGCTATTTCATCTGTTTCTAAAAAGCTTCGGCGATATGTTTGGTCGCGCGGTAGTCTGTAGTGTCGCCCAAGAGAGCTGACGCGGAGATTCACTGGGGATGAACCGGAAGTGGTCGGGAGTTCGATGGCGTACTCAAATGATCCCGCGCAAAGCCCTTCGTTGGGGGCATATTTGAAAATCGCTGGCGTGCCTTACGCCCGTCTGGCGGCCTTCAGCGACATTGATCCTCGTCCTCATCAGATTTTGCGAGAAGTTCGCGACATTCCGAAAAGCCCCAGATTCCGCAAGGCCCGCGGGGTTGGCGTTTCCACTGTCGAATCGGGGATTCCGCTGACAACCGGAGGAATTTCGGGGCACAAGATTTAAAGGTGAACTTGAGACGATGGATGAACCGGATGAGCTGATCGAATTTAAAGTATTCTCCAGCTAGCTATTGCGAATGTGGCGGCAGTCTGCCGATTGAGCTGGAGTATCTAATAGACCGAGGGCGATGTATGAGCAGGTACTGTGGTGACGACGATCCAAAACCCATTTTGGAGGCGGCCGCTCATTGGCGTGGCGCAGCGCTATTAGAAAATGGCTCTGTCCTCACAAGCAAGGCGATTTGGACATCATCTGCGCTGGATTTGCTCGACGAGTACTTTGTAAGAAGACCCGACCTCGGCGACAGTAAGTTTCTGGTAAAGCTGAAGCATCAGCTTGAGCCAGTTGAGGGTGCCGCTAAGCAGCTGGTAGCCGAGATGATGTGGCTGATGTACCTCTGTCCGAGCAGCTTGACCATAGCCCACAAGCGGAAGACTGTCCAAACCATTTGGAGCTGGTCAGGCGAGCCATCACCGACCGAATCACGTTGGTTAGATGATGACGTTCTTGCTGGCGTCGGTAGCGCCGGCCCAGGCTTCAATCAGAACCAGTGGCGGGAGCTCGTCTTCCTCATAAACTTCCTCCGCCGCTTCCGCGAGCTGAGTGCTGACGATCAACTTGCGCTGATGGACGACGGCTGGAGGTTCGATGAATGGCTGCGTCAAGTCCCGGATTGGGAGGCGCGGCAGTTTCGTCACATGCTTCTCTTCCTGCTGTTCCCGGATGATTTTGAACGCATCTTCGGGCAGAACGACAGGAAGACAATCGTTCGACACTACACGAAGCGCGAGCGGCGCGAGGTCAATCGGATGGATGCTGTCCAGCTAGATCGGGAACTGCAAGCTATCCGCAAACGCCTTGAAGTGGAGCGAGGGACAACCCAACTCGACTACTACGTGCCTCCATTGAAGGGTGAGTGGCGAAGCGAAACGTTTGCAGCCGCAACCGAAGGGATAACAGAGAGTCATGTCCAGCACGCATTGAACGAAATCGATCAAGAGGGCGTGCCCCCGGACGCTGAGTCCACCGGCTACGATCTCTTCTACGAGGGCAAGCGGTACCCACCGAAATTGGCTTTGTCGCTAGCCGTAAAGTACGCCACTGGGGAGCCACTTGATCGCGCTACTTTCTCCGGAGGGGAAGCCTCTTCTGCTTTCCGTTTGCTGCGACGTCTCGGTTTTATTGTCAAATCGAAGGAAGACTCTGAGGGAGGCTTACTTGGGCTTTTGGATCGGTTCATCAATCAGGCAAGCGAAGGCAAGGAGCTTGGCACCCAGGGTTATCTGAATGAGTATCGTGGCCTTAAAGTTCGTGTGAGCTTTGGCAAGGGCGATTTCGCTCGCATCCCCTGGATCGCATTTCTTGGTGACGGGCAATCGGTCTCCGAGGGTATCAATCCCGTGCTGCTACTTTTCCAAGCGCAGCAACAGCTGCTGCTGTGCTACGGGGTGAGCGAGAAAGCAGCACCTCGTCTAACTTGGGGCGAGCTCGATGGCGCACAGACTGTAGGAGACTGGTTTAAAGCGCAGTATGGTACGGCGCCAGTGCGCTACGGTAACTCCTTCGTCCGTGCCGCGTATGACCTCTCGCAGCCATTGCCGATGGCGGAATTGCAGCAAGACTTGGACGATGTAATCGATATCTATAACCGTGTGCTCGCCGCTAACGGCGAGGATGTATTGCCAGAGGCCATTGAGCCCGAGCAACCGGATGCGGATGCATCTCTCCCGGTCAGGGCCGATCTCGCCGAAGCGGTTGAGGCGTTCAGTGATGCTCTGCGGGCCAGCGGCGTCCAATTTGGCGAGCAGCACGGCGACCTCGTCTCCACCTTCGTCTCTAGTCTGGTCACCAAGCCACTAGTAATCCTGACAGGCCTGTCAGGCTCTGGGAAAACGCAAATTGCCATTCGATTCGGGGAGTGGCTGGGCAAAGACCGGCTACACGTCGCTGCAGTGCGTCCGGACTGGACCGGTGCAGAGGCATTGTTCGGCTACGAAGATGCGCTCAAGCGGGAGCTAGACGGGCGCCCTGCGTGGACTGTTCCTGCTCCGCTGGAGTTCATTTTGAAGGCCGTGGCAGACCTGCAGCATCCCTATCTATTGCTGCTGGATGAAATGAATCTGGCACACGTCGAGCGGTACTTCGCAGATGTGCTATCAGGAATGGAGTCTGGGCAGCCCTCTATCCCGAATCTCCACCGAGGCATAGACGGTTGTTGGCGAGTACGGGACGGCGCAGATCAGCGAGTTCCATTTCCGAAAAATCTTTGGATTGTGGGCACCGTTAATATCGACGAGACAACTTATATGTTTTCTCCAAAGGTACTTGACCGAGCCAACACCTTTGAATTTCGCGTGCATTCAAGCGATCTGTCGATCGAAGCGATCAAGCCCCAACCATGTGATCCCGGAGACCAAGAGCTGGTGAGAGGGCTGCTGAGCATTTCACGGGATGATAACTGGCATAGGAATCGTCAAGGCACTGTGTGTGCCGAAGTAACCAGTCGCTTGCGTCAACTGCATGAACTACTAAGCCGGTACAACCTCGAGTTCGGTCACCGCGTGTTCTATGAGGCATTGCGATTTGCAGCCCTTGCAGAGGAAGCGGGGATTGCGGGGCTAAGAGCGATCATGGACCGGATCGTCATGCAAAAGATACTGCCAAGACTTCATGGCTCGCGCAGACGCTTGGAGTTGCCACTGCTCGCGCTCGCGCAGTTTTGCAAAGAGCTGCCTGATACGGTTGCAAGCGACGACGTGCTACCAACAACGGCGACTGAAGAGGCGACGGGGCAAGGCGCAGCGCTACCGATCGCCTACGCCAAGGTCACCCGCATGCTTCGCAGCCTGCGTGCAAATCAGTTCGCTAGCTTTACGGAATAGCCCGTGCGCGCTGTTTCTGAAGCTTCTATTCCTCTCCGCTGCCCGACAGGGAAGCTCACCGCGCGGCTATGTATTGCGGTTCTGCCAAGTAGGAGCGCATCTGTGAGTCCCACGCTGTGGTTCTCTAGCAGTATCATGGCCTCGAATAACTCAGTGGATGCTGTCGAGCTGTTGGAGGGCATCGAGTATCGATACGCCTGGGAGGACGTGCGAGCGGACGTTGGCAGCCTAATCGCAGATCCCGAGGAAGTTTTTCAACCAGATACGGCCGAGGGCAAGTCCGGCCGCCTACGTCCTGGATTGGCGACAGGCACAGTGCGCGTCGCGCTACGCGCCGGGACCAACACCCTCGGTCACCTAGAGTTTGAAGTCCGGTCTCGCAAGCTTTCCTACCTGTCAGAATACCGCTGGATGCTACGTGACATCGCGGAACGCATGACGGAGCTTGTGATGGACCGTTTTGCGGTCAGCGACGCACATTTTAAACTTGATGATACTCGCGATGCGGTTACGCTCTATCAGCGTTTCACGTTTCTAAGGGCCATGTTTGAAAGCGAGAACTTTCAAGGTGCGCTTCGCGAAGTCATCCGCCGCCCTCACACTGCGTGGGAAACGACGGGTGAGACGGTGCGACCCGGCGCAGGAATACGAGCGGACTCATCTGTACTTCGACAGTTCGCGAAATGTGGGTCTCGGTCGGCTTGGCCGGGAGGCGTGATTGCATCCGTCCCATCTCGCTTGGAGCGCAAGCGGACCGAGGCAACACACGATACAGCCCCGAATCGCTTCGTCAAGTTTGCCCTGGAACATTGGCGCCAAATTCTGGGCGATATTGACCGAGGTCTCGTCGAGGCTCGGACGACATCCGCTACGACTCGCGGACGCCGCGAAATTGCAGCTGTAACGTCGCAGTTGGAGGAGGTACTTCACCACGACGTGTTTGCTGAAGTTGGTGCGCTTACAAGATTCCCTGCAGATGACCAAGTGCTTCAAAAGCGCGAGGGCTACAGAGATATCTTTAAGGCCTATGTTGAGACCGAGTTTGCGGCTCGTCTTTCCTGGCAGTCTTCGCCTGAGGACTTTGGCGCGGGCCAGCGCGATGTTGCAACGCTTTACGAATACTGGGCATTCATTCAGCTGTCGCAATTAGTGGGTGAGTTGGTGGGACAGACGTTTGATATGAGCCCGCTGGTCCGATCTCGGCCGGACGGTCTGACAGTTGGAATCCGAACCGGTGTGGAAACGGTTCTAACTGGGATAGTCGAACGCTTCGACCGGCGCATGACAGTAGAGCTTTGCTTCAATCGAACCTATCGCCGCGGTACATCGCGCAATGCATCATGGAGTAAGCCAATGCGTCCGGACTATTCCCTGTTGATCAGCCCGGCTAACGGAGAACCCGCCACTTTCGAACCAATTGCGCTGCATTTTGATGCGAAGTATCGGGTGGATTTCGTCAAAGAGATATTTGGCTCGGATGACGATGAGGGCGACGTTGACCCCGTCCGGACACCGGAGAGACTAGAGCGTGGGGGGGCCTTGAGGGCAGACTTACTGAAGATGCATGCTTACCGTGATGCGATTCATCGAACTGCAGGTGCGTATGTGCTATATCCCGGGGGTGACAAGGAAGAGAGCGGTCTCCAGTATCCGGAATACCATGAGCTTCTCCCAGGGTTAGGAGCCTTCGTATTGCGACCGACTGAGACCGGTCTCGCGAGCGGTGCGTTGTCGCTAAGGCGATTCATCAGCAACGTGCTGGATCATGTTGCGACCCGCCTGACGAAGCATGAGCGCAGCCGGTACTGGCTAGAAGATGCATATGGACAGTTACTTCCTGGTCAACCGACTCGTGTGCTTGCACCACCGCCGGATACAACCGTACTCCTGGCATTTGTAAAGAGCCGTGAGCACTGGAATTGGATTCGTGATCTTAAGGTATACAACGTGAGAGCCGAAGGAAGACGTGGTGGCGTTCATGCTGGCGCGGCACTGCTGCAAAGCCAATTGCTACTCCTCTATTGTCCGGCCTTGGGTGAGGTTGGAGTTGCGCGCATTGTCTCCGATGCAGAAGAGATTTCGACAGCTGGGATGGCAGCAATGGATTATCCGGAGCCGCGTGGGAACTACTGGTGCGTGCAGTTGCAGTGGTTTGAGCAGGTTCCGTGGACTCGGGGACTCTCTTCGTACTCGATTGAAGCGTATGTTCGAAGTCTCGGGTTGGCGTACGGCGAACCCGCCAGCGCCTTATGGGGCGAGGTGCGGTCGCTTACAGACGGTGAGTGATAGGTTTGACATGCTTGATTTCTTCTCACTCATGGATGAGACTGCGCAATATGGATCCGATTTCGATACCCAAGCGTGCAGGCGATTGCATGGTCGGGGGACGCTTCCCCAACAGGTTGGCATGATGTTGAGGGATGAAAAACAGACGACGACTGGTTTGCGGCCAATGTACGTTACGACGAGTAATCCAAGACGGTCCAAGCAATGCCGCCGCTCAGTCGTCACCCGGTCTGGAGTTCGACAGCACAATCAGTACTCGCACCGAAAGTCGCCTTGTTGGGGCACTTTAGGAAGGGAGAGAAATCTCTCACGCTTGTTGCACAAGGGTCAAAGAGATTGTTCGATCCGCCTCCTCACCGACAGCCAGTATTTCTGGAATCGGATGGCCTTAAGAAGCCGAGCAGATCAGTCGCCCGACGATCCATGTTGGGCCGTCCTCTCAGCTTCATTATCGTGCGTCACGAAGCGTCAGTGCGAGGAGGTGAGGGCGACACCACCGGCGCTTTGTCTCCACTTGGCGGTGCCGCAGCGGGTTTCTCGTTGCTTTCTCCGAACAACGTCTTCACGAGGTGTCTGAGCTTCTCGGTGAATTCGCGGTCTCCGAATCCCGCGAGTGTCGCAAGCGAGATCCATCGAAGTGTGGGATCGTGAATCGTCCCCGAGATTGCAAACAGCCCCGCTTGCACCACCGCAATTACGGAAATACCGAGAAGGAAGCCCGTCATAGGACGCATGACGTAGTAGGGCCACCATGTGGTGAGGTCGAGCGAGCCCTTGGAAACATGATTAACGAAGGCGGTCAGCGATCTGAGTTGGGCACCGAGCGCGCCAAACATGCCGCCAAGCAGCAACAAATTGATGATGTCGCACGCGCGTCGGCTGTTTGAGATCTGCGCTAGCCTCTCGATAGCTTCATAGTAGCTCTGCCGTACTTCGGTGGCATTCGCCTTCGCGCCCGCGTCGCTGGAATCGTCGGGCGCGGCTAAAAGTTCGTCGAGGACGCTCTTTGTTTTGTCATCAACGATGCCTAGATAACTGATTTTTTCGTTTTTTCGATCATAAAGAAACCCGGGTGGACCGGGTTTGAGGTGCGCGTTACCTTGGGACCATTGGACCTCATGAGGTGTCGAGATTCCCGAAACAAATCGACTGACGTAATCTCTCGAGAACGAGAAGATTAAGACAGTGTAAATAAAAAGTACTATCGCCATTCCAACGGTGGAAGCGCTGGATGTGGCTGGCTTGCAGGTTTTATTTGTGGGCTTGTTCAATTTGCAGTCACTCAATTCGTCGCTTTTTGCGTAAGAGCACTTTGCCTTTGTTAGAGATCGGTGCACACATAGTCGAGGGCACTCCGCCAACCAGGCAAGACCTCATCAATGGGATCTCGTCGGCGTCCAAGCGGCAGTGGAGCTCGTCCGTTGCGCAGTATTCGGAGTGCACGTACAACCGCGTACAGTGCCGCGCGCATGTTCTCTTCTGGACTGGGTTGCCAGTTCGGAAGGAGGTATGAACAGAATTTGGTTCCGGCGTAGCGTGCCCACAGGTATCCGATGTTAAGAGCAAACTCGCTTCCCAATGTCCCTTCGAAGTCAACAAGACCTGCAAACGCACCGCGCTCGTCGACGATTATGTTTTCGGGCGACACGTCCCCCCATGCGAGCCCAGACTTGTTGCAAGCTGGGATACTCGACAAGTGCTGCTCGACGAACTCTAACTTCTCGATGTCCGCGATGGGGAGGATCGAGTTTCGCTGAATTGCCTCGAGTCCTTCGCGGAACGTAGACTCGATGAATATCGTCCAGGTCTTGCTGCTTGCCGTGTCCGCAGAGGTAAGCTCACCAAACCCTTTGACGGGGAGCTCCGCCATCGCTGACAGTTGATCAAACACGGACCCGGCGATCGCCGACAGCGAGCGTTTCCTCAACTTGCCGATCTTTTGGGAAAGGGAGGTCCCAGGAATCATCTTGTAGATGATGTACTGGTGCGGTGAATGAACGTCGAGACGAGAATCGGCGATGACCTCGGGAACGCGGAGCCCGTTAGCACGACACCGTTCGATCACGTCTGGTTCGAACTTGACGATATGGGACCGTGAGATTGGATACGACCTCACCATGTAATTGAAGCCGTCGCTCATTTCCGCAACGTATTTTTCCGTCATGACACCAACGCTCAGCTTGCGTATGCGTGTCGGTACCGTCCCGATTGTTTCCGCAATGAGCGAAGATACCCAACTCTTAATTTCTAGCTCTTCTACCACGCGGCTCCTCGAGGAGTTAATAATTAATAAGGGGTGGGAAAAATAGAGACGAAAAAATTGCTTCGTCACTACGATACGCTTCATTAGCCTTTATCCAGCGCCGCGTAACCGAATCTATCGAGAAGTTCAGCTTGTTCGCGTAGTGGACTAACCTAAACCACAGCACACTGTTTCTCGTTATTTCAGTGAAATCAGATATGGGTTCGTTCGGGAAATCGAATCGTACTGCTCGTATAATTCTCGCTCTGGCATCTCGCACGCCGTTCTGCGGGTCGTGTAACTCGTGCGTTGCGATATCCAACGCAATCGCGTTGGCGGTAAAATCGAATTGATTCAGCGAGTCGATAATATCTTGACAGCGCCAAAGACCATTATTGAACGTCGTCACGGGGATAACGTCCGCATAGACTTGATCATCGCTGTGACGTCGCCACCTCGGTGAGCCAAATGGCCCCATAGTGAGTGCACCTGCACTGCGCAGAATTTCCAGGAACTCAGAAGTCTGAGGGCCCTGCACCATAAAATCGAAGTCCGTCATCGGGGCGTCAATTTCCGCAATGGCATTGCGTAGTGACCCGCCCACCAAGTAGACATCCACTTCTGTCAGCAGACGCATCGCGTCCGCGATTGTCTCAAAACCCTCCCATGCGCTTAGGGAGGTGCTGATCCGACGCACCAGCAATCGATGCGCGTCGCTGCCAGTATAAAGATCGTGCATTCGAATGCCAGAATGAAGATAGGTAAAGATTTTTGACTTGTGTTTCGCGTGCCAATGTAGCATAGCGCTCTGGCATGCGAAAGCAGGCCTCCGGCTTTGGCGGCCTTTGTCCGGCTGGGGCAGCCTCATCTGAGCATACAGTTCGACAGCTCGCGTTGAGCCCTTCATGCTGGGCGTCGACTCGCTCGCTCCGCGTCCGACAAGCTTAATTTGTCGGAGGAGCCGGCCAGCCTGATTTCTTCGAGCTATTCCAATTTTTGAGAACGACCTTGGTTGCTTCAGTAGAACAATACTGCTGCTTGAACTCGTCGGGCGTTAGGTACCCGAGACTTGGATGCGGTTGGATCGCATTGTAGTGGCGCCGCCTCTGTTCGGTCGCGATTTTTGCCTCGGCACGGGTCCGAAACCGCTCAAGACTCAGGCACTCTCGTCCGCGCTGATCTGCCACGGCTTGCCCGGATCCTGAGCGCCATTCCATGCCGTTTTCGGCGACCCACTTCAGGATGAAATGCAAGCGGCCCGACCAACTCGACTCGCTATTGTCGAGCAGTTCAGGCTGACAGAGTTCTTCGTTAAGTATCCGCGCGATTTGATGTCGTTGCGACCGGGGCATTCCTCGGATACCGCGCCGATTAACACCTATACCGACGACTGGCCCGAAGTGTCGGCCAGAACGCGTAGCCTGCGCGGTTATAGGTGCCAGATGTGCAGCATCGTTTTGGCCGGAGTTGGGTCCGAGTATCTGCAAGTGCATCATCAAAACGGACAAAAACATGACAACAGAGATGGAAACCTTGAGGTCCTATGCGTCCGTTGCTATGCGGATGAGCCTCTGCATGCACACATGAAGGCTCTTCCAGAGTATCGGGCTTTTACCGACCGATATCGATGATAAGTGACTGCGTGTTAGCGCCGATGTAAAACTGACCCACCCGCCGAAGTAAATCTGACCCACCTGGGAGAGGATGGCGGCTTTTTGCCGCCGATGCTGACTCAGGAGCAAGCAGTGGAAATCAAGGTATTGGCAAGAC
>NZ_JBFRCK010000065.1:0-14369 GCF_040965775.1 Paraburkholderia sp. BR10954
GAACATCAACACCGACGCAATTGATGAAGTCGCCCTGGCACTTCTCTACCTGACCCTGCATGCCCGATACCGCGCATGGAAGGGTTTCGACTGGGATGTGCTGAACCGACTCTACGAACGGGGTTTCGTCGAAGACCCGGTCAACAGGACGAAGTCTGTGATCTTTACCGAAGAAGGACTGCGTGAGTCCGAGCGGCTCTTTAAACAGCATTTCGTCATTCCAGAAAGACCGGGAAATTGATTCAACGAACTTCTAACTCACGACACTAGCCCCTGGAGGGAATCTTTCCTGAAGGCCGCTTGCATGCCTCGCGATTACCGCGCGAACGGACTACGCAACGCATGTGGTCCGTTTTGCTAGACCACGGCCCCCCTTGATAGACGGCGGGTACGTGCCGCTTTTTGCAGCGAGATGTTGGTCCGCGTTCTCTCCCCCTGTCAAACAATTCTACTTCACTCGAGCCGCCCACTCATCAGCTATGATCGAGTCCTGTTCTCGCCGCGGAGGGGACTGTCCAACCGTGCGGCTCAGGCAGCATTGGTAGCCAGCATATGATTCCACACCGCAAGCCAGCCCTTTCGTGAGTCATACTGTTTTTGCTTCGCGATAAACGTACTCCAAAACATTCGGTTTACCTTTCTTTGGGAGCAATTCTTCAGCTACTCTCCCCTGCGTCGTTGAATCGCGGTACGATTTGGTTTGGGCTTGGGAATCAGCGCACCTCCGCTCACGCGAACGTGATGGAAAGCTTTGCAGACCTTCCTTAACCATGCTTGGCGAAAGAAAAGCAATCTGTTTGCCTCATAGTCGCCCCGCGTGAAACCACGAAAAGCAACCGACTTGACGATAAGGGCGGATTCGATGACTAGGTCGTGTCCGGCTTCCCAGCATGAGCATCTGCGTCCTGGGAAGCAGCTTTACCAACAGTTCCCGCGCATGTGGACGGTCACTTTGACGTCTTTCGGAGTCGACCACCTTGGACCGCCGCCAATCCACCTTTTGCTGAATCTTCTTCCAACGTCTGGTGCTCCATTTGCTCCCAATCGCTGCCAGCAAGCGAATGCGGCGGCTTGATCGTCTCCACGGCTTTTCGGCTACTGAGATGGATTCGAGCCGCTCGCTTAGGTACCCACTGCGAGCGACCCAATCGTGCAGCGTCGAATCCCTGAGTCGCGAAAAAAACGTCATCACGCCAATTGTAAATATCGCCGTCAGCCTCAGCATCCTCCACAGGTTACGTATCCGATTCGGTGTCCGCACCATGTGCACGAACGGCGAAAGCGGCGCCGAACTGGGCGACTGCCTCTAAATCGTCATCCAACGCGAGCGATGAGTCATAGTCAGATAATGCGTTTTCCGTCGCTTCGACAAGCATGGCCTCAAGCGTTCGTGGATCGATCCTTTTCCTGAGCATGGAAGACTCCTTGTGGTGAGGTGTGCCGCCATTCCCAGCAATTTGTGGGCCACAAGAAAGAGACGGTCAGTGCAGGTTCCGACCGACTGGGACTCATCACTTTGTCGCGTTCCGGACATGCGACCGTCATAAGTGCAACAACATGGTCATCTCCGGTGCAACATCGGAATCCCTGAGATTCGGCCCTCAAGAGGTGTCGTGTGAGACGTGATCTCCGGAAATCGAAAAAAGCCTCGCCATTGTCAATCCCAGAATACCTTGACGCATCGCACACTTTGCCCTCTTGTCGATTTGTGTTTGCGGGACTACCTTTATCATCCGCCGTGTCGAATCAGTTCATGGCCTCGGCTCGCGATGGAACTGGCAACAAGTTGGCGACGAGTTCTCAGGGGCTCCTCTGAAAGGGAGAGGTTTGTCGAATTGGAGGGAAGTTGCATGTATTGGGGAAAGGAACATATCGCGCACGAAACGATCGTCGTAAGCCTAGTGGTTCGATCAAACCGTTTGGAGATGTGAATGCATTTTCATGAGCTAACCAATGAGGAATGGGAGCGACCAAGATGCCGCGCGAATACGTTTGAGCATCGACCGCTTAAGCGAGATGGACCGATGGAACCCGGATCGTCTCTCACCCGGCGGTTGCGCGTGGCCGCGTTGCAGCGCTTTATCGAAGTAAACGGATCCCTAGATTACAAACTCAATTCTATGGTCATCCGGCAGACAGTCAATCACAGCAAGCGCGTCGCGGCACTCGCGTGCAGGATGACGAGCATGATGGGCAGGATGGGCTGGAACACGGACACCGCCTGCGAAATTAGCGCGAAGCGCCTGTCAGTTGCTGCGCTTTTTCACGACATAGGCAAAGCCGCTGTATCGGCACAAATCCTAGGCAAACCGAGTGCGCTTGACAAAGCGGAATACTCAGCCGCAAAGGCTCACGCCGCACTAGGTGCGAAGCTGATTGACCAGGTAGCGTCCGGCTTTCCGCAATCCGATTTGCCTAGTCTCCTCAGGGAGGTAGCCCTGTGTCATCACGAAAGATGGGACGGAACTGGCTATCCTAGCGGCCTTCGAGGCGAATCGATTCCGATGGCAGCGCGTCTCGTCTCAGTCGCTGATGCCTACGACGCCATCCGGCATGCGCGAGTCTACAAGCGCGCCATCCCCAGAAGTCAGGCGATACGGGCGATTGTTGATGGTGCAGGCTCGCAGTTCGACCCTCGTATGGTGCACCTCTTCCTTTCGGTCGTTTCTGCCGTTCGTCAGAAATAGATGGATCTAGAAGAGGAGGGGGCCACGCAATCGAAGCGCACCCTTCCCGATTCACTCGAACTCGCCAAGGGCAACTGATTCTTCACCAAATGAGTTCCTCTCCTCTCGCACGCCAAGTGTAGAACGATGCATGACTGAACCCCTGCTTTCCCGCTTAGCTCCTTGACTGGCATACGGGCATCGGCTTCCTTCAGAAAACCGATGAGTTGTCCTTCCGTAAAGCGCTTCTCCATGTTCGTCTTCTTCTCCGAAACGAACTCTACTAGGTTTCGGTTAGCTCTACTCGTTGGGAGCAGGTCACTGGGGGCGAATCATGCGGGGCCTAGTAGGCCAAAGCCACAAATATCGAGGCGGGAAGACAGTAACGGGGATCACAGCCGGGATAGAAGCGCGAGATCAGGGATCTCGACTATTGCTAGCAAGTGTTTCGGCGAAGCTCGATGATCGCACGAAGCTCGTCTGCACTAAATCTACCGTCCAGCACGATCTTTCCTTGCCGCCAGTCCGGCGCGTTCCGGACGTCATTCCAGTCGATCCAGCCATCAGCCTGTCTGAGTACATTTCGCGCTGTTTGGTCGTCCATGCTTCCTATCTCAGCGTAGAAGGTTGATGAGCCGAACACGGCATATTAAAGGATGATGAGTACTTCAGCGAACTTGATCGCCGATTTTGGAATCGTGACCGACTCGGCGGGTCTGGCATTGCGCGATGTCGATTGTAGGTTTTTCCCCAGTTGAGATCGAGTTCGGGCTCCAGGACGTTGGGGTTTTGGGGATGTTTTCTAAGTGGTCCACCTGTGCGTGATCCAGTGATGACGCTACATGAGACGGTAAAGCATCGCGTCGGCAATGGTTTCGTCGCCACTCTACTCACGGATAGTCCCCAAAGAACGTTGCGCACGTCGTCAGGGCACGCTTCGACATCGAAACCATGCTGGTGCCCCAGCGCAGGGGATCCTCTCCATCTCAAATGCGCGACGCCGCCATTTGCGCAACGGAGTTCCGATATGTCCGCCTTCAGGGAGCTTCCTTGCATGTCTTTAGCCCCCCGGAAAGTCAAAACTTGACACATATTCGCGCGACCGCACGGTCGAGGGCCGCGAGATGTAGGGCATCAAGCGACGTTTGTTGGGCGACGCGCCCCACTGCTGTTGCAACCTGTGTCTGGCAATCTGTATTGCTGCGAAGAGGCGCCACGCCCTTCAAATTTAGCATGATATTGGCCTGCAGCTTATCCAGAATTGGTCGAATAACGCCCGGCAAGCTCTGGCGAGGCGTTGCGGGAGCATTGCCCTGACGCATCCAGTTGCTGAGCAGCTCGTACTGAATTTCTTTGTTGGCTTCAATTTGGTCCGAGAAAATGTTTGTCACATCCTCCGTGGTTAGTCCGTACTCAGACGCCATCGCCACCGCATTTGCAATGACTTGCGCTTCTCGCTGAGGGTCATAGACGGGTTGGCCCGTGTCCCACTTGTTCAGAGCGACCTGGTCCGCGGTGTTGAGGCGATCTGCCATGGTGCGCACGAGCGGCACGAACGCATCCTGCTGTGCCCCGGCCGAGCAGCCTGTCACGAGCCATACAGCTAGTGCAAGTGTCACTGCATGCCGAGTGCAAACACGCCTCATGTTCTTCTTCAGTTTCAATACTACTCTCCCTATTGGTTCATTCTCGCCTGCGGCGAAGCGCTCCGATACGTCGCCCATCGCTACAGTCGCTCTGCAGTTCGCACTACATTGGACCTCAAATCCGGATAGTTAGGACATGGTCTGAGCCAAGACATTGGTCAACGATAATTTCCGACGCCCAATCGACAAGAATTTTTCATTTTCCAGAGCGCCGGAGAATTTAACGTAATCATCAAACTCTCACGGTCCAGACAGTTGTCAACTTGACCTGCAAGCAAAACCTCAGATTCCGCCCCCATTCTCGAACTTAAGCCGGCAAGCTCCGGGAGTTGGTCGTCCGACGTCCTTGAGCTTACAGGCTTCGCCGCGCGCCCCCGGTTTGCCTCCGTTTTCATTGGAGCCGACAATCGTCAGGAAGCCTCCGATATCCCAACACCTTCAATCAAGGTCAGCTTGACCGCTTGTCTCGGAGCTCCTTCGTATAGACCGCTTTTGAAATTCGATTCATCCATGCCTCCGCTTCTCGGTATTATGAAACGTTCGCTTCCATTTTTTTCGACCGGGCCTCATGGCGCCCGCAAGTTGGTGTTGCGGACGAAATCGCGAATCTTGCTGAACGCAAAAGCGAGAGGAGAGAAATCGTATGCTTACGATTGCTCAGGTCAGGACCGCCGAACGACCTCGAACCTACAACGCCAAGCGGCCCGCTCAGTGCATTCATAGTAGTCGAGATCGTAAGGGCCGGATTTCCGGCGCCATAAACCTACATCGACCCTTAGACCAGGTAGCGGCGGCCTAGGGTCGAACCGTAAATCCAAATGACCGCCTTGGGCAAGTTCGTAGGAGCACCGGACTAGCGGCGATTGCACAGAACCGTCATTATCAAGCTGCGGCGGAAAAAACATGGACGAGGTAAATTCCTTGATATTACCGTCGCCTGGTCCTCTCGAAGTGCCAATCCATTCACCCTCGTTATCGTTGGTTGTTGCCGTGTACACACCCCGCGCAATCTTGATGTTGGCAGGCATCGGGCAGCTTTCGTACGTTTCAGCAGCAGCGCAATACGATGCGCCGAGCGCAAGGGCAACAACAAGTAAATTTCTCATCATCGGGTTCGCTTCTCCACTTTGCAAAACGGTAAGTTTAAGCATCTGATCGTCTGGCTGAGCACTCAACGCATTCTACTATGCAAGCTATAGGCGGCAGCCAATTTCGCCTTTTGATGACCTATATTCCACGATGATCAGCGGAACCAAAAACATATTTATACATTAATGACGCGGATGATGAAAAGTAAACGTAACTTATGCCCGATTAAAATATCGTTGATAGCATGTCGAATCCATGTTTCTCGTAGGTGCAAGGAGGGCGGCGATAACGCATGCAGAGGACACGAGGAAATGACGAGGACAATCCGACGCGCACACTCAATGGCATTCAGCGCGAAACAGGCCACCCGCAATAGTCTGCGGACAGTATGAACACTTACCAGGGCGACGGTATCGCGACAGGTGCATGAACCAGGACCGAGCTGGCCCGCGGCACTTGCCCCTCGATGAACGGCAACAGTCTGTTGGCAGGAATGCGAGGAAATGAAGATGGCATCAAAAAAGTAACCGGAAAGTCGTGGGCTCTTTGCCCGCATCGTGCCGGAGACCGCCTCTCGACCTAGCAGCACGGTCCCCTAACGACGATCGTGCGTTGGCATCAATATATTTGATGCTTTTCTTCTGGCAGTTGCTCAGACAATTTCGTAAGGTACGTGATTGCGGCGCCCAGTGCACGAGTCGCATAATTTACGGCATGTTAACAAAGGAATGTGTATGGAAATCATGACGAGAGTGCTTTCTGGTGGCCTTCTGTCCGCGGTTTTAATGGGTGTGGCGGCGCAGGCCTCTGCGGTCGCGGCGAACGATGTATGCATATACACAAACCCGAAAGACCCTACCGAGAGTTATCCCTACTACTGTGGGACCGGCCCGATAGATGGTCCGGGGAGTCAGGCAACGGAGTAACGTGGCCGGTCTTTGAGCTTGGCACAGTGTCGGCGAGAACCTAGGCGATGACAAAAGGAACTCGCGCAATCATCAGCGGCGTAGTGTGAAACGTAGCATTGGCCGATGTCCGAAGGGAAGGTGCGCTGGTGGAACTGGCTTCCCATTCCCCTGTTTGTCTTGGCCAGATCACTGATTGCGAGCAAGGAACCCGCGGCGGAAGTGTTCCGCCCGCCCGCCGCAATTGTGAAGTGCTTCTATCGAAATTAGGGAGCCGTTGACCCATTTCATGCGCCCGGGTTTTCGCCTTCCAGAGGCCCCCGAGTTATGCAGCCTTATCCTTTGTCCGCTGAGCCGCGCAGGCCAGTCCTGCATGAACTGAGTTGGTGACAAGCCACGGCATGAATCACGACGACTTGCGGTTATAGAACATATCAAGGCATTTGAACAAGTCGGCCATGGTTTCGCGATGCGTGCGATACTGGATCGGCCGGAATTGGCGAAGGCCAACAGGTTAAGCAGTGATCTGATTCAGATAAAAGCGCCGCGTGAACGCGACAGGCGATTGGTAGTCAGCGGCGCCTGCGGCCGTTGCCGGTTGTAGAGGATTTCGATGTATTCGGTGATCGCCAAACGTGCCTGCTCTCACGTGGCAAAACATTGATGCTAGACCAGTTCATTCTTCGGCGTTGCCCCGACGGATTCGATCGGGGCGTTGTTGTAGCGGTTGCCACGGCGGCTCAGCAACGCGTGTATGTCAAGGTGGCCGATGAGTGCTTGATAGGCGAGCGGGCGCTAGTGCCATCCTCGATCGCTATGGTGAATCGGGCCGGCGGGTCACGACAGCGCGAAACAGCGCCGACATGACCAGATTTTTTCGTCCTCCGTTCCCTTACCGCCTAGCCGACAATTTCACCACTGTACAGTTCCTTCAGGCCGGTAAATACAGTCAGCCCCTTCGGTCACCATATAGGTGATGTCACCGCACCAGGCTTGATTGAGTGCCGTCGCCGAGAAATCCTGATTTAGCAAATTCGGCGCTCGTTTCGTCGTGAAGCTCATTCCTATAGACCACTTTTGAAATTCGATTCATGCATGCCCCCGCTTCTCGGTATGACGAAACGTTGGCTTCCACATTTTCCGACCGACCTCGGAACGGCGAGTTCCGGATCTGCGGCGCGCACGGATTCCGGACCTTGGGTTCAGCACGCCGAGCGGGCGCAGGCGTTAGGTGTGTGACTTTAACGGCTATTCTCGATCGCCCACTAGTCAGGAAGTCTCACCTTGATCATGGTGCCGGCTCCCGGCGAGCTGATAACGTCGATCGCACCGCCCAGCATCAGAACACGCTCTTCCATCCCTGCCAGTCCGAATGACCTCTTTCTCGTTGCCAGAGGATCGAATCCGCAACCGTCGTCGAGCACTTCGAGAAGGCAAGCATCGGGGGTTCGCTCTAATGCGATGATTACTCTTCTGGCCGCAGCGTGTCGTGCGACATTGGTCAGTGCCTCTTGAACGATGCGAAACAGCACGATAGCGCGATCCTCGCTTACGGCGATATTCTCGTCCTGCAAGTTGAGATGACAGACCGTCCGGCCGTTGCGGTTGAAATCGGCCACGAGCCACTCGAGCGCCGCTGCAATTCCGGAATCGAGCGCTGCGGGGCGCAGCGACGCGATAACGCCCCTTACCACCTGCATCGTTACATCCACAAGTGAAACGAGCGCCTGCGTATGCTCTACCAGATCCGGGCGATCCGCGCCAAGCCTCATGCGCAATATCGACGCCCTAAGGCGAAGCGCGGTGAGGTGCTGTCCGAGTTCGTCGTGCATTTCCCGCGCAATATGCTTGCGTTCATCCTCCCGAGCCGTCTCGCGATGTGAGGCAAGTTCACGCAGCATCTCGTAGGACTCGCGCAAGCGGAGCTCTGCTTCCTTGCGCTCCGTGAGGTCAACTACGAAAGCAACGCCTTCCTTCCCGCTGCAATCGAAAGCAGCGCGGCCGACCATGACCGGTATGCGACTGCCATCCTTTCGCACGTATTCTTTTTCCTCGGGTTGAACGTCGCCGTGGTTTCTGATTTTGGCCAAAGCCCGTTCGCTGCTTTCCTGCCATTCAGTTGGCGTGAGATCCCTCCAGCGGAGGCATCCTGACGCAAGGTCCTCTCGCTCATATCCCACCATACGCAGGAAAGCGTCGTTGGCTTCGAGAATGTCGCCGGCGGCATTCCAGACGATGATGCCAATGATATTGGCGTCGACGAGGCGGCGAATCCTGGCCTCCCGTTCCTGCAGGTCGCGGTACAGGCGAGTGTTCTCGAGTGCAGTCGCCGCCTGCGACGCGAGCAGCCGCAGCAGTGCAATCCGGGTCGATGGGAAGGCGCGGGTGATCAGATTGTTTTCGAGGTACAGGGCGCCGATCAGCTTCGCTTGATTCATTAATGGCAGGCATAAGACGGAACGAGTCAGATACTGCCGGATATGAGGATCTGTCGCGAACCTGGGATCGGCCGCAGCATCATCGAGAATGACACTTTCGCCTGTGCGCAATACATCGTAGAGAACAGGCCCGGGAATCATGGTCGCGCTCACGGGCGCATCACGCAATTGGACGCATGCCTTGTCGCTGTCCGTCCAGGCTTCCGCTGCGAGCCGCTGGTCTCCTGTATGCGAAAGGATCAGTAATCCACGCGTCGCTCCCGCCTGTTCGATAGCGGTACGCATGATCGTCTCAATCAATCTGTCGAGGAAAACCTCTCCGGAAACAGCCTGCGACACCCTGATGACGGTAGCAAGGTCAAGGTGTTCAAGAGGCGTCCCGATAGTGCTGCCTGAATCAGGCGCTCGCTCGTTGTCCCTTAGACCTGGGTACAGTTCGTCGAGTTGACGCACCTTGCCTTCTGCGCCCCAGCGTCGATACCCCCGTCGTGCGTCCTGCAAATAGGCACGGGCGATCTTCTCGAACCCGCGCGCCGCGTAGAACGCGGATGCGAGTTCATTGGCAAGCGCTTCGTTGTGTACGAGCTCGTTTGCGCGCGCAAGGCGAATGGCCTCTTCGTAGAGCCGCATCGCGTCGACATCACGGCCTTCCAGGCGCGCCATCTCGGCGCTTACCAGTGAAACCCGATTGCCGAAATTCGCGGGACAGTTGTTCGCCCAGATCTCCAATTGCCGACAATGCGCGGCGATGCTGTGGAGGTGCTCCTGTCGCTCCTCGGCTGGCACCCGGTCGAAATGCGCGGCCTTTGTGAGAGCGGCGTAAAAATGGTACTCGCATTCCTCCAGGTGCGTCGACGAGCTCCAAAGTAGCTCTTGCGCGATCGATGCCGCGTTCATGGCGGCCACATAGTCGCCTGAAAGGAATCGTCCCTGCAGTTTCCGGATCCAGTACCAGCACGCGGCCGTCGCGAGCGCGGGGTTGCCGGACAGGTGCTGCTCTGTACGAAGCTCGTTGAACTCGTCATAGTCGAAGTGGCCGAATTTCAGTGTGGCGCCGCGGAGCATTCGGATCAATACGAGTTGTGTGGTGAGGTTATCGACGACCAGACCGAAACGTGTCTTCCTGGAAAACGCGAGGCCCTGTTCAATTTCGGTTTCGACATCGTTTAGAGGGTCACCGCCGAAAAGTCGGTCCGAAACGATATGGCAGCAGGTATAGGCGCCAGACGGAAGGTCCCCGGTCCGACCCGCTGCTTCGAACGCACGGCGCAGCACTTCGCTGCTGAAGCGCACGTGTTTCGTCCAGCGCACAACGTACAGCGCGTAGCAGAGATAGGTGACCGCCTCGAAGCGTTTGAGTCCGCGTCGCTCGACCAGATCGAAGCCGAGCTGACCGAACTGGACTCCAGCGTGGTAATCGCCAAAGCGTGGCCCAGCGATCCGCGGAAACATGACATACGCGAAACACGAGGCGTCGCAGTTCCCACACTCCAGACTCAGGCTGATCACTTTGCATATAGCGAGAGAAGCCAGATTCGCGTCAAAAAACCAGGCTGGTCTCAGGAGCTTGCTAAGCACGTCAGTGATTGCGAGGGACGCTGGGTCCGTCATCAACGGCATATCGATGAGTGCCTCGATAGTCCGGCCCGCAAGCCGCGGCCGGATGTTTTCGTACTCTCTACGTATGTTGCTTTCATGTGGGTGTGCGGGCCAGTCGATGCCGACTTGACGGAGGTGATCGAGGCAAACCTCGACCGCGCGATCGCTTCGATCGAGAGTCAGGTAAACATCCATTCGCAGACACGCGACGCTCGCCTGATCCACGGTGTTCGTCGCGCGGTTTGACAGCATCGCCAGCCGCTCTTCGGCATCGGTTAGCCGCCCAGTGAGGAACTCGCATTCTGCCAGGCTCAACTGGAGCGCAAAGACCAGTTCGTGCCTGCGTCCCCAGCAATCGTCCTGAAGGAGTGCAGCGCCGGCAGTGAGATAGGTGAGCGCCGACGCATAGGCTGTCGACGCCTTGGCTCTCTTGCCGGCGATCAGGTTAAAGGCAGCCAGTTGTTGGCGTTCCTGCCTGGACCTCACCAGCGCCGCGCCTCGGTTGAGCTGACTGACGATATCAAAGATCGCCTCTTCCCGTTTGCTAGCGGGAGTTTGCGCCGCGAGTAGCCGTCCAATTCGCAGATGCGTGTGAGCACGCAAATCTTTGGGAATTAGCGAATAGGCAGCTTCCTGCACCCGGTCGTGTACGAACCCGTAGGCGTCTTCTAGTTGCTCGACCAACTCCTGCTCGAGTGCCGGCTTCAGCAGCGCCCGGATTTCCTGCTCCGAAACGCCCAGAACTTTAGGCAGCCTCATATAGGAGGCGGTGTTGCCGAGACAGGCAAGCTGTTGCATGGCGCGTTGCGTTGACGCCGGTAGGCGCACTAGCTTTGCCACCATTAGGTCGACTACATTGTCGGTGTACTCTTTGCGGTGGATGCGGGGCAGGTCCCAGCTCCAACAGGCCGTGTCATGGGCAAAGCTCAGCAGATCGCTATCGGCAAGCTCGCGCAAAAACTGGATGACGAAAAACGGATTGCCCGCCGTCTTCTCATGCACGAGGTGCGCAAGCGGTGCCGCACGTCCCGGCTCACAGTGAAGCGCTTCGACAATCAGTTGCTCCACGTGTTCACAAGCAAGAGGCGCGAGAACAATTTCGTCGAGCCTTGCGCCGACAGCCCTTAACGTCTGAAGCTTGTGCAGCAGCGGATGTCCGGGAGTTACCTCATTGCTGCGATAGGCGCCGATTACCATCAGATGCTGCAGATCCGAGCGCGCAAGGAGCCCGTCGAGCAAGTCGAGCGTCGCGGCGTCGAGCCATTGCAGATCGTCAAGAAATAGTGCCAACGGATGTTCACGTCGCGCAAAGACGCCGATAAAGCGCTGGAAGACGACTTCAAAACGGCGGCGCGCCTGATTTGGCTCGAGCTCTGGGACGGGCGGGGGATCGCCGATGATCAGCCTGAGCGCAGGGATCAGATTGGTCACGAGTCGCGCGTTAGGACCGAGTGCCCCGATCAACGTCTCGCGCCAGGTTGCGAGTTCCGCGTCAGGCTCGCCGAGTAGCGGTCTGATCAGGCCCTGAAAAGCTTGAACAAGCGTCGCATAGGGTATGTCGCGCTTGTATTGGTCGAACTTGCCCGACGCGAAGAGCCCGCGCGATGGTACGAGTGCCTTATGCAGTTCATGGACGATTGCGGATTTGCCGATACCCGAATACCCGGAGACGAGCACGAGTTCAGGGATGCCAGTCCTGACTACGCGATCGAACGCAGTGGTCAATGCATCCACCTCCCTCTGCCTCCCGTAGAGTTTCTCAGGGATCAGGAGGCGGTCGGTCATGTCGTATTCGCCCAGCACAAAGGAATCGATGTGGCGTTGACGCTGCCATTCGGTCAGGCAATGCCTCAGATCCCGCTCGACGCCAGCCGCCGTCTGATACCGTTCCTCCGGCGTCTTGGCGAGCAGCTTCATGACAAGCTCTGAGACGGGAAGGGGGACCGTGTCTACCCGTGCTATCGGAGGCACCGGCTTACGCGCAACATGGCAATGTACCCATTCCATCGGATCCGCAGCAGTGAACGGTAGGGACCCCGTGAGCATTTGATAAAGCGTAACTCCGAACGCGTAGAGGTCGCTGCGAGAGTCGATCGAGCGGTTCGTCCGCCCAGTCTGTTCGGGCGCCATGAAGGGTAGGGTGCCGGCGATCGTTTCGGGTGGCTGTGGAAATTGCCGCTCGCGCGGCAGTCGTGAAGCGATCCCAAATCCTGTGAGCCGCGGCTGGCTGTCCGTGCAGTCAACTAGCACATGGGCAGGCTTGAAATCCTTGTGAACGAACCCACTCCGGTGGAGCTTCTCAAGCGCCCCGGCAATGCCGACGGCGAGGCACAAAACACGTTCCACCCCGAGAGGCGCGCCCACCAGTCGCTCAAGTGGTTCGCCGCCCGGATCCTCGAAAACCAGTGCCATCCGTTCATCTTCGCGTACCAGCTTTATCGGGTGCACCGCCCACGTACCATTCAGTTGTTCTTTCAGCGCGAATTCGTGAGCAAGGCGCTCGAGAAGGGCGATCGAGGGATGTTCCTCGGTGGTCCGGAGAGTCAGGACGCTATCGTTGCCGCTCGGGGACCGGACGCGACAGAAAGTGCGCTCTGCATCCTCCCAAAGTATGTGGACACTGAAGCCTGTGTCAGAGCCATGTGGATCGTTCATCTGCCGTCATTCACTAGTCAAGTTCAGTCCCTGATCGTATCAAGGGACGCAGCCCAATTCGTCTGTCTAAAGTGTCCTCTGGCTGCGCGGTAAGAACCATAGGGTAACTCTCGCACAATAGCGCCGCGACGCCGCAATGGCCACTTGCATCCCACCGTGCGTGGTTTATGGAAATCCTGGCAAAAGTATCTGAACCACTGGCTGTCCGGGCAAGGGTTCTAACATATGATGAAACCGCCGAGAAGGCTCAGTGAGTTCCTGACTACACCGGAACGTCTGGGTTTTGCCAATGGAAAACCCGCGGTCATCGCAAGCGTGTAGCCCGTGGGAGGTCCAGTTCCAGGGAGCTTTAATGGCTGCAGCAACAGAGCGAACGGTCGCGATGCGCCCGCTGGACAATTCCATACCATTTTGAACGTCGTGGTGGATAGCAAGCTGAAACCGCTAACGTTCTGCGCAACGGCTGGAACTGACGGCGCGGCAGAATCGCCGGCTTGTTGTGCGGCTCGGAATTTGGGCCGTGGACTGGCTTTCGGACAAAAATCTCGCGCAGCGAGACGCTGTCGAGATGCTTTGTTCCGATCGTGCTCACGATTATCCCCGGTTGACACGCCGATTTTGGGCCGGCCCCTAGCGTTGGAGAAGCCACGGGAATCCCAGCGTCCGCATGGCGCTAAAGGGGTCATATCGAATGACGAGCGAAGGCCTGTTGATCCTGCGTCGACTGCATCCGCCGACGGTCTACCAGTCACGCACACGATAGGAGCGCTTGGACGAGTTCATCCATATTGATGGCGGTGATCACCGCTAGCTCGAGGACCGCGCTCCAGCGTGCACGCTGTTGGTGTATGTCGATGACGCAACCAGTCCCTTCATGCACCTGCAATTCACTCAGGCGGAATCGACGTTCCGCCAATTTAAGGCGACGCGCGTTCTTATCGAGCACTGCGGCAAACCTGGCGCTGTCAGGTTGACGCCCATCTGCACTCCCTATGTGAACAGTAGTAATACTTATTATATAATCGTTTTGATTGCTCCCGGAACGTACAGCCGTACCATGTACCGATGCGCTGTTTGACTATGGCGAAATAACAGGCCGCGTTCCTCTGTGTCTGCAGCGCCAAGCGCTGACGAAAGGGGCTTAGCGATTGTGTGCGACGCGTATCTCGAAAGGGAACATCTGACGTTCGCGGTTACGGGTCGGCAGATCACGCGTGCAGCCGCTTTGATAAAAATGTGCTTAGCCCTAGCAGGCTGTTGAAAAGCGCCCCGTCATGACGACCGAAGCTACGTTCAGGAGACTTGCGCGTGCAATTTCCCGCTGAATTACCGGTTTGCCGCGCGATCCGCGCGGGGCATGCGCACGCATGC
>NZ_JBFRCK010000066.1:0-14222 GCF_040965775.1 Paraburkholderia sp. BR10954
GTCAGCGGATTTCATCGGGGCCCGCAGCCAACCAACAGGCTGCAACAAGGCCGGATATAAAGGTGCAGCCCAACCTACGTCACGTCATAGCGCACAAAAGCCTAGCAAACGGGAGGCGTTCATATAAAGTCATATCAATACCAGCGAACCGCACAGCTGATGACGATAACAGGGAAGCGATGATCATGATAAAGCGGTTTTGTCTTCTTCATTACGTCATTCTGCGGCCCCCATTCCATTAACCTGACAGAGCCGGGAGGCCTTGTCGATCTGCCGCATTTCACTGTATAGAATAACCATAGCGATAAGACCCGCTGCCATATCGGCAGCCGCTACCGAGAACAACAGGCCGTCTTGCCCATAAGCGTGCTGCAGCAAGGCCATCAGGGGCATCAGAAACAAGCCATGCCGCAGTACCGCTACAAGCGTTGCCCAGATTGCGTTGCCCTTGGCCTGCATGAAAAGCAGGCACACCTGTTGCACCCCTAACACCGGCAACGCACAATGGAATAGCAAGATCGCGCGGCTACCAATCTCTATCGTCGCCGACTCGTGCGCAAACCAGCCGATGATGGTTCTCGCTTGCCACACGACCCAGCCGGCATAGACTCCGGCGAACGTTAGCGCGACCGCAACCATAGCCCGAACCGCTTGCGCCACCCGTGTCCAGTTACCTGCGCCGACATTAAACCCAACAACCGACTGCGCCCCGCTGCACAGTCCATACAACGGTAGTGCCGCCAGCATCGCCAAGCGGCTGGCCAAACCTATCGCCGCCACCGATGCCTCACCGTAGCGAGCAGCGAACCCATTGAGCATGGACATGGCCGCTACCGCGAGCAGCGTATTGAGCGCTGGCGGAATGCCGATGCGGGCGATGCTCGCCAGCCGGCACCCGCAGCGTCCCACCGATGGCCACGATAAGACGATGGCTCCGTGCCTGCCCGCGAAATGTCGCCAATACAAGGTTAAGCCGCACAACTGGGCCAGAAATGTTGCGATGCCAGCCCCTTCGATGCCCAGCCCGAACCAGAAAATCATCACCGGGTCGAGTGCCGCGTTTATTGCGAAGGATGAAACTTGGGTCGTCATGCTGAGCACGGTATTGCCATCCGCTCTCACGATGAAACCACAGACCATATTGAATACCACTGCCACATAGCCCAACAGCAGCCAATGAAGATAAGCCTCCGCTAGTGGCAAAATCGATGGTCCAGCGCCTAGCCATGTCAGCAAAGTTGGAGCCAACTGCCAGCCCGCGATAGCCGTTATGCCAGCAATTACCATCGCAGACCATAACGCGTGCGATGCATAATCGTTGGCAGAGTGATCGTCGGCACGTCCCAGGCTTCGAGCAATCAACGAGGCGGCCCCTGCACCGAAGATCTGGCCTATTGCCGTGATGCACATTGCAAATGGGAACGACAATGCCATCGCCGCGAGTGCTGCTGTTCCGAGCCGCCCCACGAAATAGGCGTTGAGCAACTGATAAGCGGCACTGACAGTGACGCCAATGACGGACGGAAGAGCCAGCCGCAGGATCAGTGGCAACAGTCGATCGTGGGCCATTGACTGCATCCGTGATGCCGCAACTGCTGGCGTGTTCATACTGTGGTCCCGTCCTTCACGCTTGTTGCGTCCACATCTTCCTGATTGTCCCTGAGCCATCCGGCATAAGCCGCGAGACAATGCAGCAACTGACGTCCCAGCATATTCGCCTCCTCTGCGGAAAAGCAAGGCAACGCACAATGCATCTGGATACGAAGTTTACCGTCCACATTATCGATATATAACCGCAACGTGTGATGACGGTTGGGCCCTATCCCATCACCCGTCCAGATCGTCGGTTGAGCAAGGCCGAGCAGCATGCGCGTACGAAGATTATCTAACACAGCGCGATAGTTGACGACAACACGCGGCCAGTCGAAATCCACCACTGCCTTCGCCTGATCATCCGGCAGCAGATACGCAGCCGCCCGTAGCCCAATGCCATGGATCCGTGCCGAATTGCGCTGACGACGCACCGCTTTCAGACGTTCCGCCACACTGAGTCGCCCCTCACAAATGATGGCCAGCGGGACAAGTTCCGCGGTAAAGCCCATAACCGTCGACAGATCCTGACCCGGCAGGATAGGCGTGCGCAGCATGTCCATGCTGTCCAGAAACAGCCCTCGTCGCTGGTTGCCCCTTCCTGCCACCTCCGCCAAGGCGCACAGGATGACGTCGAATGCGTCAAAGCCGTGCCGGTCCGGATGCAGATCGAGCAGAATCTTTGTCGATTCCGCATCCAGATCCAGATAGCGAATCCCCTTGTGCGCGCACAAGGCCTCGAAAGCAGCATCACTGTGCATCTGCCCAGTATGGAGCATCTCGAACAAGCGCCGGCTGGAATCAGCGCCACTATCGACTGGCTCAACCTCGAGGACTGTTGCACCATCCTCACGCAGCAGTTCCCATGGCCGGCTTCGCCAATAAGCAATGTTGCTGTCCAACGAACCGCTCACATGTTCGCGCAGCGCCTTCACCCATCGATTCAACTGCGCGCGGCCACTGAATGCGGGAGCCGGTGTTTGGCCATGCTCTATCGCCAGATAGTAGCGTTCTACTTCGTCCAGCAGCAGCCGGAACCCATAGCCGTCGACCAGGAAATGATGAATTATGATAAAAATCCAACTGTGCGGCCGCCCACCGACCTCCGCCTCCATCAATTGGAAACGCGACATCCAGGTACGACCATCGAACCGGAATGCATATTGCGCTTTCTCAGCGATACCAGATATATCTCGCGTGCAATCCCCGAGCTCTGAGTACGAGCCCAATGCAACTCGCTCCAGATGCAACGCTCCGACTCCGGTATGGAAGCGTAGATCAGCGTCATCTCGAGAGATCCTGGTGCGCAACAGTGGGTAGTTTTTCGCCAACCTAACGATAGCGGACTCCAATATCGCCGGATCCAAACGGCAGCTATCGTCCTGCCAGATCGCGCACATGTTGAAATGCTCGTCTAAACCCATGCGCCGATTCATGAAGCGTATCGTAGGCGTTACTTCCACTCCACCGTCGATTTCGCCATCGTGGTGCACCAGCTCGCCGGAGCGGGCATCGATCAGCCCAGCCAGTTCGCGTAACACTGGATAATCGTACAACTCGCTGACAGAAAAGCGGATGTCCATCCTGGCCGCCCGCGCCACACAGCGCACGCTCAGCATAGAGGTACCACCCAGTGAGAAGAAATGCGCGTCCGCACCAATCGTCGACATACCAAGCACTTCCTGCCAAACCGCGGCCAGTGCATGCTCAGTCGTGGTGACCAGCGGCGCGAATACGCCCACCGCGGTTTGCCGTGGAAACGGCAAGCGGGAACGGTCCAGTTTACCGCCCGGCAGCTTAGGCAAAGCCCGCAAGCGAACAAATGAACGGGGAATAGTATGGGGCAACAGCGAATGACGGAGCATTTGTCTGAACCCATCCTCTGTTGACGGCAGCTTCGCCTCCGTGCCCACCACGTAGGCAGTCAACAGCGGCTCGCCATCCGCGGCGCGGTGCAAATGCACCGCGGCCTCCTCGACCCCAGGACATTTTCCCAAGACGTGAGAAATCTCATCCAGTTCAACGCGCAAGCCATGGATCTTGATTTGGTTGTCACGCCTTCCGAGGAACTCCAGGCGGCCGTCGTCGCGGTGACGCCCCAAATCGCCAGTGCGATAAGCCACAGTTCCGAAAGGCTGTAGCTCTGGCACCGAATTAGCAACAAATCGCTCGGCTGTCAACTCCCTGCTGTCGTGATAGCCATTCGCCAGGCAGTCACCCGTCACCAGGATCTCCCCCACCGCACCTTGAACCACCGGCCGCAACTTGTCATCTACGACGGCTATGCCGACATTGGCCACCGGCTTACCGATCGGGACAGTCCGTTCATCAGCGCCCACTTCGCACACCTCTCCCCAAGCGGCGTTCGAGCTACACTCGGAGGAGCCGTAAAAGTTGAACAAACGGGCCTGCGGGAAAGCCTCGAGAAAGCGCCGAGCCAACTCCGGTGGCAACGCCTCAGCGCTTGAGGTGACCAGCCGCAAATCTGAAACCGACCGTCCGTCTGTCAATTGTGCCGTCAAAATGCCGGTGATCAACGGTGGCGAGCACAGCAGATGCGTTACCCGGTAACGATCTAGCTGCAATAGCAGCAGGGATGGATCTTGCAGTTCTTGCTGACTCAGCAGCAAACTAGGAACGCCTTGTAAGAGTGGCCCGAAGATTTCCCATTGACTGGCAACCAGCGCCGCCGACTTCTGCACTACGCAGGCATCGCCTGCCTGGAAGGGGAATTGCCCCCACATCCATTGCAAACGATTTAGGCATGCTGTAGCGGGAACCACAACGCCCTTCGGTTTTCCCGTAGAACCAGATGTGTAGACGATCTGCAGCACTTCATGCGAACAAGATGGGGAAGGGGCGGCATCTGTTTCCTCATTGCCGCATGCAACTTCCTCCGACGGCAGTAAAACTAGCCCTCTGTCACGAAATGCTTCCCGCTGCAACGGCGTGGCAACGAAGGCCTTGGGAGCGACATCTTTAGCAATCTCAACTATGCGACTTATCGGATAATTTGCCCCGATCACCGAGTAGGTTGCGTGTAGCTTGATCGCAGCTAGAATAACGATCAACGCGTTAATGCCGCGGTCAATGCCAAGCAGCACCCTGTCGCCGGCACCAACACCGGAGGCTGCGAGTCTGTTAGCAAAACGGTTGGCCGCAGTATCCAACTCCGCGTACGAAATGCGACCGTGCTCCCAGAAATAAGCAGTATCCACTGGCGACATTTTGGCACGCGCTTCGAACATTTCGCGTAGTGTACTAGCGCCTGTATAAGCCAGCCGTCCCCCGTTGTAACGCTTAAGAAAAGCCTTTTCAGCTGGGTGCCGCAGATCCAGCTCTGCAAGCGGCGCCGCCGGCGCCGCAATGATCACCTGAATAATTTGCTGCAGGTTGAGCAGCATTCTGGAAACGAGCTCGTCGGAGAACAGTTCAGTGCAATAGGACATCTGCAGATAGATGCCGTCCCCCTCTTCCTGACAATAAAGAGTGAGATCGTACTTGGTATAACCGTTTTCCAATTCGCGTGCGACAATTGACACATCGTGCTCCCCCTCAGAAATCAGCTCTGCCTTTTCCGAATACATGTTGAACATCGCCTGGAATACGGGGGAAAAATTGCTTCCACGTACCACGTCAACTGTTTCCAACATCCGACTGAATGGATATGCCGCGTTGAAGGCAGCACCGGTGACAGTTTGCTGCGTCGTGGCCAGATGTTCGATGAATGACTTATCAGGATCCATCTTCGCCCTTAGCGGCAACATGTTTAGGAAGAACCCCAGCAGGTGTTCCGTACCTGACTGTTCGCGCACTACATTCGGAGTGCCAACGATGATATCGTCCTGTCCGCTGTACTCTCTCAATAAAGCGTAAAAAGTCGTCAGTAACACGCTGAAAAGCGTGGTGCGATTGTCCGCAGCGAGTTCGCGAAGTCTGGACGCCGCGAGAGCCGGAATTTGTATGGCGTGTGACTTCCCGGTGTAACGCATCCGCCTCGGACGAGGCTTATCGGAAGGCAGGGTCAGCACCGGCAACTCACCCGACAGCTGTTGTGCCCAGTACGAGCGCTGTCGCGCCCAGCAGTCCGATCGAAACTGCTCGGACTCCCATTTCGCGAAATCTGCGAACGAAATATCGGCTTTGAGACCGTCCTCTGAACTGACTCCCGCCTGGTAAAATTCACGCAGTTTGCGCACCATTACCGAAAGCGACCACGCGTCCATAATGATTTCATGCGTGGTAAAGATGACAACATGCCGGTCGGAGCTCTCTCGTACTAGTAGTGCGCGATACAGTGTGCCTGCGGCGAGATCAAAGGCCGGTTGAAACTCGCTCGCCTTCAGTTCAGCCAACCTGGGGGCAGGATGGTCGCCGCAAAGGTCTATAAAGCGTAAACGACCCTTCGGCGGTGAATCGAAGGTCAAATATGGATTGCCGCTCTTTTCGACGAATCGGATGCGCAGTGTGTCGAAGTACTGCACCACCGCATCCCAAGCCCGACTAAAGCGATCTCGATCAAGCTCTCCGCAGCATTCGAGCGCCGTTTGCAAGGTATAGTTGGATGCTGTTGGATCAAGCTTCCACAAAAACCATAAGTGTTTTTGAATGTGGCTGGCCGGAGCCTCTCCGCCCTCATCACGGCGACTGACGACAATGGCGGGGAGGGACTCATGCCCATCCTCTTTCTCGGCCAGGAGTTCGGTCAACTCATCTATTGTGCAATGGTACAGGTCAACCACTGAAATTTCGCAGGCGAATTCGCGCTGAATACGGTTGATCGCAAGCATGGCGCGCAGCGAGTCACCGCCCATCAGCAAAAAGTTGTCGTTTCGCCCCAGCCGGTCTAGATGCAGTATCTCGGCTAAGAGCCTGCACAACCGAACCTGAAGACCGTCAGCAGGCTCCAGATATTTCACATCGGACAAAGGACGCAAATTTTCTGGGGAAGGCAATTGCTTGTAATCAAGTTTGCCATTGGCGTTTAATGGTAATTTCGCCAGCTCGAAGAAAAGATCGGGCAGCATGTAGTCAGGCAACTGACACGACATGTGTTCGCGTAAAGCGCTCCGTGTAACCTCCTCTCGAAGCTTGACGAAAGCCACGAGGCGCGGAAGTCTTTCCGCTTCCCCTGGACTAGTCAGTGTTTCCCTTGCCGTCAGTTTCACCCGATTGTCAGCGGGATAATGCACCACTACGGCCGCGGCCTCGACGGCAGCATGTAACCCCAACAAACCTTCCACTTCGTTAAGCTCAATACGGTAGCCACGCAGCTTGACCTGGCGATCTGCTCTTCCGAGACACTCCAGCAAGCCATCCTGACGCAGCCTCACGAGATCACCAGTCTTGTATAATCGATCATATCCGCGCTTATCGCTGAAAGGGTTAGCCACAAAAGCCTGCTCGGTACGCGCGTCGTCGTTAATGTAACCACGTGCAACGCCAACGCCGGCTACACAAAGTTCGCCTACGTCACCTGACGCAACAAGCGTCAGCGCCGCAGCATCTGGCCTGACCACATAGATTTCCAGATTGTCTATCGGTTTCCCGATTGGCATAAATGCCTGACCTTCCGCCGGAGAGTTGGAGATCAGTGCATGCGTGACACCGTCGGCACATTCAGTTGGTCCATAATGGTTGAGGATGGGAATAGACGGGTACATCGCCAGCCAACGTCGGCATACGTCGGGCGGCAATGCCTCCCCGACGGTGGAAATCCTGCGCAGCGCCGGCAGCGCGCGTGCATCGATCAATTCGACTTCGGCCACAAACGAGCGTAGTAGCGACGGCACAAATTGAATGACTGATACTTGGCATTTGCGCAACTCAAGCAGCAGCCTCGACGGATCGCATACGACGTCTCTATTAATGATCTGCGTGCACGCCCCCACTTGCAGCGCCGCCATAAACTGCCACAGAGAAATGTCAAAACAGTGCGATGCGGTCTGCGCCACCTGGTCAGTTTTACTGATCTCCAGATCGTGTACTTTAGCGTGCAAGTGATTGATCAAGCTCCGCTGTTCAATCATTACGCCCTTTGGGTGACCGGTGGTACCCGAAGTAAAAATGACGTAGGCAAGATCACTACCTTTGCCTCTGGGCCCGGCAAAGGCTGCGCTCGATTCTTGCGCTTTCTCAATATCAAGAAGCACTAGTTCCGGTCTGGTTGTCTGCAAATATGCCGCCTGTTCGAAGCAGTTACGGGCGGTCAGCAGCAGGCAGCATTTACTCTTCTCCAGCATGTAATCCAAACGTTCCGCTGGATACTGGCGATCAAGCGGCATATAGGTACCGCGAATCTTAAAAACGGCAAGCATCGCAGCCAATAAATCAATTCCTCGCTCCATCAACACGCCGATGACGGGCGCCTCGCGGCCACAGCGCTCGGTCAGCGCCATTGCGATGCGGCTGGACTGCTCATCAAGCTCCCGATACGTTACCGACTCGCTGCCATGCCTCGCTGCTATATGTTGCGGATAACGCCGTGCCGCATCACAGAAGTAGTCTACTGCCAATAGTGTTTTCATTTAAACCTCATTCACTCGCCTAAGTGCTTGAATTACCCGACCCTATACTAAAAACAGCTCTTTCGGCGGGCGACCGCGCAAGTATCCGTGGAATGATCGCCGAAAGGTTCATTGCGTTTGGGTTGGATAACAGGCTAACTCGCTATCTTAAGATATCGAAAATCACATCTTCTTCGCATTCTGTACATATTCAATATTTTGATATCTATTCACTTGAGCGTGTTACTTGCTCTGCTAAATTGAACCGCATTTTCATGCGGCCACCAATGCAACGGCCAAGAGCACTGGTTAGCATTAGAATCCGTACCTATAACCGCGAAAGATGCGGCTGGCGCAGGCACGTCACTACTCGCTCGCGTCGCGTAACGGCGCTATATCGCGCCAGCCCCGCAGTTCTTCCCGATCCTCTGAGAGCGAGTTCCTGGCACGCTTCAGAAACGGCCACGCAGCGCTCACTGGCAAAAAAACAGTATCGCGCTCGTGATGAAGGCTTTTGGATCATCGGAAACAAGCGAGGAATCGTGGGAGACCCAGTGCGTGATCTGTTCATCGTTAAAGTAACCGTCCTCAATCACAATCACGACCTGAGCTCGAGCATGCGATGTCAGGTGAAGAAGGGAAATATGCAATAAGTCGTAGCAAGAAATTCACTTGATACAGGTTTCGAACTGTATGCTGCAATGTTAAAACCACGGTAAAGCGCCCGAAGAATTGAAGTATGCTTCGGCACTCGACGCTCCTGTAGCATAAGTTCAGAAGTATTCAACAGTCACATCATGGGTTAGGAGGTGCGACGAACTCTGCTCGTCGTCCTGACCGTCGCGTTGATGTCGGTCCTCCATGCTGCTCACTTCGCCGCACAGCTTCATTCTGTGCAGAGCCCTTGATATCTTTCTTTGTGAGATACATCGTTCGTCGGATTGCACAGCAACGCAGGAAAAAATTTCCTGCTCAGGGAACGGAATGGAACTGATGATCCAGAGCGCCGGTTCGTTAATAACGCGTAGCGCGGCACCTTGAGTGGACGCCGCAATAGAATGTCGACTATCATTTTTTGCAGATCTTGTCTGTGGTTCGTGAGGCTTTGGTGTGGTGTTCACGCTTCGTTACCTCCAGCTTCAATTTCCCCGCGACAGCAGATGCAATAGTTGAGCCAACGCCACGACACACCTGAGAGATATCTCCCAACACATTGCTGATCGGGATGACTGATGGGGACCTACCCTCCAAAACGCTTGCGGGATCTTCCGGCAAATATCGTTTGTGGGATTTACTGTGTTGCATATCCGACAATGTTGGATGTGCAACACCACGGATTGCCGCGACGAGGGCCGACCAAAGCGGCGAACTTACTGACGAGTGCATCAAATAGTGCATAGTTGGCTACGCGGCATACCGAACGTGCTTTTCCTTGAACAGTTTCCGGATCACGTGAGGCTCTCTTTTGCCGACGATGCAAATGGGCGTTAATGGAATGGCCGCCCCCCACCCAGCGGCATGGATGTGCCAAATCTGGGTCCCCCCATCTTTGCAACCCTGATTTTCGATGGCGAGTTGGCTTGCCCAAATCTATTCGGCGTCGTTTTGGGGATCGCTCCCCGCGCCACGATGAGATTCGCGCCTGACGATCCTTAACAGTGGGTCGGCTTCGAAAGCCTGTTTGGCACGGAGGTTCCTCGTCAGGCAGGTATGCCGTTCACGTCATGAATTTTCAGTCGTCGCAAAACCAGTTGGGTGAGTGTGATCGATAAAGACGAGGCCGTGCTCGTTCAGGGCGGACGGGTGAAGCCGGCGTCGAATGTGGTTTGGCGCGCAACAACTGCCCAGGCGGTTCGGGCCAGCTTGTTGGCCGGTGCACACGCCACCACGTTTGAATGCCGTTGCGCGAGAATTGCGCGAACTCAGTCCGCTAGGCGGCCGGTTCGTTTCTCCAGGCCTCGCATGTAAGCTCGGGCGGGCAGGACGAGCAGGCGCCTGACATTTTTGTTGCCCCGCCGGCTGATCCTGAGAAAATTGGTCTTGCCGCCCGTACTGTATTGCCGCGGAACGAGCCCAACCGATGCCGCAAAATCGCGACTGCATCCGTACTGTTTTGCGTCGCCCATTTTCGCGGCCAACGCGCTTGCGGTGACCTGGCCCCCCCCCCCCCCCCAAAAAAATACGTTTCGATCCACTACACGGAGCGTCTGGCCGAAACCGGCGTCGAATCGTCAGTCGGCACGGTTGGCGATTCGTACGACAACACACTGGCCGAGACAATCAACGGGCTGTATAAAGCAGAGCTGATTCATCGGCGCGGCCCGTGGCGCAGGCATCAAGCTATCGACCTGGCAACGCTTGAATGGGTCGACTGGTTCGACGATCGTAGGCTGTTCGGCCCGATCGGCGACATCCCGCCGGCGGAAGCCGAGCAAGCTTACTATCGGCAGTTTCAGAACGTCGCCAAGGCGGCTTGACTCAAACAAAACGGTCTCCCGGAAACCCGGGGACGATTCATCAGTGCAGCGCAGATCTGTCCGGTGTTCGGGTCCATCGCCAAGTGCGACGCTTGGACCAGCCATGCTTGCGCACCTTCCACTCGCCTTCGCCATAGAGCTTGGTCCGGTACTGTCGAGCACAAGGTGCAAGGAGTCTTTGGGCGTTGTGCCGGTAGCGCGACCGTCAGCGTCTGTGTGCCTCAACGTCGTGTAGTTCGGCACGGGCAGGCTCGTGAAAGCAAGTTTGCACAGACTCTGGGCGAAGCCTTGTAGTGCGCGCAGCGGCAGAAGAAAGACCTGCTTGAGTTCCAGCAGCATCTGCACGAACGCATCCGCATAGACGCATCGGTGGCCCCGAGTGCGCGCACCTTGGATTCCGGTGCTGCAGCGAAAAGATCAGGGTCAATCCACATCGTTACATCCCCTCGAGCAATGGGTGACAATGCCGGCTGTGGTCGTGCAATGTCAAATAGAGGAGCGCGAGGACGGCGTCGTCAATCGCTGATGTGTCATGTTCATGGCGTTCATCGCGGTATCGTTTGGACCCGTGCGCAAAACCGTTCACGACTCGACAGAATTTCATCCGCCGACTTGCGCCAGACGAACGCACTTGATCCACAACCTGTTTCAGGAAAAGCATGTCTATTTTTCCACCTGAAAAACGATGCACTATTCGATGAACTGGTCAGTAACATCCATTCGGAGCAGTCGGCTCGGGCTTGAGCACCTCTGTTCCTCGCGCAGCATAATCGCACAGGAACTGCCTGTTACCGTCACTAACGGAGTGAATTGATGATAGTCCCTGCAACGTCGGCTTTCAATGTGCACGAGCTCGCTCCACCGAGTGCCTCCGCAGCAGATATTGAAATATTTTGCGTCAGCTTCGATTTTCGCGTCATGCTCGATAGTCCCGCATTCGCTCCGCTTTCGGACGATGAGGGTGCGAAGGTCGCGCGCTTCCGACGCCGCGACGATGCGCTGCGTGTGCGGTGACGCGCGTCGTGCTGCGTCAGTTGCTCGCGGAACGAACAGATTTGGAGGCCAGTGAATTGCGTTTCGAGCGAGACATCGGCGGACGGCCCCGTCTCGATTGTCGATGCAAGGCGGGTCCGGTGGGCGACTCGACTTTAACGTTTCGCATTCGGAGCAGTATGCTCTGATCGCAATTGGCCGGCGACGGAGGGTTGGTCTCGATATCGAATTTGCTCGCAAAGACATCAACTGGAGGAAGTTCGCATCAGCGGTATTTGCGCCGTGCGACGAGGCACAAGTGACCGCTTTGCCGATGTACAGGCGAACCGGCGCGTTTTATGACGTATGGACGGCAAAGGATGCGGTGTTGAAGACACTTGGCGTCGGCATCGGAAAGGGCATGACATGGTTTTCTGTACTTGGCGACAGGCAGCACGAGCCAAGCATCGTAGTTAGAGCGTGTTAGGAACTTCGATTGAGACCTGGTATCCTGGCGGGATGAAAAGAACCGACCGCAAAGGGTATCCGACAGATGTGTCGGATGAGGAATGGAGTTTCGCGGCGCCGTATCTGACGCTGATGGACGTTGACGCGCCCCAGCGCAAATACGAACTGCGCGACATGTTTGATGCATTGCGCTGGATGGCTCGTGCCGGCGCGCCGTGGAGGATGCTGCCCAATGATTTCCCGCCGTGGGAGCTGGTGTATCAGCAGACTCAACGCTGGCTGCAGGCTGGCTGCTTTGAGAGCATGGTGAGCGACCTGCGCTCGGTGATACGCGTGGCACAGGGCCGTCGGGGACAGCCCAGCGCGGTCATCCTCGATGGCCGCACGATACAGTCGACCTGCGAGAGCGGCCCGCGTGCGGGCTATGACGGTTATAAGCGGAAGCGCGGTAGCAAGGTACATATTGCAGTAGACACGTTGGGACAGTTGCTGGCGGTGCACGTGACCCCCGCCAATGAACAGGAGCGCGCACAGGTAGCGGAGCTTGCGCGGCAGGTCCAGCAGGTAACGGGACGAACGGTCAAGGTGGCATTTGCCGATCAGGGATACACGGGCAAGGAGCCAGCGCAGGCTGCATTCGACGAGGGCATTGACCTTCAGGTGATCAAACTCGAAGAAACGAAAAAGGGTTTCGTTCTGCTCCCCCGCCGGTGGGTGGTCGAGCGCAGCTTTGGCTGGCTCAACCGTTTCCGGCGTCTCGCACGTGACTATGAACGGCTTCCCGAAACTCTCGCTGGGCTTCATTTCGTCGTCTTCGCAATGCTCATGCTTGTCCACGCCGTGCCAGTACTTCAAAGTTCCTAACACGCTCTAGCGAGGAGAGCGTATGCAATCGCGACTTGATTGTAAGCGATCTATTATCGACGTCCCTCTGCGAGTGGAGTTGAGGGCCATGAATCGCCGAGAGGCGTGGCGTGTGCTCAGTGCAGGGAAGCAGGCATTTTCCAGGGCATAAGCGCGTCGTAGTCGTCGACACTGGTCGCCAGAGGGATGTGCCTGAACAGCCAGTGGAGGTAGTGGTACGGGTCGATTCGAGAGGCTTTGCAGGTTTCGACCAGAGAGTAAAGATTGGCGCTCGCAGTCGCGCCATCAACCGTGTCCGAGAACAGCCAGCCGCGGCGCCCAATTACAAACGGGCGGATCGAATTCTCACAGTCGTTGTTCGATATGGGCCAGTTGCCGTTCTCAACGTAGAGGATCAGCTTGGGCCATTGCTCGCGCAGATAAGTTAGCGCCTTTCCGAGCAGGCTGTGGGGCACGACGCCGGGGGATTGCTTGAGCATGAGACTGCGGATGGCGTCGAGCACTCGTGCACTGTATCGCCGTCGCAATCGCTGTCGCCGGCTGGCTTCCCATTTCGCGCTGCGTGCCTCGGCGACGAACAACCTTCCGATCAGCTTGATGAAGCGTGTGGCCAGCAGGTCGGGCGAGCGCGCTGCCTTGGGCACATTGTCTTCTGCCTTGACGAAGTAGCGTCGGCAGTGAACCCAGCATCCAAGATGCACGAGCTGGTATCGGTCGGCGATGCTGTTATAGGGCTCATAGCCATCGGTCATCAGGACCGCGCCCTTGCGGATGCCCGTGAACAGTTTGTCGGCCAGTGAGCGCCGCGTCCCGGCATGTACGTGAAGCAGCGGACCGGATGTCCTGAATCGGTCATCTGCGACCAGAGGTAGCTCTTCGTTTGAGGCTTTCGCCCCTTCTCCTTCAGGACCTGGAATGTCGTCTCGTCGCAGTAGACCAGATCCGCGTCGAGCAGCGCATCACGCATCAGGTTGATCACCGGCTGGGTCGCCAGACCGACGCGTACCATGCTTGCGGCGATCGTGTTGGACGAGATGTCACCGCCGAAACGACGTAGCAGTCCGGCCTGACGGTACAGTGGCATCCCGAACTGATACTTGCCGGTGGCGATCCACGCAAGCGCTGATTCACTCAGCAGCCCACGCGGGATGATACGCGGCGGCGCTGGCGTGACCTTCATGCCGAGATCGCAGCACGGACACGCATATTTGACGCGCCGGTGCTGGAGCACGCGAAGCTGCTCCGGAATTACATCGAGCTGCTCGCTGATCTCAACGCCGATCTCGACGAGCGCGTGGCCGTCGTTCGTACAGAAGCGTTCGGCTTCAGGCAGTTCGTGGCGCAC
>NZ_JBFRCK010000067.1:0-13807 GCF_040965775.1 Paraburkholderia sp. BR10954
GAACTGCGGGTCGGCGATCTGTGCGGATCGGGCTCCGACGCGTACGCCGACTATCGCGATCACCTGTTGCCGTGGCGGCAATGCGAGCAGCAGTTGCCGGACTATTGCGACAAGCTCGGCATGCCCAAAACTGGCAGTGACTTCGTGCGCCATCTGCGTCAATGGCTGACAGACGCTTCCCACAAGCTCGACGCCGAATTACCGCGCAAGCGCGAGCACGTCGTGATCGACCGTCATGGCGAGCCGATACTGCGCAAAACCGTCGCCAAGGAGATTCCGGCGAGCGCCATCGCTTTGCCGGAGCGGCTCAGCGCCCGACTGCCGACGCGGAACATGCTGGACATCCTCGCGAACATCGAGCACTGGACCCATTTCACGCGGCACTTCGGGCCGTTGTCCGGGAGTGATCCGCAGATTCGCAAGGCTGCCGAGCGCTACCTGCTGACCATTTTTGCGATGGGCTGCAATCTCGGTCCGACCCAGACGGCCCGCCATCTTGATTCCGATGTCACCGCGCACATGCTGTCGTTCGTCAATCGCCGGCATATGAGCCTGGACAAGCTCGAAACCGCACAACGCGAGCTGATTGAACTGTACCTTCGGCTCGATCTGCCGAAACACTGGGGCGATGGCAAGACGGTGGCGGCCGATGGCACGCAGTACGACTTCTACGACAACAACCTGCTGGCTGGCTATCACTTTCGCTACCGGAAAATGGGCGCGGTCGCATACCGGCACGTCGCCGACAACTATATCGCGGTTTTCCAGCACTTCATTCCGCCGGGCGTGTGGGAGGCGATCTATGTGATCGAGGGCTTGCTGAAGGCCGGCCTGTCGGTCAAGGCAGATACCGTTCATGCCGACACGCAGGGGCAGTCCGCCGCCGTTTTTGCGTTCACGTACCTGCTCGGCATCAACCTGATGCCACGGATTCGCAACTGGAAGGATCTCGTGCTGTACCGGCCGGACAGCAAGGCCAAGTACATGCACATCGACAAGCTGTTCACGGCGACCATCGACTGGGTGCTGATCGAGCAGCACTGGCAGGAGCTGATGCAGGTCGCATTGTCGATTCAGGCCGGTACCATCTCGTCGCCGCTGCTGCTGCGCCGGCTCGGCTCCGAAAGCCGCAAGAACCGGCTGTATCTGGCCGCGCGCGAGCTCGGCAACGTCGTTCGCACGGTATTCCTGCTTGAGTGGATCGGCAGCATTGAATTGCGGCAGGAGGTCACCGCGAACACGAACAAGATCGAGTCGTACAATGGCTTCTCGAAGTGGCTGTCTTTCGGCGGGGACGTGATCGCCGAGAACGAGCCAGAGGAGCAGCAGAAGCGACTACGCTACAACGACCTCGTCGCGTCGGCCGTGATCTTGCAGAACACGGTGGACATGATGCAGGCGCTACGCGAGATGGCGGCAAACCGCGAGAAAGTGCGCGCCGAAGACATTGAGTTTTTGAGCCCGTATCCGACCCACAACATCCGGCGCTTCGGCCACTATAAGCTACATCTAGATCGTCGGCCGGAAGCCTGGATCCGGGACCCGCTGTTCGGTCAAACTGCCCGTACCTACGCGTCCCGCTCATGACTGCACGCCCGGCCACAACTACGACTTATTTTGGCGACGTCGACACCGCTGCGCTGGAGCGGCTCGAATCGAGCTACGACACAACCCGCCTGCTGGCTGCAGTTGATATCGTCGATCGCATCCGCACCCAACTCCATGATCCCGAGGGGTTACGAGACGACATCCTGGAGACCCACAGCATGGCGCATTCCGTGTTGAATGGCGCACCATTGGTGCCGTCGCACCGCGAAGGCACACTGCCCGATCGGGTGCTGGACGCGCTCGATCGGATTGACGAATTTGTCGTGGAGTTCACGCGGGTGAGGACGAGCCTCGAGGCGCTTGAAGCGCTGCGCCCGGACGACGGGTTTGGCGAGGGTTGAACGGCGCCCGTCCACTGATCGAGACCATGGGGGCTGGTCCCGGCCGGTGTTATGCGGCCGCAGACGGCCTGGCCAGAAGGCGACGTTCAACACCGTTCTCAACTAGCCGAACTTCCGGCTGGGTTCAGCCGGCAATGGGACATTCGAACCACCGCAGCAAAACTGTTAGCGAACACATGTGTCGAACAAATCTGTAGCAGTCGTCTTAAGCTCAATATCGAGGTATCCAGTGGATTCCACGATCTTGACCAGCCAAGCAACCTAGGTCCGCATGCGAGCTACCGATTCGAGTGCTTCCATGACCATGGTCTGCAGTGTTGCCTTGACCTGCTTTGCACGAGGAGAAATAAGCCTGAAAGGTGCGCTTTCTTCCATGTATGTTCTTTGGCTCATTTCAAGCTGGATTGCGTGGATGCCATTGCTCGGCGCTCCATAGTGGCGCGTGATGTACCCCCCCCTTGAACCGACCGTTGGCGACCCAGGTGTATCCGCTTTCACTCGCCGCGTGGACAGCCGCTCGGAATACTGAACTGTCGCAGGTTCGGCCGTCTTGATTGCCCAGATTGAGTTCGTGAAGCGTTCCATCGAACAGTCGAGGCAGACAACTTGCGATGGAGTGCGCCTCCCATAACAGCACCTGTTGGTGCCGGTCACATAGCCTTCTGATCTCTTCAGCGAGGCACTCATGGTAGGGTCGCCAGTAAGTCCGAAGCCTGCGCGCTTTTTCATGCGTATCAGGAGCACGGCCGTCGCGGTACACCGATTCCCCTCGGAAAGTATGAACCGGATAGAGGCCTGTCGTTACTTGGCCGGGATATAGACTTTCATCAGACGGCGGTCTATTGAGGTCAATCACGTAACGCGAGACCTTCGCCGTAACGATGGTCGCGCCAAGGTTGTGTCCGAAATCGTATAGCTGGTCGAGATGCCAGTCCGTATCAGCCAAAGTCAGCGCAACATCTGAAAAGTCGTCGCGCAGATCTTCGGGGATGGTTATGCCGAGATGAGGGATGGAGATGATGAGCGGGGCGCCGCCGCGCACCAGTGAAAATATATCAGTCAATTTAAGGGCTCTGGTTCGTCGATCTTTGAAGAGCGGTAGCGGGCATCTGGGGGAAAAATCGCGTGAGTGCTGGCCGAATCAGACCGTCGATTACACGACCTGTAAGCGCGGCGACGTTGTCTACAAGGTCATGCCATTCTCCGCGGCGATGTAAGATGAAAAATTCCCTCCGGCTGAGGCTTCCCGGTGGTAGCGGGAGCACCACCAAGTCGTTGAGATAGTGACGTGCCTGCCATAAGCAAAGTGGAGTTGAGATGGCGAATCCCAAATTTGCGCTTACGAGGCTAAGCAATGGATCTGTTGCGTCGAACTCGTAGCGTCGGGGGCTATCGATGTTGAGATGTCGGGCAAGCCGCTCGACCTGTTGTCCGATCACAGAGCGCGCTGTATAGCGTATCAGCGGCAAGTCTTCAGATAAATGCGTCCACGCTGTGCTATCGCCTTTCCTGTTTTCAAACCACCGACGTGAGGCCACGGCCAGAAAAGCTTCCGACATCAGCGGCATCTCAGAGAGCCTTGTGTCGGTGATCGGCGTCTGCGTGCAGACGACAACATCAACCTCACCACGATGAATCTGCCCGGCGAGCGTCGGGGTGAGTCCTGACCAGAGCTCGATCTGACGAGCAGAATTACACATGGCTCGAATCAACTCCGGTCCGACCGTCGCGGCAAAGGAATCAACACATCCAAGTCGGACAGGAAGCATCTCGCCCTGCGCCGCATCTTTCAGCCTGCTGCTGATATCTTGCGCCTGCTGAAGAAGCGGGCCGGCCATCTGTAGTAGGACTCGTCCTGCACGATTTGGCCGTGGGGGTCGGCTCTCCCGATCAAAGAGCTCTGTATTCTGCTCGCGTTCAAGAGACGCTATCGATTGACTTATCGCACTCTGACTGACCGCCAGCCGTTTGGCAGCCGCTGTCATCGTTCCTGTTTCGCAGACGGCGACAAACGCTTCAAGAGCGCGCAGGTCGATCGGCGGACGAGGTCGAGCCATGTGAGTTCCCATGCCTCTAAAAATGATGCGATGGAGGTACATCTGGCATGCAAAGAACGGGCGCAGGAGGTGCATCTTCTACCGATGGGGCTGGGAAGACTACCTCCTATGCTTGATCAGTGCTCGGAAAGAAGACGGCCAAACCCGTTCAGCCGATCCTCCATACCTGCGAGTCGCATGACATCCCATGCAACCGCCTGATTGCTCGTAATGACGGGTTTGCCGGTTAGTTTCTCGATCTCTTCGATCACCTCAATTGAACGAAGCGCGCCACAGCTGATGAAGATCGCATCTGCTTCCGGCTGATCAATGAAAAGCGCCATCTGCACGATGCTTTCAGGCGTCACTCGCACCATGTCGCTGTCTTTTTCCAGTTGCAAGCCATGGATTGCAAGAACCTCGAAGCCCTCGTTTTCGAGATAGACCTTTTCCATCTCGTTGATTTCATCAAGGTACGGGGTCCCGATGACGATCCGTTTGGCGCCTACAGCGCGCAGGCCACGAATGACAGCCGTTACCATGCTCGTAGTTTTTGCGTTGGGTGCGCCACGCGACAACTCTTCGAATACCTTCTTCTCGCCAACGACCAGACTTCCAGATGTGCAGCCATAGCAGATCACATCGAGGCTGCCGTCCGGAAGGATCCGTGCGGCTGATTCCGCGAGACTCGATGCGATGTTATCGAGCGATTCTCGTGTGATGCTATCGGGATTAGGGACTCTCGTGAAGTGGATCCCAACACCCTTTGGGAGAAGGGTGAACATGTCATCTTCGATTGTCTGCTCTGTGGCAAGCAAGACAAAACCCGCCTTGGCGCGATCATGTCGGCCCGCGTCAAAGTAAGGCCGAAACTCTGCCATTTCGCTCATAATAAGATGTCCTATTCATTTAATTTCATGTACCCACCCGGTACAGCTTGAATCAATTCGATTAACCGGTTATGAATCGAGCGATGCGCGCGAGGCCAAACGAGATGTAGTTGCGCTGAACAAGCCCCAACGCGCGCATATCGGCAGCTCGAAGAGCGCGACAGCACTCTTCGAGCTCTCGATTCAGGTATTCGACCTCTTCATCCCATAGGTCAGTGACAAAGTTGTACCAGACGCGAGACGCCTGAAAATAACACCGGTCATGTGTCTGGCGCAGTTCACGGTTTCTTATAAGTTCATTGATGGCGAAGTGGAGCTCGTGAAGGATCGACCAGAACTCGTCGTAATTCTTCGGTCCGCTCGACAGCTTCGCGGCTCGAGGAATCAGACGTTCGATCCGTTCAAGCGCTTGAGGGGCGTCGCCTGGCGAGCAGAAGTCGCCCAACATCTCGCTCAATCTCAAGCGAAAGTTGTATGTGTCCCGATACTCGCGAAACTCGACGCCGCTGACAATCGTCCCGACGCCGTTCTTGGTTTCAACCAGGCCTTCATATTCGAGCCTCTGCAGCACTTGGCGGATCGGGGTACGACTCACGTCGAACTCTTCAGCCAGAGCGCTCTCACCCAGCAACGTGCCTGGGGGGTAGTGAAGGCTGCAGATGCGATCACGCACGGACCGATAAATGTCCGGCGTCTGGCCACGGATCGACGGAGCTTTTGCTGTCGACCGAGACGATTGCTCCTTCAGCTTGACCACACGTGCCATTGATATTCCCCCGTAGAACGATGTCGCCAGCCCGGTGAGATCGCCCACTCAAGTTCCATGAAGAGGTGCACTCGATTGTAACGCCACCGTACGGCTATGTGCAACCTGTACACAGCTCTGCGGCGAGCCCCTGTTTTCCCGAGGTAGCGGGCGTGGATAATATGTCCCAGTGAAAAATGAAACGATGCAATTTTGAACGAGTTTTAGTAAATAGCTATAGGAAAAATCGCCGAAATTAAGACTCGGGAGGGCAAAGTGACGCCACGCTCCTTCTGCGACAGGCCAGGCTAATTCCGCACTTGACAACAAAAATTGTCGTTCCTAAAGTGGACCTGTGTACATGCTGCATACAGCTAACCAAGAGGAGTTATTGTGGGCGAATACGAGAGTCGGGTAAGCAAGCTGCGCGTCGCACTGCGCGCAGCAAATGTCGATGTGGCGCTGATCAGTGACCCGGATGCGGTCGCATACTTCGCCGGCTTCTGGAACTACCTGGGTATGGATTTCGGTCGGCCGACCCTGCTGGTTATTCCACAGGACACGGACCCGGTTCTGATCACGCCTCTGATGGAATCGGAAATGTGCTCGCTTATGACGTGGATCAAGGACATCCGCCCGTGGGCAGACGGTATCGATGATGAGTGGCGCAAGCCGCTGCGAGAAGTATTGGAAGCGTCGAAAGTGGAACGCCTCGGTATTGAACGCGCAAAGATGCCACCGCTCGTGAGGGCTGCGTTGCCGGTTGACGCGGATCGCCTGACTGATATCGGACAGATCATTTTCGATCTACGTATGATCAAAAGCGAGAGCGAGATCACAACGATGAAGCAGGCCGGCCAGGTTGCCGTTGCGATGGTACAGGCTGCGAAAGAAGTGATTCGCGAAGGCGTACCCGAGTATGAAATCGCGCTCGCAGTCATTGCCGGCGGTACGCGCAAGGCGGCGTCCTTTCTGGACGAACACGTCGATCGATTCGTGTCTCCGACGATCTATAACCTGCAGATTCTCCAATCGGGTCGAGACGTATGTCTCGTGCACCGTCGATCCTCCGTTCGCAAGCTACGGCGCGGGGACCCTGTATATCTGTGCTTCTGCGGCATCGCCAACTTCAAGAACTACAAGCTTGGATTTGACCGCGAATTTTTTGTCGGGTCAGTCACTGACGAACAGGCTCGCATATATGAAGCTGCGGTAGCAGCACAGCAAGCTGCCCTCGCGCAGATTAGGCCAGGCGTGCGCTGCGATGATGTTAATGCGGCGGCCGAACAGGTTTACAAGGACGCTGGCTTCGCACCCGGATACCGCACTGGTCGTTCGATCGGCTATTCGTTCCTCGAGACCCCAGAGCTCAAGCGCGGAGAGCAGCGCACCCTCGAAGCTGGCATGACGTTCGCAGTCGATGGTGGCATCACGATCGAAGGCGAGTTTGGTGGCCGAGTCGGCGATTCAATCGTCGTTACAGCGGACGGGTTCGAATACCTGACTGACTATCCGCGCAGCTTGGCGGTGGTGTAAGAGGCCATGACCGACACGATTTCGCTGAGAACCCTGGTCGCGGTGAACCGAGAATTTTTCGGCGGTCGCTGGACTGAAGGCGACCTTTCTGAACTCGTCGACCCGCGGTTTGGAGTCGTTTCCGACCTATCCAGTCTGGTCGGGCGGCTCGCCGCGATCCGCACGATAGACCTGGGCGACGTGGCGCCGCCTTGGGCTGAGGGCAACCGACCATGATGAGCGTAAAGAGCCAAAGCCTGAGAGGCATGTCTCAGGCGCTTGCGCGCGGCGACGTGTCGTCGTCAGGGATTGTTGAGCATAGCCTCGCGCTGGCCGAAGCCACTAACTCATGGATGAAGAGCCTGATTACGTTGACCGGCGAACACGGACTGGTTAAGGCCGCGGCGGCGGATGATCGCCGCCGCGGTGGAAAATCAATCGGGCTGCTTGATGGTGTTCCGTACGTTGCAAAGGATGCGTTTAAGACCGCAGGAATCCGAACAACGGCTGGAAGCAGAGTGTTGTCGGAACACTTTCCTGCCGAAGATTCCGCGGTGATTCGGAAGCTGGCGGACGCGGGCGCTGCCTTGGTTGGCAAAGCCAATATGCACGAATTTGCCTACGGGGCCACCGGCGAAAATCATTTCACTGGAACGACGGTTAATCCGTGGGATAGGGGACGGCTTGCGGGTGGCTCCAGCGGCGGGTCTGCAGCCGCAGTCGCTGCCGGGATTGTGCCGTTTGCATTGGGCACGGATACAGGCGGCTCGGTGCGCGTCCCGGCAGCGTTGTGCGGTGTCGCAGGATTCAAGCCGTCGTTTGGGTTCATCGACTCCAGCGGTGTCATTCCCTTCTGCTGGACGCTGGATCACGTCGGGGTCATTGCAACTAGCGCAGACGATGTATCAATCGTTTGCGAGTGCCTGACAGGGATCGATGTGTTCGAAGAAGCCGACTCAGCAGCATCGCTCCGTGTCGGCGTCCTGCCTGGTGCGGCGCTGACGCTCGAACAATCGGTCAGATCCGGCTACGAAAAGACTCTGGCTGCGCTTCGGGGGCTAGGAGCCACGTTTCATGAAATCGAGTTGCCGGACGCTGCGGAGTCGAGAACGGTGTCGCTCACAATACAGCTCGCCGAGGCGTTGGCTTACCACTCGCCGTTGATCGAATCATCTGGAGAGAAGTACGGCGCAGATATCAGGAGTGGTTTTGTGCTGGGGCAGCAACTGTCCGCCGAAAGTTACGTTCAGTGCCAAAGATTGCTGACGGCCTATCGGAGATCTTTCTCTCGTCTATTTGACATCGTCGATGTGATTGTCACGCCGACTTGCCCGATTGTTGCCCCAGAAATCGGAAGCACCAGAGTTCCAATCGGCGAGAGTCTTTATCCGGTTGGGAACGCATTAACGCTATACACCTCGTTTTTCAACGTCGTCGGAGCGCCAGCGATCGCCCTGCCTGCAGGGCGGGATGACAGAGGGCTACCGGTAAGCGTTCAAATCGTAGGTGCGGCAGGTGAAGACAAGTGGATTCTTCAGCTAGCCCAGCGATTGGAAAAGGACTTGCTGTAGAGGGTGCCCCGAAGGCCCGGCTGTATTCGAACTCTAACCTATCGTCAAGAGGAAATTATGCAACTCCGAAATACTTCAAAGCAAGCCCGGGCGTGTCTCTTCCTGCTGCTGAGTGCGGTCTTACCCACGACCTCGGCATATGCGCAACAACTGGTTGTAGCATCGTTCGGCGGCGCATACACGGCAAGCCAGTCCAAGGCGTTCTTCGAGCCGTATTCTGCAAAGACAGGCACTAAAATTCTTCCCGCCGACTATAACGGTGGCCTCGCGGAATTGCGCTCGCAAGTACAGGCCGGCTCCGGAGCATGGGACGTCATCGACCTCGAGTTTCAGGATGCTGCCCGAGCCTGTGATGAAGGGTTGATCGACCCTATTAAGGCTACCTCGCTAACTCCCGCGCCGGACAGCAAACCGGCGTCCTCAGACTTTGTGGAAGGCTCACTACTCGACTGCGGTGTCGGTACTATCCTGTGGTCGAATGTGATCGCGTACGACAAGCGAAAGTTTGCTGGCGCACAGCCCACAAGCATCGCCGACTTCTTCGATCTAAAAAAGTTTCCAGGGAAACGTGGCCTGAGCAACAAGCCCAACGGGAACCTGGAGTGGGCATTGATGGCGGATGGTGTCCCCCGCGACAAGGTCTACGCGACGCTGCGGATGCCCGGCGGCCTTGAACGTGCATTCAAAAAGCTCGACACCATCAAAGCGAACGCGGTCTTCTGGGGCGCACAGGCGCAGTCGGTCCAGCTTCTCGCAGATGGAGAAGTCGTGATGACCGAGGGCGGGAACGGTCGATTCACCGATGCAATCACCAAGGATAAAAAACCGTTCGGAATCATCTGGCAGGGACAAATCATCAACGGCGACGTCTTTGCAATTTCGAAGGCCAGCAAGAACAAGGCAGCCGCGCTCGACTTCATCCGTTACGCGACTTCTGCGCAGCAGCTTGCCATCGAAACGAAGTACATCAGCTATGCGCCCGCACGACGCTCGGCGCTCCCGTTTGTCGATGCTTCGTTACGCGATAACCTCCCGACGTCGCCAGCGAACCTGAAGGTTGGCCTTACAAGCGATATCGGGTTCTGGAATGATGAGCAAGATGAAATCAATCGTCGTTGGGCCGCCTGGATGGCTCAGTAAGGAGCAAGGTAATGCAAACGCTAAACGATTCCCAGCACCGGGCCCGTGCAACGTCAAGGGCAGTCGACGGCGATCACGTTGTTTTTTCTCAGGTCGAAAAGAGCTACGATGGGACGACGCAAGTAGTTAAATCACTTTCTCTTGCAGTCAGACGAGGTGAGTTTTTGACGTTGCTGGGACCATCAGGCTCGGGGAAGACGACAACCTTGATGATGCTCGCGGGGTTTGAGGCTCCGACTGCTGGGACGATTAGCATCGACGGCGTTAATTTGACCACGACTCCGCCCCACAAGCGGGGCATCGGCATGGTCTTCCAAAACTACGCCTTGTTCCCGCACATGTCGGTTGCCGACAACGTGGCCTTTCCGCTTTCTGCTAGGAAGGTCCCGAAAGCCGAGATCGCCAAGAAGGTGGCAAAAGCTCTGGAAATGGTGAAGATGCAGGACTTTGCGTCGCGCCGGCCGGCGCAGCTTTCCGGCGGACAGCAACAACGCATCGCGCTGGCTCGAGCGCTAGTTTTTGATCCTTCTCTCGTTCTGATGGACGAGCCGCTCGGTGCGCTGGACAAACAGCTTCGCGAGCATATGCAAACCGAGATCAAGCACCTTCACAAGATGCTGGGCGTGACCGTCGTCTATGTCACGCATGACCAGGACGAAGCGCTCGCGATGTCTGACCGGGTTGCCATCTTCAACAACGGCATCATTGAGCAAATCGGGCCGCCAACAGAGATCTACGAGTCGCCAAACACCGCGTTCGTGTCGCGATTCGTGGGCGATAACAATCTGTTGGACGGCATTGTGCACGAATGCTATGCGTCGGCCGATGGGGATTACCGCGCAAAGGTTACCCATGGCGAATGTCAATTCGAGGCTCTGACGTCAAAGCCGTTGACGTGCGGAGCGCGTGTCTCCCTCGTGTTGCGGCCCGAGCGCGTAGCAATTGCGTCTCAGGGAGCCATCCTCGAAAACCAGGTGAACTCTGAAATCATCGAGTCTACCTATTTCGGGGATCACGTCCGACTTACGTGCAAGATCCCGAGCGGCAACGAAATCTCGGTGAAGGTCGCAAACACGTCTAGCCTCGGATCGTTGCGATCGGGACAGAGCCTTCCCATTGGATGGCGCTCGGTCGATAGCCGCGCGCTGGCAGCCGCAGGGGAGCTGCGATGAGCCCAGTGACACTCGCCGAAGGTCAGACCGAAAGCACCAACGCGGACGGTTGGGGCGCAACGCTGAAGAGACGCGTCCAGAAGGCGAGGCGCCAGGAGACCCATAAATCGCTGCTCCTGGTTTTGCCAGTGATCTTGTTTCTGCTGCTTACGTTCCTCGTACCGATTGCGAAAATGTTCGAGGTCAGCATCTACGACTCGACACTACGCGATCTTCTTCCGGCTACTGCGCAAGCGCTAGACAGCGGCGGGAAGGGATCAAACGGCCAGGTCTGGACGGGGCTCGCTCGTGACCTCGTCTCCGCACGGGAGAATGGCAAGCTCGGCATGGTGGCGAGCAGGCTCAACGCTGAACGATCTGGACTCCGATCGGTTGTCGAGCGTACCGCGAGGCGCGCAGCTGCAACGGAACAAACGCCTGATCAGCAGTGGTTCGCTTCTGTTGACCCGGCCTGGAGTGACCCAGGCCTTTTGCCGATGCTCGCGCGCGCGACACGTCCGTTCACCTTCGACAACTACCTCGCTGCTCTCGATTTCCGCCGGGATGAGCACGGAAGTGTCGTCTCGCAGCCACAAGACAGCCGGGTCTACAGGTCGTTGTATCTCAAGACATTCTGGGTTGCCATCGTGGTGACCATGTTGTGCGCAGTATTGGGTTATCCGATCGCATACCTGATGGCGACGAGTTCGAAATCGACCGCGAACAAACTGATGGTCCTCGTTCTGGTGCCGTTCTGGACGTCCATGCTTGTTCGTGTAACTGCCTGGATGGTTCTCCTGCAGTCCCAAGGCGTGATCAACGATCTGCTCGTATTGGCGGGCGTCGTCAACGACCATAACCGGGTCATGCTGATCTATAACCTGACCGGTACATTGATCTCCATGACACACATCCTGCTGCCGTTTTTCATTTTGCCACTTTACAGCGTCATGGTTGCTGTGCCGCCCAGTTATATGCGAGCGGCCCAGTCGCTCGGCGCAGGGCGCTTCAGCTCGTTCTGGAAAGTTTACTTCCCGATCACGTTGCCGGGTGTTGGCGCCGGTGGCCTTCTGGTGCTCATTCTTGCGCTGGGCTACTACATTACACCGGCGCTTGTCGGCGGCCAATCTGGCCAGATGATTTCTAACATGATTGCGTTCAACATTCAGGCGTCGTTGAACTGGGGACTGGCGGCCGCGCTGAGCATTGTTCTTCTCGTGGTCGTGTTGTCGCTTTATTTTGTGTACAACCGGTTGGTTGGCGCTGAAAATCTCAAGATGGGGTGAGCATGAACGTCCATAGCCAGCCATTTCGTTCTCCCCTTGAAAAGGGATGGAGCATTCTGTTTATCGTGATTTGTGCAGCGATCTTCGTTTTCCTCATTGCGCCGGTGCTTGTCATCATTCCTCTTTCGTTCAACTCGGAGCCATATTTCACGTTCTCCCGTGCCATGCTGCATTTACACTCTGATGCGTGGTCGCTGCGATGGTATGAATCGTTTTTTGACAATCCTCGATGGCTCTTGTCGGGCAAGAACAGTCTCATTGTCGGTGTCAGCACAACGATTCTTGCAGCGTCCATTGGCACGGCCGCAGCTCTCGGTCTTAGACAGCGCATGTTGCCCGGTAGGTCACTGATGATGAGCTTCATTCTCGCGCCGATGGTCGTGCCAACCATTGTGACTGGTGCCGGAACGTACTTTGTATTCGCGAAGGTAGGATTGGTGGATAACCTGTGGGGCTTGATTGCAGCCCACACCGCACTTGGGATCCCTTTCGTAGTTGTTACGGTTCTTGCGTCTGCGAGCGGGTTGGATCGCTCCTTCGAACGCGCCGGGGCGATCATGGGAGCCCCTCCATGGATGGTGTTTCGCCGGGTCACGCTTCCGTTGATCATGCCAGGGGTGACTGCGGGCGCTGTGCTCGCGTTCATAACCTCATTTGACGAGGTGGTGTTCGCGCTCTTCCTTCTCCCTAACCCGCAGTACTTCACTTTGCCGCGTCAGATGTGGTCCGGGCTCCGGGAACAGATCAGTCCCGCAATCTTAGCCGCGGCCACTTTATGGATCGCGTTGTCGCTGGTTCTGATGTGGGTGATGAGTGCGTTAAGAAAAAGAGCAGCAAATGTCCGCGCCGCGTCATAACGAGCTCCGGGAAGCGGGGCACGAGGCTTGTAGCATCCGGCATGGATCGACCCCGCTTTTGATCGTCCTGCCACATATCGGAACGAAGGTTCCACTTCATAGGAGCGGCGAGGGGTGGGACTCGCTTCGCTCCGGATGGGCGGATCCAGCCGCACACTTGGTGCTTAGCATCGCGCATGATATGGATGTGTCCACGATCGAAGGGATTTACCAACCCTAAGCTGATCGACCTGAACGTTGACGCCGAAGGTCCGCTGACCGATTCGTTCCAACGAGAGCATCTTTGTGCCCGAAGCAACCCATCGGGACTGCAACTGCGGGACCCTCTCGATTACCACGAGGTGCTAGGTCTCGTTACTAATATCTGGCAACCCTTTCACGACGGGGTGAGCTCTGAAATCTCTCGCCTTTCGATGTTGCATGACGAAGTTGTAGTCCTCGTCATTCACGCTGAGCAGCGTCTGAAAGGCTGGAATTTCGATGCATTCGAGAGTAGCTGCATTATCGCAACGGACTTGGGACAATCTACTGGTCGTCCTTTCCTAGCAGGCTGTTGAAAAGCGCCCCGTCATGACGACCGAAGCTACGTTCAGGAGACTTGCGCGTGCAATTTCCCGCTGAATTACCGGTTTGCCGCGCGATCCGCGCGGGGCATGCGCACGCATGC
>NZ_JBFRCK010000068.1:0-13558 GCF_040965775.1 Paraburkholderia sp. BR10954
TATCGATCGCGCGCAAACGGGAAAGCGAGACCGGTCGGTTGCCGAAGCAGTCTTCCAGGAAACTGCGGACAAAGGGCACGTAGTTGCGAATGGTCGCTTCGGTCAGGGCACGCGCTTCTCGCAAGTACGCTACGTAGTCCTTTATACTGTGCTCAATAGGCGACAGTTGGGAAACCGGTGCCTTCTCAGCGGGAATCAACTGCTTGCTGCGTAGAAATTCCATGAGATGTCCGAGCGCGGCGCGATCTCCGCGGCACAGTCGAACGATTCGGGCGCGATGTCGCAAATACCGTGTTGCATGGTCAGTGCAGATGTGGTGTATTCCGATACCTTTGTGTTCAAGCCATCTGCTGAAGTCGGCTGCAATGCGCACTTGCCGATGCAGGGAATACGCACAGTATCCCTGATCACTAAGCGCTCTTGCAAACAAGACGAGAGGCGCCGCAAGTGGCCCTTCAGGTGGTCGTGAAAGGACCGCCCGATCATGGATGACGTACTTCACGTTGAGCTCCTTCCCCGATGTTGGGGTGCAGCGGAAAGGAGCCTCAGACTATCTCTATATGGCTTCGCACATTTGCCCAGAAAGGGGCAGCATCGCAGTCTTACAAGACATAGTCCGGCAGGGAAGATAGTGGCGCAGCGTGTGCATCGAGACGCGCTTGTCGATCTGCGCGGCCTCGGCGGCCGCATGGATGGCGCGGTTCAGTTGCCGCGTGCTGAGCGGGTCGACGGGATCGAGCCCGGGGAAGAGCCACCCGCCGTCGGGCATCCTGCCCTGGGCACGGGCCACGCGCCACCAGACCCGCAGGCGTTCGAGCAGCACCGGCGAGAGCATCGCGTAGCGGTCCTTGCGGCCCTTGCCCTGTTCAATGCGCAGCGTCATACGCTGGCTGTCAATGTCCGTGACCTTCAGCGCCACCACTTCGCTGGCACGCAACCCGGTGCCGTAGGCCACCGACAGCGCCGTCTGGTGCTTGAGGTTGCCCGTAGCGGCAATGAGCCGCCGCACTTCATCGGGGCTGAGCACGACCGGTAGCGTACGGGGCACGCGCACGGGCTGCATCCGGGCCATCAGTTCGGGCTCGTGGAGCGTGATCTCGAAGAAGAACTTCAAGCCAGTGATCGCGGCGTTCAGCGACACTGGCGACGTGCCATGATCGACCAGATGCAACTGGTAGGTTCGCAGGTCCTCGACGGTGGCGGTATCAGGCGAGCGCCCGAGGTATCGGGTGAACTCACGCACGATGCGCAGGTAGTTGGCTTGTGTCCTGGGGGAAAGCTGGCGCATGCGCATGTCGTCGATCATGCGCTGGCGCAGCGGGCTGACGGTTGGTTGGGCGGAGGTCATGATTCGGCTCCTGCTGGAGAACGAGGCGGATTGCCTCATTCGCCAACATAAAACCGCGTGACCGGCCTCTCCCTGAACACCAGCGTGGACCGAAGCCCCCTACCGCGCGAGCGGTTTCGTTCTTCGACCCTGAACTGCCCTCCAATTCTCTTGAAAGCGGACGCCCACGCTTCGCGCCCCACATCGTGTTGCGGATCAGCGCAGATCGCCGTCGCAGCCAGATCACGATGTGTTCGGTCAATGCTGCAGCGCCAAGTTGCGGGCGCGACGGCGTTGTCACGTTAAGGTATACGAGACGCAAGAGCGCACAGGAGGTAGATTTGCTCAGAAATTGGACGGATCTTGGGTGAGCCCAGTGAAGCGATGCCACCCGGCAAAGCGTGCGGCGAGCTGTTTGCGATAGAGTGAGGCACGCAGTAAATGTCGCTTGAGCGCGAAGTGCTGGCGAATCGGACCGAAGCTCGATAAGAACGCTTGTGTGCGACCAGGATCGGGGAAACCACGCATCCGGCGTTCGCGCTCACGCGTAGGCTGATGGCTGTTTTCGGCACGGTTGTTCACCCGGGCCGCAGCCTTGACGAAGACGTGTTTGATGTTTGCCAGTTCGGGAATGTCGGCCTTTGCGGCCGGATAGCTGCGCAATTGATCGGTCAATCCTTCGTGGCGCGTCGGCACAGGCGGCCAGCACGTGGTTGAAGAAGCGCTTTGCTGCGGCCTTGTCGCGACGTTTCTGCAGCAGGATGTCGAGTTCGGCGCCGTGCTGGTCGCACTGCCCGCCAGAGCAGATAAGGCTCACCGCGCAACGTAACGAAGACTTCGTCAAGATGCCATGTGCGGCCAGGTTTGCGGCGAGCAGCTTTGACGCGATGTGCGAAGCCCGCGCCGAATTTGTCGCACCAGCGGCGGATCGTCTCGTAACTGACAACGACACCGCGCTCGAACAGCAGTTCTTCAATATCACGCAGGCCAAGATGGAACCGGAAATACCACCGAACCGCGAGACGAATGATTGTCGCCAGGAACCGGTGGCCGTGATAAAGCGATTTTCTTTTCTTCATCGTGACATCTTACGTGACTACCTCGCCAACGTGACAGCGCCCCCCGTTGCGCTCAAATCCGACAATCGCAACAATTCTGTTTCCTTTCCGACATTTCTTAAGCCCTACATCGAAGCGCGTCCTCACACGCCGTCTCCCGGATTCCGCGCTTTGCTCGCGCTAGACTCGACTTGATCGTCACCCGCTTCGTTGAGACGTTCTGTTAGCGAGTCTAAGAACCATGTGGATCAAACTGTGATGCGCTGCTATCTGCTGCAATGGCCGCTGTCGCGGTTCGCGGCCAGAGCGCCTTTGCGAACTGCTGGGCAAGTTTGGCATAAGGCTTGCGATCTGGCAGCGAGCATCAAAGCGGACAGATTAATTCCAACCCGCTCACCGCAGACCTGGCGGGCGCGGTTACAGCGGAGAATGCGGTCGCTGACGTATCGTGAGAAGCAGGTTGTTCAAATGTACTTCTTGCAAAGCCACGCCGGAGTCATTTCATCAATGCAATGTCAACCCGCCACTTTCTTGGTCAGGGATGTTTGTCCAAAGCACTAGTGACGATAAAAAGGGGTGCACCACTGTGTCGATAAATGCTGAAAGCAGTTCGATGTTCAGAAATTCCACCTCGCCGATCACGCGACAAACGCCTCCCTCGATTTCCAAATTGTTCGCGACATTAACCAAAGGACTCCAGATGAAAATTAACTACCGGCTTGCCCTTCCCCTTCCGTCGCCGCGCCGCCTTGCGTGCGCGGTACCGCTCGTGTTCTCCGCCGCTGCGGCGCATGCGACGACGGACTGGGTCGACACCCACACGAAGGCCTTTCTGACCGGCCCGCAACTGATGGCGCGCAACGCGGTGCCATCGCTCGAACTCGCCGACGGCGAGATCACGGACATCGTCGTCAGCCTGAATCTGCGCAACGCGGCGCAACTCGAGCAGCTCGGGCACGACGTGAACCAGCCCGGCAATGCGCATTACCGCCAGTACCTCACGCCCGAACAGTTTCTCGTCAGCTACGCGCCGACCGAAGCACAGGTGAAGTCGGTCGTCGACTATCTGCGCAAGAGCGGCTTCGTGAACGTCGAGGTCGCGCCGAACCGGATGCTGGTGTCCGCGCGCGGCACGGCCGGCACGATGAGGACTGCGTTCAACACGTCACTCGTGCACTACCAGGACGCCAGCCGCTCGGGCTTCATGAACGCGTCGAAAGCACAGGTGCCGCGTGCGCTCGGCGACGCCGTCGGCTCGGTGCTCGGGCTGCAGAACATCGCGCGCGCACAGCCGATGCTGCGCGTTGGCAACGTCGAGAAGCCGCAGGTGCTCTCGGCCGGCACGGCCACCGGGCACTATCCGAAGGAATTCCCGGGCCTCTACAACGCGACCGGCGTGCCGACCGCAGCCAGCGTGACCGTCGGCATCATCACGATAGGCGGCGTATCGCAGACGCTGAAGGACTTGGAGCAGTTCACGTCGAGCAACGGTTACGGCACGGTCACTACCCAGACCGTGAAGACCAATGGCACCGGGACGACCGGCAGCTACAGCGACAACCTGTTCGGCCAGAGCGAATGGGATCTCGACAGCCATTCGATCGTCGGCTCGGCCGGCGGCCAGGTCGGCAAGCTCATCTTCTACATGGCGGACCAGAACGCCGCCGGCGATACCGGGCTCACTCAGGCGTTCAACCGCGCGGTGTGGGACAACACCGCGAAGGTGATCAACGTGTCGCTCGGCTGGTGCGAGATCGACGCGGACAAGGACGGCACGATCGACGCCCAGGAGCAGATCTTCACGGCGGCCGCCGCGCAGGGCCAGACGTTCTCGGTGTCCTCGGGCGACGAAGGCGCGTACGAGTGCAATAACCGCGGCTTTCCGGACGGCACGAACTACACGGTCTCGTGGCCGGCCGCGTCGCCGCACGTGCTCGCGGTCGGCGGTACAACGCTGTACACCACGTCGACGGGTGCATTCTCGAACGAGACGGTGTGGAACGAAGGCCTCGACTTCGCAGGTAAGCTCTGGGCGACGGGCGGCGGTGTCAGCACGATCCTGCCGGCGCCGGTGTGGCAGTCAGGCAGCAATCGACGGCTACCGGACGTGTCGTTCGACGCCGCACAAAGCACGGGCGCGTACATCTACAACTACGGCCAGTTGCAGCAGGTGGGCGGCACGAGCCTCGCCGCACCGATCTTCACCGGCTTCTGGGCGCGCCTGCTGGCGGCGAACGGCACGAGCCTCGGCTTCCCGGCCGGCGACTTGTACCGCGCGATTCCGTCGAACCCGTCGCTCGTTCGCTATGACGTCGTATCGGGGAACAACGGCTATCAGGGGCTCGGCTACAACGCCGGTACCGGCTGGGATTACCCAACCGGTTTTGGGAGCCTGAGCATCGCAAATCTCAACGAGCTAATCCCATCGGGTCGCTTCTGAGCGAGGCGTGACGGCCGTGCGGTTCTGGGACCCGCGGCGACTTGCGTACGTACGGCGGGGCGTGGTTGCATAAATCGAGTGTGAGGACGAAGTGACTCACGCTGTTCTCGTCCCAGGCGCGACGCGTGGCAGTTCAAGCTGGACAAGCTCTACGGTTTGCACCGGCATGAGCGCCGGGCCGTCACCGAGCGGATTGTCGCGAGCCTTGCCCGGCGAATAGGTATGCATCGAAAACGCCGACGCGAGGTTACGGGTCGACTTCGGCATTGATAGCGGCTTTGTCTTGCAACTCGGCACCTGGCTCATATAGGTGTACGGTGCCGATGCCGTTGCCTTCACGAACTTGAAGCCGCAATCGTTCAGCGCCCGGCTCGTCACATACGCACCGTTGCTGATAGCTGCTTTCGCCGTGTCACCATACACGACGAGCGCACCGTGATAGTCGCCGGACGCGAGATCGCGCCCGGTGATCAGCGAGAGCGCATCCTTCAGTTCTCTGATCTGATGCGTGGCCTTGTCTTCGACGGACTCGAGGTTGCTGATCTTTGCCTGAATCGCGCCCATCGCCCCGGCGGGGCGTTGTCACGTTAAGGTATACGAGACGCAAGAGCGCACAGGAGGTAGATTTGCTCAGAAATTGGACGGATCTTGGGTGAGCCCAGTGAAGCGATGCCACCCGGCAAAGCGTGCGGCGAGCTGTTTGCGATAGAGTGAGGCACGCAGTAAATGTCGCTTGAGCGCGAAGTGCTGGCGAATCGGACCGAAGCTCGATAAGAACGCTTGTGTGCGACCAGGATCGGGGAAACCACGCATCCGGCGTTCGCGCTCACGCGTAGGCTGATGGCTGTTTTCGGCACGGTTGTTCACCCGGGCCGCAGCCTTGACGAAGACATGTTTGATGTTTGCCAGTTCGGGAATGTCGGCCTTTGCGGCCGGATAGCTGCGCAATTGATCGGTCAATCCTTCGTGGCGCGTCGGCACAGGCGGCCAGCACGTGGTTGAAGAAGCGCTTTGCTGCGGCCTTGTCGCGACGTTTCTGCAGCAGGATGTCGAGTTCGGCGCCGTGCTGGTCGCACTGCCCGCCAGAGCAGATAAGGCTCACCGCGCAACGTAACGAAGACTTCGTCAAGATGCCATGTGCGGCCAGGTTTGCGGCGAGCAGCTTTGACGCGATGTGCGAAGCCCGCGCCGAATTTGTCGCACCAGCGGCGGATCGTCTCGTAACTGACAACGACACCGCGCTCGAACAGCAGTTCTTCAATATCACGCAGGCCAAGATGGAACCGGAAATACCACCGAACCGCGAGACGAATGATTGTCGCCGGGAAGACGCGTCGTGAACGCGGAGATGCGCGCCCACAGCACGGCGTGACGGGGTCGAATCCGCTCCAGCCCGCATTTGACGGCATCGTATATGCGTGTTGATTGCACGCGATGCGTAGCTGAGTGTGGAGAACGAATGCTTATGAAGATTGTGTTAATTGGCTACGGGACCATTGCATCTGCACTTATGCCGAACTTGCTCAGCGAGTTCGGGGGCCAAATTGAAAGCCTTAAGGTAATAGATCCATATGGTGCCAAGAGGCTCAGCGCAGATTTCGATTGCCCTGTAACTTGGGTGGCGGCAAGCGTCACTAAGGAAAATCTTGAAGATTTGCTGAGCGACTTGGATTCCGACTCCTTTGTAATCAACCTGTCCGTCGATGTGTCAAGTGTCGACCTAGTTTCATTTTGCCAGCAGAAAGAAACAAAATATATTGATACATGCATTGAACCATGGGCCGGCCATTATGTAAATGCAGATACAGAGCCTGCAGAACGTACCAACTACGCCCTCAGGGAAGCGATGCTTACGTTGAAGGCTAAATGTCAAGATGGCCCTACGGCTATCGTAGCGCACGGCGCAAATCCGGGTTTGGTGTCTCATTTCGTAAAGCGGGCACTTCTGAATATTCGGGATGATATTTACGGACTAAGTCAGCCAATCCCGCAAACTCGTCAGCAGTGGGCGAAGCTGTCTGCTGATCTGGGGGTGAAAATAATCCATATTGCGGAGCATGATACCCAGATTGCAAAACTGCCTAAGCGGCCTGGCGAGTTTGTAAATACCTGGTCAATTGATGGGTTTATTGGTGAAGGCTGCCAGCCTGCTGAGTTAGGCTGGGGGACTCATGAACTTTGCTTACCGCCAGAGGGGCAGCGGCATACTACAGGCTGCAATAGCGCGATCTATTTGAACCGCCCAGGCGCCTCAGTCAGATTGAAAACCTGGACCCCTGCTTTTGGCCCATGCTTAGGCTTTTTGATCAGTCATAATGAAGCTGTTTCTCTGTCGGATTATCTAACGTACTTCGAAGGTGAGCGGACCGCTTATCGGCCTACGGTAAATTACGCTTACCATCCTTGCAATGACGCTATACTTTCTATTCACGAGCTTAGTGGTTGTTCTTGGAATTCACAGCCACAAAAGAGAATTTTGCAAGGACGGGATATCGCCTCGGGAGGGGATTATCTTGGCGTGCTTCTGATGGGGCATGAGAAAAATGCATATTGGTTTGGATCTTACCTAGACAACTCGGTTGCTCAAAAGCTCAACCCTGAAAGTTCTGCTACCTCTTTGCAAGTCGTGGCCGGTGTTATAGCAGGCATGAAATGGGCAATTGCCAATCCACGTTGCGGAATCATTGAAGCGGAAGAGATGGACTTTATCTTCGTGCTAGATAATGCAAATCCCTACTTAGGCGAAATGCTGAGGGAGTACACCGACTGGAGTCCGGCGGAAGCGGATAAAGGGCTATTTTCTAATGCCTCGTCCGATAAGTGGCAGTTTGAAAACTTCATGGAATAATTGCAGGGAGCGCAATCGTGAGCTATTTAAAATCCTCAATCGGTTTGAAAAGTTATGACTGGTCTTCAGTTGATTTACTTAAATCTTTGACTCCCGAAAGCATCAGCGGATCTAGGGATATCATAAAATCACGGCAAGAATACTTTTGGCATGACATGGGCTCTGAGTTTGATTCTAAGCACTTCTTGATATACCTCATGAATCGAAGTGATTTACAGCTGAGCGATGATTTTTTAGAGTTCGTATGCCTCTGGCATTTGGATGAACAAAACCACTATAGAGGTCTTCGAAAGATCAATAGTGTGTTGTATGGTTTCCGAGAAGACGATATCGATAAAGAAATCAAATCCAGACGGCCGGAATTTGAAGCCGTCTCATCCTTCATGGTTGATGAATTCACTATATTGGCGTCAATTGCATTCGATGAAGTTACTAGCACTCGGGCTTATAAGCAGGACTTCAAGCTTTTTGATAATCTCGGGCCTGATTGTCTGTCTGTATGGATTCGCAATGCTACTAAAGATGAAGCGGCGCACTACGGCAACGCTATGAAGCTTTTGAAGAAAAACCACTCATCTCGGTTTGACGAGCTTCCAGCAATCCTTGACAAAATAGTCGGTTTCGAAACTTCTGATGGTTTCAGATATAACAATACATTTATTTTTGATCATGATACCGATGACTTCTCGAATGAGTTATTGAACGATGGCAAAAATACGATTCTTGAGGCTTTCGGGAGAGAGAAATGACATGGTTATATTTTGCCCTTCTGGCACCGCTGTTTTGGAGTCTCTCAAATATTGTTGACAAGTTCGCAATCGATAATATTGCTTCCAATTGGATTTCTTTCATTTTCTTGCTGAGCATCGGGAATATTTTTTTTGCGGCGGCCATTTATGCCTATTTCCGGCCGGCGAATCTGGACTTATATATGGTGGCGATAAATATATGCTCTGGTCTCGCAATATTTTTGCAATACTTTGCATATGGCTACTCCTTGGAGAATATGGATGTATCGGTTGTGATTCCGATTCACCAATCTGAACCAATATTTGTATTGGCGGCATCAGTGTTGATTTTCCATACCATTCCGACATCTTGGCAAATGACTGGCTTCGCCTTGATCGTCGTTGGTATTCTAATACTATGCATGTCCAGGCAGACGATTAGAGGATTGGGGTATCCCAGGCACGTAGTCGTGTTGCTAATTTCTGCTTTTTTTTGGAGCTGTCTCAACTGTAATTTCAGATGATATATTGCAAGTCAAGAGCTTGGACTCGGTGCTGATTTTCAACTTTGCTGGCTATGCCCTTGGTGGGATGTTGCTTTTATTGGTTCCGAAATGGAGAAAGCTCATCTTTGATGATCTAAAAGTTTTGAATTGTAAGCAATTCGGAATTTTCGGGACGACGAACATCTTTGATGTGGGGGGCTATGTATTCTTCATGGCCGCTCTGGCTGCGGGAGGCGGTGCAGCTTTGGTTTCGGTAGTCGTCAGTATCCACCCGCTCTTCGTGTTGGCTTTGGGGTTCCTGGCAACGAAGCTGTTTCCAAAATATTTCGCCGAGGATATTGCTCCGGGAGGCGTAGTTAGAAAATTTTTCTCAATCATCGTGATCGTGGCAGGAGTAGCAGTGATATCACTCCAGGACATGTGAGAAAGACTCGAAAAAACATCATCTGTTAAGGCACTGTCACGTTGGCGAGGTAGTCACGTAAGATGTCACGATGAAGAAAAGAAAATCGCTTTATCACGGCCACCGGTTCCCGGCGACAATCATTCGTCTCGCGGTTCGGTGGTATTTCCGGTTCCAACTTAGTCGGGTCTGAATAATTCGCTTTGGACGACGCTTGCCCTGACGGCTGGCATTCGACAGCGATTGAGCGGTTGAGCAAGGCGGTCAGAACAGCGGCGTAAAAAAGCCTCAGCTTCCTGAGGATCATCCGCAGGTTATGGCCGACGCCGCACAGCACTGCGTGTATCGGGCCCAGACGGGCGGCCAGCCCTGCCGCCAGCCCCGCCTCTGCCCCGCGTGCGGTCGCGCGTGCTGTCAACGCGGACCATACCTGCATGATAGTCACGGCGCCGGCGCGCGACGGCGCTTTTTCACGGGCGCCGCATTGGCGCGGCCACCGCCACCGGCTTCGGCGACCGCTGGCTGCGGCGGGATGCGAGGATCTGCCGGATAGTCGCCAGCGACTGTTCGGCCGTCACACTCGCCACCTGCGCGCGCGGCGCGATGAACCGCGGCGCCGTCACGCCGAGCAGCCGGCACAGCGTGGACAGGTACGGCTTCGTGGGGCCCGTGCACCGCTGCACCGCGGCCGCGATCGCTGCGTCGCCGACCTGCGCCCGCAGCCACGCCAGCGTGTGACGGTCCCGCTCGTTCTGTACGCGCACCAGATGTTCCATGACGCCTCCGATGACTGTATATGCAAACATACTGTATATATATACAGGCATAGGAGGATTTTCAAGACAACCATCGGGATCGACGCCGCCGACAGCAGAGCTGCTGGTCGACGCTTGTCCGCCGTGGGTGCTGTTGGGCATTCCATGCAATAAATGAAGGGGTCGATAGTTGGGGCTATCTACTCTTTCATTTCTGGACAAGGCGCGGCAAAAATGTATGTCCGACCCTGAATTTCGGTGCGATTTATCCAATTTATCCGATTAAGGAGGTATCGGCGCGGCCATCTAGGCGGCGCCACGGATAGATGGAGAAATTGAGTGCTGAAGAGAACGTTGGTTGGTGCAGTGGTGACAATGGCGATGACGGTTGCCGCTCACGCGGCAACCCCGGGCACCTGCGGGGTGTTCGACGGCAAGTACGAGGGGAATGACGATCACGGGTTTGTGCGCGTCGCCGTTGCTCGCGACGGGACAGTGACGGGACAGGCACAGTCGCAGGTGATCGACGCGACGTTCGCGATCGGGGGCGTCGTGAAAGGCGACGGCACGCTGGCCACCAGCGGTGCGGTGTCGAGCGGGGCGCAGTTCAATGAATTAGTAAGGACCTCCCCGATCCCAGCATAGGCACCGATCGGTGCCATCATGGCTGGTGCTACACAACCTTCCGGGAGGGGGAAATCATGGAAACGATTACTCGTGTCGGCGTGGATCTGGCGAAGAACGTCATGCAAATTCATGCAGTCGACGGCATGGAACACGTCGTGGTCCGCAAAGCCGTTCGCCGTGAGCACTTCCTCAGCTGGTTCGCCAATCTGCAGCCCTGCCTCGTCGCCATGGAAGCGTGCAGTGCCGCACATTACTGGGCCCGTAGACTGCGCGCACTCGGACATCAGGTACGGCTCCTTCCCCCGCAATTTGTCGCGCCCTACCGCAAAGGTGGCGCCCAGACAAAAAACGATGCACAGGATGCCGAAGCTGTCTGTGAGGCTGCGGGTCGCCCCAACATGCGCTTCGTGCCTGTGAAGTCACCCGCCCAGCAGAGCGTGCTGGTGCTCCACCGCATGCGCACCGGATTCGTCGAGGAGCGTACCGCACTCGTGAACCGGTTGCGAGGGCTGCTGGGCGAGTTCGGTGTCTTCCTGCCCCAAGGCATCAACCAGTTGCGCAAACACCTCGTTGAGCACATTGAGGACGGCAACAACGAACTCAACGGTCAGGCCCGTCAGGCTCTCATGCGTGGCTGGGCCCAATGGCAGACGCTGGACGACGAGATTTCGTGGCTGGATCGACAGATCGGCGATCACGCCAAGCACGACTCCCAGGCACAGCGTTGCATGGAGCTGTGCGGAGTCGGGACGGTCACCGCTTCGGCCGCCGTGGCCACCATCGTTGACGCAGCACAATTCAAGAACGGCAGGCAGATGGCCGCGTGGCTCGGCCTCGTGCCCAAGCAAAATAGCAGCGGCGGCAAGCAGCGGCTCGGGCGCATAACCAGACAGGGTAACGACTATCTGCGCAGTCTACTGTTCCAGGGCGCGCGCTCCGCGGTCCTCACCGCGCCCCGACGCAACGACCGGCTCTCCCGCTGGATCGTTCAGTTGCAGGCGCGCGTGGGCTACTCCCGTACCCTCGTTGCCGTGGCCAACAAGCACGCCCGCGTCCTGTGGGCGGTGCTCGCCAGGGGCGAACGTTTCGATCCATCGCACGCGCTCGCCGCCCCGCCTTGGCGGGGCGGCGAGCGCGTAAGCCCCGAACCCTGAAACGCCACGCCCACAGCAATTTCACTTCCAACTCGAGGACCCAACAGGCAAGGATAGCGACAGGTCAGACCGGCAGCAGGCGAACTCGAAAACCGGCAAGGCGATGCGCCCAGTGCAAATGCCGCTCAATGAATGGAGTCCTGCTGCGCGGTTATTATCCGGGCCCGGGCGCAGCAACGCCAGCGCGCCCAGCGAGGCCGTTTATAGGCATGCAGTCTGTCTCGCCGCCATTCCTGCCAGATACGTCCCCTCTCACGACAAAGGAGACTTGTTCGATCATCCGCTAAACCAATCTTGCTAGATCGGGGAGGTCCTTATAGGCCGGTTCGTGGGCAACGTGGCAGCCGGAACCTGGCGCAATCAGGTCGTCGTCAATGGCGCGCCCCGGACGCTGACGGGTAGCTGGGGTGTTGAGCGCGCCGCCGCCGACGGGTGCCAGTAATTTTGATTCAAACGGCGCCGCGTCAACTTCGTAGCCAAATCACGCCTTCGGCGTGAGCGATTCTGTTGTATCAAGCGGGGGCACTCTTTGGGCGACCCCGCCTATTCACTGGAGGTTCGTTCTTGCTGTCTTTCAATTTGCAGAGGATGGTGTCGTCGGCAGGGCGGGGCGCCTTGATCGCGCTCCTTGGTGTGATGTCGGTCGCCAACGCTGACACGACTAGTTCGCGATCGGATCGCGCTCAGGTGTGGGCCCTCGATGTCATGGCTCCCAATGGCCAGCACAACCTATTGATGGGCTCGCTGCATGTACCGGATCGAGATCTTCGTCAGCCCGATCCGAGCATCCTCCAATCCTATCGGGCACTGGTTACAGAACATTCGGACGTCGACCAGGGCGTGACGCCGGCCGTGCGCTGGCGTGATGCGCTTACTGAGGACGACGTCGCTACGTTGCGGGAACAGATTCAGTGTGCGGCGCCTACGGCGCCAGTTTCGGTAATCGAGGGCCTCCTGAAGGCAGTGTTGAGCCAGCCCACACCGCTTGATGCGAATCAATTCGCGTATATGCGTTGTGCATCGGCAGGATATGTGGCGCGGGAGCAGATCATTGAGCGCGCGCGTGCCCAATATAGGATTCGGCCGGCATACCTCGAAACGCCCGATCAGGCAGGTGGTGCGCCACGAGCGCTCGCTAAGGAGGTCGGCGCTGCAGTTAGTGCACAGAGCGTGCACTTCGCACTGTCTGTGGAAGGTGCGAAGGCTCAGGCGGATGTCGTCGATGCGTTGAACAGGGGCGACTACGGTGCTGCGTCAGCAGCACTTGACCGCTCGCTCGCTGGATCGGGCATCAATCCGTCGGTTTTTAACGACATCATGGTGCGGCGACGCAACTTAAGCTGGATGATGACTCTTCCACCATTGCTGGATGAAGGTGGCGCGTTTGTTCTGGTCGGTGTCGGCCATCTGCCGGGGCGCGATGGACTGATTGAGTTGCTGCGAGCACGCGGATATACGGTAACTCCTGTGACCTTACCTGCCGGCAGGGGAACTTGAACGGAGCATTGTCGAGAGCCATTGCGGTTCCGATCCACGGAGACGCGTTATGCGGAGGCCCAGGCGCGTATTGCGCGATTCGGAATCACCTAGCAGGCTGTTGAATTTGGGTCCCGTGTAGACGGGGTTTGAGGGACGGGCGTTATGGATATCGTGTTCATGATCTTTGGCAGCGGATGCGATGCGCGGAATGGATGAGATGCAGGAACCCCTGT
>NZ_JBFRCK010000069.1:0-13461 GCF_040965775.1 Paraburkholderia sp. BR10954
TCCGGCGTCTCGCACGTGACTATGAACGGCTTCCCGAAACTCTCGCTGGGCTTCATTTCGTCGTCTTCGCAATGCTCATGCTTGTCCACGCCGTGCCAGTACTTCAAAGTTCCTAACACGCTCTAGTCTGTGCAGGAAGCGATGCGCTCTTGATAGCCTTTGGGATGCACGGTTTCGCTCTTGTCCTCACCCGCAGACCCAACGTTGTTTCGTGGCTGTTCGACGCTGGAATTCTTGCGCTGGTTTGCCATGGCTTATTGGCACTTCGGTCTGTGCTACGAGCTGGCCAGCCGGATATCGCAACATCAGGGACAACCGCGTCTTTGAGGCGGACATTGCTCGTCGTCGCCAGCGTGTCGTTGATCAACCCGGTTTCCTGGATTGATACGGTGCTTGTCATTCCTGCGGTGATGGCTGGTCGGACAGGCGTCGCGTGCAGGGCGGTCGTGGCGGGTGCAGTAACTGCGTCGCTTATCTGGTTCCTCGTGCTGACGTATGGCACGAGAACATGCCGGTCATTCTTTGAGCATCGTGCTTCGATGCAAGTACTCGATGGCACCGTGGCCTTGCTGATGTTGTCACTCGCCGCGCATCTCGTGCTAATGGGGGCATAGGCGTCATTGTCCGGCCCCCGTGCTTCGAGAGGAGGATTGCCGATCGCCAGGTGGGCCGAGTCGCTCACGCCCTTCATTGGTTCAACGCAAGGCCCGTCGAAAGAACTCAGCCTCTAGCAGGCTGTTGAAATACCTCCCGCACACGTCATCCAGGCGGGAGGGGTAAACGTTGAAACAAAGAATCGGACAACACTGAGACTGAAGCGATGCGCGGAGCGGACGGCTATACCGAGTCGATGTTCACGATGTCCAAGCTGGATGACTTTGTTCCGGCCAATCACCCGTTGCGGCCGATTCGGCTGTGGTTGAACGATGCGCTTGCACGCATGGACGCGGTCTTTTCGCGTATGTACGAGAGCGACGCGAGAGGCGGTCGCCCGAGCATCGCGCCGGAGAAGCTGATTCGGGCGCTGCTGCTGCAAGTGCTGTATTCGATTCGCAGCGAACGCATGCTGATGGAGCAAATCTCCTACAACATGCTCTTTCGCTGGTTTGTTGGCCTGGCGATGGACGACGCGGCGTGGGACCACTCCACCTTCAGCAAGAACCGCGACCGACTGCTGGTTCACGACGTCATTGTTAGCCTGTTCAACGAGACGGTCGAGACGGCGCGCGTGCGCGGTTACCTCTCCGGCGAGCATTTCAGTGTCGATGGCACGCTGATTCAGGCCTGGGCGGGACACAAGAGCTTTGTGCGCAAGGCAAAGTCGGACGACGATACGCCGCCTGACGCAGGTGCTGGCCCCCACGAGAACTGGCATGGCGAGAAGCGCAGCAACGACACGCATGAATCCAGCACGGACAGTCAGGCTCGGCTGTTTCGCAAGAGTCGTGGCACGGGCGCGATGCTTTGCTATATGGGGCACGTGCTGACGGATAACCGGTATGGCCTCGTGGTGAACGCGCAGGTAACGCAAGCCAACGGCACAGCCGAGCGAGACACGGCGGCCGAGATGCTTGCGGACGCCGCGCAGTTTGCCGATGCATCGATTACGGTAGGCGCTGATAAAAACTACGACACGGCTGGCTTCGTGGCAACGTGTCGCGCAAATGGCGTGACGCCGCATGTGGCGCAAAACGATGGCCGCGCGGGCGGTTCGGCCATTGACGGACGCACAACGCGCTGGCCCGGCTACGCCATCAGTCAGCGCAAGCGCAAATGCATCGAGCAGGTCTTTGGCTGGAGCAAGACGGTCGGCAGGATTCGGCAGGTGATGTATCGAGGGCTGCAGCGAGTTGACCAACTCTTCCTGTTGACTCAGGCGGCCTACAACTTGACTCGCATGCGCACGCTCGCCGCAAAAGCGACGTAGGAGCGAAATTCGGCGAGAAGATGACATTGGCTCCACCCGAATTGAGGGCATCCGGCATCAAATCGAAATGAACCAACCTCGCGCGACGGCTCGTTGGAACGATGAGCCGCGCATCAGTGAGGTGTATTTCAACAGCCTGCTAGAAGGTCGGCGGTGTGTTGACCCACAACACTCGCGTTGTCACGTCTGTGTCGTTGACGTAACGATGGCCGAGCTCGGAATCGAAATAGAACGAATCCCCGGTCTCGAGCACATGGGCGGAATCCTCGACAAGCAACTTCAGTCTCCCTTCAAGAACGAAGCCAAATTCCTGGCCTTTGTGAGAGATCTTTTCGTCGCTTCCGCCTTTAGGAGCGATGACATGGATGCTGGCCTGAAGCAGAAACTCCGGCCCCGACGGAACGAGCATTTCGAGCGTCACCCGGTTGCCGGTGCGTCGGTGGCCAGTGGGTAGGATACCTCGCTCGTCCTTCCGAACGACATAAACGTTTGACTCCCCTTTCTCTGCCGAAGCGAACAGGGCGCTTATGTTAATACCTAACACTTGAACGATTCGGTGCAAGGTCGCGAACGATGGCTGCGACACGTCGTTTTCGACCTTCGACAAATACCCTTCGGTCACGCCGGCCTTGCTGGCAACTTCCTTCAAGCTCATGCCCATGAGCATGCGGGTGTGTTTCAACCGGACGCCTACCTTGACCGGCATCTCGTCACTCACGGTGTTCTCCTGAGGTCTGCTCGTATATCGGGGCTCGTCTCCTGCGACCAATCGTTCCGACTGCGCGTTCGCGGTTCACGAGGATTCGGGTCACGCCTGTCAATCGGGCACTCAAAGTGTTCCACTGTGACAGGCATATTCCCCTCATGAAAGATTCTGTCCCAACAGGCACGGATTGTCTAGGCTGCTGCGGGTCATGCGGCAATCGCAGGCAAGTATATTTCCTGATGGGAATCAATGCTGCCTTTGCATATTATCTCCCAAAGAAGGGAAAGCAGAACAAATTGGACGGATGTCTTTTGGAGGCCTGCTATGCAACAAACCCCTGATGAATTGCGATATTGGCGACGACGGTTGCTTTCGTTCGTAGGCAGGGCGGAAGCCGTCGTTTTCTGCGCTATGGGGCTTTTCTTTGCCTACCGGACCGCGAAAGCGTGGCTGGTTGCCGGATGGTTGTCGGCACATCTCCGGTGACAAATCGGCATGCGCGCGCGATTGTTGGGTCCTGGGCGATCTCGACGCTTGCCATTTACAGCGCACCGGCGCCTCGTATGGCGGGTAAACACTCATGTCATTTTGCTCACAAGGAAAGTATCCTTCCTTGTGAGAATTTCAATTTCCCATTTGCTCACTTCTTCAGGTGAGCCGGCAGCGCAGCGCGTGTCGAGCCGATTTTTCCCGTGAGATCAGCAATATGAACCACAGTCAGCTTCGCCAACAGTTTCCCGTCTTCACTCGTGATACCCGTGGAACGATCTTCTTCGACGGCGCAGCCGGAACGCAGGTGACGCAGCGGGTGATCGACAAAATGGCGGATGCCATGATCGAAGACAACGCAAATCTCGGAGGGTGCTTCCCGACATCGGTGAATGCGGTTCGAAAAGTAGCGAGCGCGCGCGAGGCCTTCAAGGACTTCTTCAACGCGAACGACGCACGTGAGGTGGTTTTCGGGCAGAACATGACAACGCTGACGTTCGCATTCTCGCGAGCGATAACGCGCACACTCCAGGCTGGAGATGAGATCGTTCTGACGCGAATGGATCACGATGCGAATGTTTCGCCGTGGTTGCTTGCGGCGAAAGATCAAGGGTTGATCATTCGGTGGATCGACTTTGATCCGAAGACGTGCGAGTACAACCTTTCGAATCTCGACGAGGTCATTACGCCTCGTACGAAAGTGCTGGCAATCAACTACGCCAGCAACATCACCGGCACGATCAACGATATCGCGGCGCCAATCCGTCGAGCGAAGGAGGTGGGCGCGCTTGCCTACGTTGATGCTGTTCAGTATGCGCCACACGGCGTGATAGACGTTCAGGACCTCGGTTGCGATTTCCTCGTGTGTTCGGCTTACAAGTTCTACGGGCCGCACATCGGAATCCTGTGGGGTCGCCTGGAACTGCTCGAGCGACTGGAGTTTTACAAGGTGCGTCCGGCCAGCAATGCCGCACCCGACAAGTTCGAAACGGGCACGAAGTCACGCGAAACCATTGCGGGTGCACTCGCTGCGATCGAACACTTCGAATGGCTCGGGGAGACGTTTGGCGGCGCGACTGCCTCGTCGTCGCGTCGTGAAAGGATCGTCGCGGGTATGGCGTTCACCAAGCATTACGAAGATGAACTGGTGGCGCGCGTGATTGAGGGATTGAGCGCGTTCAGGGGATTGACCATTCACGGCATTACTGCGAAAGACAGACTTGACGGCCGCGTTCCGACGATTTCATTCAGCGTAGAGGGCGCGGATCCCGCGAAGATTGCGCAGAGCCTTGCCGAGGTGAACGTCAACGTTTGGCCTGGACACAGTTACGGCCTTGAGCCGATCGAACGGCTCGGCCTGACCAACAAGGGTGGCGTCGTGCGCGTGAGCTTTGCGCAATACAACACCATGGACGAGGTCGAGGTGTTCCTCGATCACATGCGCAAGATCCTTGCGTAATCGTGTGTCGGCCATCGCACGCGCGATGGTTGGCGAAACTTCCACGCTGATATCTAACGGACACCTGCCAAAATGCAGAGCCCCCAAACCTCTCCGACGGCCGAGGACTGGAAAGCACTCGCCGGTCGCATCGAGTTCGCGACGCAGGCATTTGTCGACGGCCAGTTCGTCAACGCCGTTTCCGGCGAAACGTTCGACACCGTCAATCCGGCAACAGGAGCCGTTCTGGCCTCGATTGCCTCATGCGGTACCCAGGATGTTGACCGCGCGGTCGAAGCCGCTCGTGCCGCCTTCAATCGTGGAGTATGGTCGCGAGTGGCGCCGGCGGAACGCAAGCGCGTTCTCCTGCGCTTGAGCCAACTGATTCTCGAACATCGAGACGAACTCGCGGTGCTGGAATCTCTTGACATGGGAAAGCTGGTCGTCGATGCGGCGACGCTGGATGTACCCGGGTCGGCAGAAGTGTTCCAGTGGTTCGCCGAGGCTCTCGACAAAGTCTATGACGAGGTCGCTCCGACCGGTGACGGCACGCTCGCCACTATCCGTCGCGAGGCGGTCGGCGTTGTCGGCGCCGTAGTACCGTGGAATTTTCCGCTAAAGATGGCGGCTTGGAAATGCGCACCTGCGCTGGCCGCGGGTAACAGCGTCATCCTGAAACCTGCGGAACAGTCGCCGCTAACGGCGCTGAAGCTCGCCGAACTGGCCGCCCAGGCTGGCGTGCCCGCAGGAGTCTTCAATGTCCTGCCTGGGTTTGGCCAGACCGCTGGCCGTGCAATCGGATTGCATCCAGACATTGATTGCGTTGCTTTCACGGGTTCGACGGAAGTTGGAAAGATGTTCCTGGGCTATTCCGGCAGCTCGAACATGAAACAGGTCTGGCTCGAGTGCGGTGGCAAGAGCCCTCTACTTGTTTTTGATGATTGCGCCGACGTGAAGGCGGCCGCCCGGGCAGCCGCGCAAGGAATCTTCTTCAATCTGGGGGAGGTGTGTTCGGCAACGTCCCGTGTGCTGGTTCAGCGTAGCGTCAAGTCCCAGTTTGTTGCTGCACTGCTGGAGGCGGCTGGTAACTACCGTCCCGGTGATCCCCTCGACCCGGCATCGACGATGGGGGCGATGGTCGACGAGGAACAGACCCAAAGAGTTTTGCGCTATATCGGCATCGGCAAAAATCAGAACCGCCTACTGATGGGTGGGGAGCGCAGTGCGGAACAGAACAGGGGCTGCCTCCTTTTCCCGACGATCTTCGACGATGTGAAACCATCCGATACGCTTGCCCAGGAGGAAGTATTTGGTCCCGTTCTCGGCGTGATCGAGTTTGAAACGGAGGAAGAAGCGATCCGAATTGCCAACGATTCGATCTATGGACTCGGTGCATCCGTGTGGACGGACAATCTGAAGCGGGCGCACCGAATCGCGGCGCGGCTGCGCGCCGGCACCGTCTCGGTGAATGCAGTTGACCAGGTTAGTGTAATGACGCCTTTCGGCGGATTCAAGCAGTCGGGTGTTGGTCGCGATCTGTCATTACATGCGTTCGACAAGTACACGGCTCTCAAGACGACGTGGTTCGACCTGAACCCCTGACAAGCCGGTGTTGCCTCATCTGAACTTCCAGCGAGCCGGATGAGGCAACGTCTTAAAGCAGACACGGATGAATTCCCTTCCAAAAATCAATCTGGATCGGCTCCAGGCAACCATCGACACGATGGCCGGAATTGGCGCCAAGGAGAACGGCGGGTGCTGCCGCATTTCCTTGACGGATGAAGACAAGCTGGGTAGGGATCAGTTTGTCACGTGGTGCCGGGAGGCGGGTTGCGGCGTACACGTGGATGCCTTTGGAAACATTTTCGCGATTCGGGCAGGCAGTCGTCCCGATAACGCGGTGGTGCTGACGGGCAGCCATCTGGATACCCAGCCCAATGGGGGCCGGCTGGATGGAATCTATGGGGTACTTGCCGGACTTGAGGTGATTCGTACGCTCAATGACCACGGCGTCCGCACCGAGCGGGCAATCGCGGTGGTGAACTGGACGAACGAGGAGGGTGCACGATTGTCCCCTGGACTGACCGGATCGAGTGGCTACGCGGGCGACCTCGACCTGTCGCTTGCCCGACGCATCGTCGCTTCGGATGGTGCACGGTTTGGCGATGAACTTGAGCGGATCGGCTACGCGGGAACATTTTCGCGGCGTGCACTCGATCCGATCGCATATGTCGAACTTCATATTGAGCAAGGGCCGGTTCTGGAACAGCACGAACGCACAATTAGTGTCGTGGAAGGAGTGCAGGGAGTTCGCTGGTATGAGGTTGAACTGCGAGGTAGTGATCGGCACGCCGGAACCACACCGATGGCAGACCGGCAGGATAGCTTTATGGCTCTCGCGCGAATCGCACAAAGTATGCGTCAAGCGGTGCTGGCGATCGACCCTGACGTACGATTTACAGTCGGACGTGTATCCGTGCAACCTGGATCGCCGAATACCGTCCCCGGGTTTTCTTCCTTTTCGATAGACCTGCGTCACCAGAGCACAGGCCTGCTAAATAGAATCGAAAACGTCCTGGCTGCAAAAGCACACGCCATTGGTATCGAAGAGGGCGTTGAAACGGCTATATGCAGGACGATGATTGTGCCTCCTATAGAGTTCGATAAAAGCATCGTCGAGACGGTCGTGTCTATAGCCCAGAGCGCGGGTTGTCCGTCGATGCGAATGAACAGCGGGGCGATGCATGACGCTTGCAGGTTGTCAAAGGTGACGCGGACAGCAATGATATTCGTGCCGTCCCGATTGGGTATCAGCCATCACGAGGATGAATGGACCGCGCCAGATGATCTTGAGGCGGGGGCGAATGTGCTGCTCCGGACGATCACATCTCTGGCCGATCAAACTGAACGTCAGCTAAATGTCGTGGCAGCGGAAGACGTCATCAGCGCGCACCCGCGGTCTCTGGAACGCTGATCCAGGCAGAGGATCGAACGTTATTTATCGAAATATTTACTTCGCAGTCCTGCGTAACATCGGAGACGGTCAACTTGTAAAGTGCTGAAGGTTTGTTTCCAGATAGAAAGTTTTAATCCTGTTAGGAAAGGTTCTTGACATTAACAAATTAGCCACTGACACTTGCGCTGTCGCTTGAAATACAGGATCGTCAACTGATCAACAGTTGACGTGTTTCTGCAGAACCTGGGGAAGCACCGTGGTCACGGACGCCGCCTCAATCCAGTTCTGTGTTCACGATACTTATTATTAAATTAATTCGTATAACGAAGCAAGAGAAAAGGAGATCGTAATGCATACGCGTCGTTCCAAGGCCCCATTTGCTGTCGCGGCTATCGTCGCCTGCGCGGCAGTGACCGCCAATGCAGACGAGGTAGTCAAGATTGGGCACGTTGCGCCATTGACCGGGGGCATCGCTCATCTCGGCAAGGATACCGAGAATGGAGCGCGCCTCGCCATTGAAGAAATCAATGCCTCGCATCTTGTTGTGGGCGGGCAGAAAGTGGTTCTGCAACTGGCCGCCGAAGACGACGCGGGCGATCCGAGGACCGCGACGCAGGTTGCACAGAAACTTGTCGATGACAAGGTCGTTGCGGTCATTGGCCATCTGACATCGGGCACTACCATTCCGGCATCCAAGATTTATAGCGATGCGGGCATCGTCGAGATTTCACCCTCTGCAACCAATCCAACCTACACCCGTCAGGGTTTCAAAACCGCTTACCGAATGGTGGCGACGGATGCACAGCAGGGGCCGGCCCTCGCGACTTATGCGGAGAAGAGCCTCCACATCAAAACGGTGGCGATCGTCGATGACGCAACCGCTTACGGACAGGGTCTTGCCGATCAGTTCGCTGATGCGGCAAAGTCACTGGGTATGAAGGTGATCTCGCGAGATGCCAGTACAGACAAGACAATCGATTTCAGGGCAATCCTGACGAAGATCAAGGGCGAGAAGCCCGACGCAATCATGTATGGCGGACAGGATGCTACGGGCGGTCCGTTCGTCAAACAGGCGCAACAGTTGGTAATTACGGTCCCCGTGCTGGGTGGTGACGGTGTCTGTACGGGCAAGCTTGTCGATCTGGCCGGTAAGGGAATCAGTCAGGTGATTTGCTCGGAAGCCGGGATGGCGCTCGAAAAGATGCCGCTAGGCGCCGCGTTTGAGAAGAAATACAACGCACGGTTCCATGTACCTATTCAGACATATTCGCCGTTTGCTTACGACGCCGTCTATGTCATCGTAGATGCGATGAAACGTGCCAATTCGACCGACCCTCAAAAAATTGCTAGCGAAATGCGAGGGACAAACTATGTGGGCGTCCTTGGCCGTACCCAGTTCGACCAATACGGTGACGTCAAGAATCCGGTTATCTCGCTCTACCACTATGTCGACGCGAATCGCACACTTCTGGACTCGGTTCGGATGTAAGTGACGTCGTGAGAGTGACCGAAAAGGGGAAATCCCCTTTTCGGTTCCGATCCGGCGACTATCTAAGCGTGTTTTTGCAGGAGTCGACCGAGTCTACTCCTCTAGCAGGGCGCCGGTTCTTCCACATTCCGTTGCAACAGTCGCTCCGACGCCTAACTGCCGTTTCTGTATAACACCGGCATGCGAGCGTTCGAGAAACCTGAAATCTCATGCTGTGCAAGTCATTGCGTTGCCTAGCGATGGTCAATGTCAGTGTGGCGCGTGCGTTATTCGTTCGAACTCTGCGCAAAATGGATATTTTCGTTCAACAAATTCTAAACGGACTCGTGCTTGGCAGTGTCTACGCCATCATTGCATTGGGCTATACGATGGTGTACGGCGTACTCGGCATCATTAACTTTGCGCACGGGGACGTGTTAATGGTGGGTGCTATGGTCGCGCTCTCCGCAATCGGCGTGTTGCAGAACCACTTCCCGGGTCTCGGGAATGTGCCAACGCTGTGCATCGCGCTGACCATCGCGGCCATTGTTTGCGCGGTAGTGGGCTACACGATCGAGCGGGTAGCTTACCGTCCGTTGCGCAAGGCACCGCGTCTCGCTCCGTTGATCACGGCGCTCGGCGTATCGATCCTGCTGCAGACGCTCGCGATGATGATCTGGTCGCGCAACCCGCTTGCCTTTCCGCAACTAATCTCGACCGATCCGATCAATGTGATCAGGACGACCGACACGAGCGTCGGCGCCGTGATTTCGCCGACCGAGATCGTGATCATCGTCATCGCGTTCCTCGTGATGGCGTGCCTGTTGCTTCTCGTGCACAAAACCAAGCTCGGCCGCAGTTTTTTGTATGTATGTATGTAAAAGGTGTTAAATTATATTATGTCAAATGACGTATTTGTCAACCAGCCACCACGGGACGCCGACGATCCCCAGTCACGATGGCGAGCTGTCCAAAGCGCGGGGCTTCCTTGTACCGCAATCGACGCCCGGATGCTGGACGATTCAGTGATCGTCAACCAAGCTGGCTCGACAATTCAATGTCAACTTTAGCGCGCGCTCACTCAGATGCTTCACGAATTACCACCCTCCACACGGGTCGGGTGCTCGTACAAGTACTTCCACTGTCCCTTGACCTTGATATACGTCTCATCCACGCGCCATCTGCTGCCGACTGCGTACTTGCGACGTCGAAATGCCTTTTCCAGAGCGGGCAGCAACTTGATCGCCCACCGGTGCACGGTTGAATGGTCGACATCGATGCCGCGTTCAGTCATCATCTCTTCCAGATTTCGCAGGCTCAGCCCATATGCCACATACCAGCGCACGCACATCAGCATGACATCGAGCGGATAGTGCAGTCGCTTCAGAACCTTCGCAAGTCCTGGGGCAAGGGCCGTTCGTGGCGTCGGTGCCTTCTTCATCATCGGGTCAGTACCGGTTCGTCAGACGCGCATTCTAGCGTCCCCGCACTAATGCGACACATCCACCTTGTCAGGTGTTCGACAATGTCGGGAATAAGCCAACGCGTTGCAGAGTGATCGTTGTCCTGCAAGGACTTGGGGATCGGCTCGAAACGTGCAGCATCCCATCATGCTACGCCTCCACGAGGAAATTCCATGGTACGGCTCCCAATCCCGCGCTCTCCCGCCTACGTGCATCCACCTCTGCGACGAGCGTCAAGCGTGGCCGTGGACTGTCTAATACAGAACCAGCATCGCATCGACCGCAGTCGTCCAGGGAACTGCCAATTGGGACGAGCGACACGAAAGCAACGAAATGCTGGCCCATAGCGCCGTAAGGCGCGCAACAACCACCGCCGTACTGCATCTGTCATAGGGAGACGGCATGCGAACTCATTAAAGTAGTCAAACACATGCGGAAACTGATGAATCAACGTGATGCTTCCAACGTGACAAATCGTCCGGCGAGCACGGGACATCAAACGGCAACTCGCGCTCCCGCTGGCGACGACCGCCGGGGATCTCGGCTGTTGCAGCCGGGCGGATCCTTGACGCCATTCGCGATCTTGCGGCCGCCCTTCTTGCTCGTGCAACCGAGATCGAGGCGGAACGCCGCATGCAGTCCGACCTTGTCGAGAGGTTGCGATCGATCGGAGTAGTCCGTATGTTCGCACCGCGCAGCCGTGGCGGACTGGGGCTGGATTTATCTTGGAGATGGAAGTGATCAGCGCGTTGGCTCGGCTCGACGGCTCAGTCGGCTGGACCGCGATGATCGGCAGTGCATCGGCCATCATGAGCCCTCGACTGCCGCGACAGACTTACGAGCTAATGTTCCCGGGACAAGTCGGACGTCATCATAGCTAGTGTCTCCACCCCCGGAGGCACCGCCGAGAGAATGCCACGCGGGTGGCGCGTCAGCGGCCGTTGGCCAGTTGTTGCCACCATGCCGACTGGATGATGGGCATCTGTGTCATGTCGGAAGGCGGAAAACCTCTCTCTGGGCCGGCGGGGATGCCGGCCCACCGTTGGTCCGGTGCGTCGCCCGGCCGGCATCAGCCTGGCAGATCGAAGACACCTGGCACGCCTTCGGCCTCAGAGGTACCGGCAGTCACCACGTAGCCCTTCAAAACGTATTCGCGCCGGAGGCCAATTTTTTCGACTTTCCAGCTGGAGAATCATGCGAACCGGGTCCGCGCTATACCAAGATTGGCGGCACCTTCAGCCGGTGCTTCTGGGGATCGTCTGCCTGGGCATCGCCGAGGGCGCGTTATCGGATGTTGCCGACCTCGCCCACAGCGGCCGGCAACAACTTCGAGCGCCGGTTCCTATGCGCGACTCGGAGAGGGTCCAGGGCGAGCTGGGTCGAATTGAGGCAGATGTGCGTGCGGCGCGGGCGGCCATGTAGGTTCAGGCGGAGAGCCACTGGCAGCACGCCCTGGCCGACACGCTGAGTGGCCAGGCCCTGTACATCCAGGGCATACAGACGGGTGTCTGGATTGCGACGATCGTTGCGAGCGCAACACATGCCTGCTTTACCCTGGCCAGCGGTGCCGCAGTATTGAATCTTCACCTCTTCAGCGGCTCTCGCCTCGAACGTCGCGATCTCCGGTCTCGCCCTGACCGCCGAGAATCTCGACCTCGTCAGCGGAGTGCAGGCTGAAGCGAGGGAGCTTGAGGGTGATGTCTATGGACTGGAGCGCGACGACCAAAAGGGCAATCGCGCCAGCAAGTCGTAATTGACCTCATTAAGACCGGTACCTGGGTGTAAGTTGGAGAAAATTTGATGAGATACGCCTTATCTTCTAAGCTAGCCTTTGGCATTTTCGATCATTTGGACGAGGACGGAAGCACCATTCGACGACAATACGCGGACCGCCTTACGCTGGCGGAAGCGTATGACCGACTAGGTTTTTACGCTTACCATCTCGCGGAGCACCATTGTTCGCCGCATGGAAGGAGCCCATCGCCGAATCTCTTTTTGTCGAGCGTCGCACAGCGCACCCGGGGACTTCGTCTCGGCCCCTGGTGATGCTCCTGAGCCTTAATCATCCGCTACGTGCGTTTGAAGAGATCTGCATGCTTGACCACTTGAGCGGTGGTAGGGTCGAGATGGGCATGGGGCGCGGATGCCTTCCGCTCGAGCTAAGTTACTTCGGGATCGATGCGGACACGGTGCCAGCACGCTATCTCGAAGCCAGCGAGATTCTGATGGAGGCGATGAGGGGGGTGCCCTTTCCTATCGGGGTCACCATTTTCAGCTAGACAATGTCCCTTTGACACTGAGGCCCCATCAACAGCCGCACCCGCCGACATGGATAGCCACCAATCGACCCGAGTCCGCCCGCTGGGCCGCTGCAAACGGCGCAAACATAGCATCCGTAGGACCTGCTTCGTTTGTTCGCAAGATTACTGACGAATACCGTGCCGAGGAAAGATACAAGACGGGCACCGACGGCCAACCATCCTTTGTCGGGTTGCTTCGCATGATTGTGGTCGGTCAATCTGCCAGTCATGCATATTCGCTCGCGGCACCTGCTTTCGAGCGATGGCTTAAAAACTTCAAATACCTGTACGACCTCAATGCGATTCCCCTTCCACCAAATCTGCCACTGAATTTAGACGCAGCAAGAGAGAGTGAATTGTGTGTAGTAGGAACAGCGGCTTTTGTGCGGCGAACTCTGCTTGATCAGTTGGAAGAGGCCAGGGCGAATTATCTTCTTTGTCAGGTCGCGTTTGGCGATCTGCCCGTGGACGCCTCACTTTTCACGGCTATGACCATTCAGTCCGAATTGATGGACCGAACTGCATAAGTGCGGCCTTCCCCACTTCTTGCCTACCGAGGCCTATCGCAGCCAGCAAGGTTGTGTCGCATTAGAGCGTGTTAGGAACTTCGATTGAGACCTGGTATCCTGGCGGGATGAAAAGAACCGACCGCAAAGGGTATCCGACAGATGTGTCGGATGAGGAATGGAGTTTCGCGGCGCCGTATCTGACGCT